>NZ_JBSFFN010000029.1:0-116203 GCF_053596135.1 Streptomyces sp. NPDC001770 | reverse complement strand
ATCGCGGTGTCCTACTCCCCGGGGGCAACCGCGCTGCAGGTCCATCCTCTGGCGCCCCGACCACCAGGTGTGGTCGGGGCCCTTCTCCGTAGGCCCGGAGGCCGCGCGGAACGCGGTCAGCGGCGGTGCTGCGAGTCCGCCACCGTGACCTCGACGCGCTGGAACTCCTTGAGGTCGCTGTAGCCGGTCGTGGCCATCGCGCGGCGCAGGGCGCCGAAGATGTTCATCGAGCCGTCCGGGGTGTGCGACGGGCCGGTCAGCACCTCCTCGGTCGTACCGACCGGGCCGAGGTCCACCAGCTTGCCGCGCGGCACGTCCTCGTGGACGGCCTCCATGCCCCAGTGGCGGCCACGGCCCGGGGCGTCGGTGGCGCGGGCCAGCGGGGAGCCCATCATCACGGCGTCCGCGCCGCAGGCGATGGCCTTCGGCAGGTCGCCGGACCAGCCGACGCCGCCGTCCGCGATGACGTGCACGTACCGGCCGCCGGACTCGTCCATGTAGTCGCGGCGGGCACCCGCCACGTCCGCCACGGCGGTCGCCATCGGCACCTGGATGCCGAAGACGTTGCGGGTGGTGTGCGCGGCGCCGCCGCCGAAGCCGACCAGGACACCCGCCGCGCCGGTGCGCATCAGGTGCAGGGCCGCGGTGTACGTGGCGCAGCCGCCGACGATCACCGGGACGTCCAGCTCGTAGATGAACTGCTTGAGGTTGAGCGGCTCGGCGGCGCCGGAGACGTGCTCGGCCGAGACGGTCGTACCGCGGATGACGAAGATGTCCACCCCGGCGTCGACGACGGCCTTGGAGAACTGGGCGGTGCGCTGCGGCGAGAGCGCGGCGGCGGTGACGACACCGGAGTCGCGCACCTCCTTGATGCGCTGCCCGATCAGCTCCTCCTGGATCGGCGCGGAGTAGATCTCCTGGAGGCGCCGGGTCGCGGACTCGACCGGCATCTCGGCGATCTCGTCGAGCAGCGGCTGCGGGTCCTCGTGGCGGGTCCACAGACCCTCCAGGTTGAGGACGCCGAGTCCGCCGAGCTCGCCGATGCGGATGGCATGCTGCGGGGAGACCACGGAGTCCATGGGAGCGGCCAGGAACGGCAGCTCGAAGCGGTAGGCGTCGATCTGCCAGGCGATCGAGACCTCCTTCGGGTCCCGGGTCCTGCGGCTCGGTACGACAGCGATGTCGTCGAATGCGTATGCCCGGCGGCCGCGCTTGCCGCGCCCGATCTCGATCTCAGTCACGATGTGTGGCCTTTCCCTCTACGTCTGCGCTGACCAGTATCCCCGACACACGCGGGAGGGGCGGCCCGGGGAACCCCGGCCGCCCCTCCCGCACCGTGTCCGGTGCTACTTCCTGCTGTAGTTCGGTGCCTCGACCGTCATCTGGATGTCGTGCGGGTGGCTCTCCTTGAGACCCGCCGACGTGATGCGCACGAAGCGTCCCTTGCTCTCCATCTGGTCGACGGACTCGGCGCCCACGTAACCCATGGTCTGCCGCAGGCCGCCGACGAGCTGGTGGAGGACGTTGGCCAGCGGGCCCCGGTAGGGAACCTGGCCCTCGATGCCCTCGGGGACGAGCTTGTCGTCCGAGGACACCTCGGCCTGGAAGTACCGGTCCTTGGAGTACGAACGGCCCTGGCCGCGGGACTGCATGGCGCCCAGCGAACCCATGCCCCGGTACGACTTGAACTGCTTGCCGTTGATGAACATCAGCTCACCCGGCGACTCCTCGCAGCCCGCGAGGAGGCTACCCAGCATCACGCTGTCAGCGCCGGCGGCGAGCGCCTTGCCGATGTCGCCGGAGTACTGCAGGCCGCCGTCGCCGATGACCGGCACACCCGCCGCGCGGGCGGCGAGAGCGGCTTCGTAGATCGCGGTGACCTGCGGGACGCCGATGCCGGCGACTACACGGGTGGTACAGATCGAGCCGGGTCCGACGCCGACCTTCACTCCGTCGACGCCGGCGTCGATCAGCGCCTGGGCGCCGTCGCGGGTGGCGACGTTGCCGCCGATGACGTCTATGCCGACGCTCGACTTGATCTTCGCCATCCAGTTGAGGGCGTTGCTGTTGTGGCCGTGCGAGGTGTCGACGATGAGGAAGTCGACCCCGGCGGAGGCGAGCGCCTGGGCGCGGTCCAGCGCCTCGGGGCTGGCGCCGACGGCCGCGCCGACCAGCAGACGGCCTTCGGCGTCCTTGGCGGCGTTGGGGTACTGCTCGGCCTTCTTGAAGTCCTTGACCGTGATGAGGCCCTTGAGGGTGCCCGCCTCGTCGACCAGCGGCAGCTTCTCGATCTTGTGACGGCGGAGCAGCTCCATCGCTTCCACGCCGGAGATGCCGACCCTGCCGGTGACGAGCGGCATCGGCGTCATGACCTCGCGCACCTGGCGCGAACGGTCGGACTCGAAGGCCATGTCACGGTTGGTCACGATGCCCAGGAGCTTGCCCGCCGCGTCGGTGACCGGCACGCCGCTGATACGGAACTTCGCACAGAGCGCGTCCGCCTCGCCGAGGGTGGCGTCGGGGTGCACGGTGATCGGGTCGGTGACCATCCCGGACTCGGACCGCTTGACCAGGTCGACCTGGTTCACCTGGTCCTCGATCGAGAGGTTGCGGTGCAGCACGCCCACGCCGCCCTGACGGGCCATCGCGATCGCCATCCGCGACTCGGTCACCTTGTCCATGGCGGCGGACAGCAGGGGGATGTTCACGCGCACGTTGCGGGAGATGAGGGTCGAGGTGTCGACCGCGTTGGGCAGGACCTCCGACGCGCCCGGCAGCAACAGCACGTCGTCGTATGTCAGCCCGAGCGTCGCGAACTTCTCAGGCACTCCGTCGACGTTTGCAGTCATGACACCTTCCCCAAATGGTCTTGATCGGTGCGGATGTCCATGCTAACGGCCTTCGGGGGTGTCTCATTCCACGACCAAGATCGTCGAGCCTCTCCGTAGGTTCCTCCAGAACCCCGGGACGCCCGGGGAATCCGGGGGCCCGCCCCGGGGCGGGCGGCGCGGGTGCGTCACGGGTGCGTCCGAAGTCACTGTTCGGCGAGGGCGCGCAGCCGACTGAGCGCGCGGTGCTGGGCGACGCGTACGGCGCCCGGGGACATGCCCAGCATCTGTCCGGTCTCCTCGGCGGTCAGGCCGACCGCGACCCGCAGGACGAGCAGCTCGCGCTGGTTCTCCGGGAGGTTGGCGAGGAGCTTCTTGGCCCAGGCCGCGTCGCTGCTGAGCAGTGCGCGTTCCTCCGGGCCGAGGGAGTCGTCGGGGCGCTCGGGCATTTCGTCGGACGGAACGGCCGTGGACCCGGGGTGGCGCATCGCGGCGCGCTGGAGGTCGGCGACCTTGTGCCCGGCGATGGCGAAGACGAACGCCTCGAAGGGGCGGCCGGTGTCGCGGTAGCGGGGCAGCGCCATCAGTACGGCGACGCAGACTTCCTGCGCCAGGTCCTCGACGAAGTGACGAGCGTCACCGGGCAGCCGGTTCAGCCGGGACCGGCAGTACCGCAGGGCGAGGGGGTGGACGTGGGCCAGCAGGTCGTGGGTTGCCTGCGCGTCGCCGTCCACGGCCCGATGCACCAGGGCAGCGATCACCGTCGTCTCGTCGTCGCGCATCGGACCATGGTGCCTTGGTGCCGACCTGTCCGCGCCATCGCGTTCCGAGTTGTGCACCGAAGCGTTACGAGCGGGTGCGCCGGATGTCATGTCCTGCGCCCTCCCCTTCCGCTGGATCCGCTGGTCCGAATCGTCGTTCCCGAGGAACTCCACAGCTCAAGGATGCGTCATCGGGCGGGAAGCGTCACCCACCTCCGCCGCGACCGGCCCGCCGTGAGCGGGCCGCCCCGCCCGTGCCCTCCGTCGCCCCGTCCGCGGGTCCGCGGACGGGGACGGTTCCGGCACGTCGGGGACGGCACGGCTCAGCGCACCAGGCCCCAGCGGAATCCGAGCGCCACGGCGTGGGCACGGTCCGAGGCTCCGAGCTTCTTGAACAGCCTCCGGGCGTGGGTCTTGACCGTGTCCTCGGAGAGGAAGAGCTCGCGCCCGATCTCCGCGTTGGACCGGCCGTGGCTCATGCCTTCGAGCACCTGGATCTCACGCGCGGTGAGCGTGGGGGCCGCGCCCATCTCCGCGGACCGCAGCCGGCGCGGGGCGAGCCGCCACGTCGGGTCGGCCAGCGCCTGGGTCACGGTGGCCCGCAGCTCGGCGCGCGAGGCGTCCTTGTGCAGATAGCCGCGGGCACCGGCGGCGACCGCGAGCGCGACACCGTCCAGGTCCTCGGCGACCGTCAGCATGATGATCCGGGCGCCGGGGTCGGCGGAGAGCAGCCGCCGGACGGTCTCCACACCTCCCAGGCCGGGCATGCGGACGTCCATCAGAATCAAATCCGAACGGTCGGCTCCCCAGCGGCGGAGTACTTCCTCGCCGTTGGCCGCCGTCGTCACACGCTCGACGCCGGGCACGGTCGCAACCGCGCGACGGAGCGCCTCTCGGGCGAGCGGGGAGTCGTCGCAGACGAGGACGGATGTCATGACCGTCCTCCGCAGCTGATGCGCGTCACCTTGAGCCTCCAGGCTGATACAAGTCGTCACCTGTGCGGTTGACCCCCTCGGACATGTGCCCGAGCCGGTTAGTCGCCAACCGCCTCCGCACTCTCAACGATGGTCACTCGAAAGAGTTACGGGTCGGACCGTAGGGTTCGGCACTCTACGTGAGGTCGCACACACGGAGCGGATCGACTCGGGCGCTTCACCCTTCAACCGAAACTTCACCGGTTGACGTGCCCTATTTGGCGGGTTTTCTTCCCTTTTGCTGGTGTCTGTGACTAGATTCGCAATCAGTCATATTTACATCTACTACGACCATAGATGTACGGTCACGCCTCAGCCCCTGCGGAACCGAGGGACTGGGGTCTGAGGATCGGCCCACCGACGGACGACGACGGACTGCGACTGCCGGGACGACGCCTCCGGCAGAGCACGGTTTCGAGGGGACAAGCAATGGCAGATTTCTCCCGCCTTCCCGGACCCAACGCGGACCTGTGGGACTGGCAGCTGCTCGCGGCCTGCCGGGGGGTCGACAGTTCACTGTTCTTCCACCCCGAGGGCGAACGCGGAGCCGCCCGCAGCGCCCGCGAGACCTCGGCGAAAGAGGTGTGCATGCGCTGCCCGGTCCGCGCCGAGTGCGCCGCCCACGCGCTGGCGGTCCGCGAGCCCTACGGCGTGTGGGGCGGCCTGACCGAGGACGAACGCGAGGAACTGATGGGCCGCGCCCGCAACCGCCTGATCACGGCGGCCCCGTCCGGTACGGGCGACAGCGCGCGGCACGACTGAGGGGCGCACGCCGGCCCGTAACCGCAGGAACGTTTCTTCAGTCACCGCGCGATCAGCGAACCGGCCCGGTCGACCGACTCGGCGGGACCGGCGGAACCGGGGGGATCAGCGCTCCGCCGCCAGCGACAGCTGGTCCAGGGTGGCCGCCACGGCGGGAACCCGGGCCAGGTCCGGCAGGGTCAGCGCCACGATCTCGCGCACCACGGCGGGCTCCACCGTCACGGTCACGGCGCCCTTGGGCCGTACCGACTCGATCGCCAGCGCGGGCAGTACCGCCACTCCGAGCCCGGCGCCGACCAGTCCGATCACGGCGGGGTAGTCGTCGGTGGCGAAGTCGATACGGGGGGTGAAGCCGGACTCCTCGCAGACCTCCACGAGCTGCCGGCGGCAGCGCGGGCAGCCGGCGATCCACGGGTCCCCGGCGAGTTCGCCGATGTCGATGGCGTCCGTCCCGGCCAGCCGGTGGTCCTCGGGCAGCAGCCCGATCAGACGGTCCGCGAGCAGCGGCCGGACCACCAGGTCGTTCCAGTCGCCGTCACCGCTTTCCGCGCCCTCACCGGCACCGGAGTTCCCGTACCGGAAGGCGAGCGCGATGTCGCAGTCCCCGTCGCGGAGCATCTCCACGGAGCGGGGCGGTTCGGCCTCCACCAGCGAGACCTGGGTGCCGGGGTGCTCGGCGCGCAGTGCGGCGAGGGCGCCCGGGACGAGGGTGGAGCTGCCGCTGGGGAAGGAGACGAGCCGGACCCGGCCCGCGCGCAGCCCCGCGATGGCGGCGACCTCTTCCTCGGCCGCGGTCAGCCCGGCGAGGATGCCGGAGGCGTGCCGCACGAGGGCCTCGCCGGCCTGGGTGAGCCGCATCTCCCGGCCCGTACGGATCAGGAGCGGTGTGCCGGCCGACGATTCCAGCGCCTTCATCTGCTGGCTGATGGCCGGCTGGGTGAAGCCCAGTTCGCGGGCGGCGGCGGAGAACGAGCCGGTGGTGGCGACGGCGCGCAGGACGCGGAGATGACGGGCTTCGATCACCCTTCCACCATAAGCGTCACTTCTGATGATCGCGAAAAACTACCGTGCGACTTTGATGCCCCGGGCTCTAACCTTGCTCCATGCATCTGCTGACCGTGAACGTCGGGACCGCCCGCCACTCCGAGCACACCAGCTCCCGCAACGGCCTCACCGGCATCGACAAGCGCCCGGTGGAGGGCCCGGTCCGGGTGACCGACCCGGGACCGAAGGGCACCGGCGGCAGCGGTCTGGCCGGGGACGCCGTCTGCGACCTGCGCCACCACGGCGGCAGCGACCAGGCGGTGTACGCGTACGCCCGCGAGGAGCTCGACGCCTGGGAGCGGAAGGTGGGCAGGCCGCTGCCGAACGGGATCTTCGGCGAGAACCTGACGACCGTGGGCCTGGCGGTCAGCGAGGCGCTGGTCGGCGAGCGGTGGCGGATCGGACCGGACCTGGTCCTGGAGGTGACCGCAGGGCGCATCCCGTGCCGGACGTTCGCGGGCCACGTACAGGAGGAGCGCTGGGTGAAGCGCTTCAGCCAGGAGGCGGTCACCGGCGCGTACCTGCGGGTCATCACCCCCGGCTCCATCAGCGCCGGGGACCCGATCGAGATCGTCCACCGCCCGGACCACGGGGTGACCGCCGCGCTGGAGTTCCGCTCCTTCACCGACCGCACCCTGCTGCCGCGCCTCCTCCCGGCGGGCGAGGCGCTGCACCCGGAGGCGCTGGCGGCGGCACGGGAGTACGTGGCGAAGCAGGGGGTGTGACGGGCCTCGGCGATGAGGGCGGCCCGAGTCCCGGCATCCACCTGCACGGGGACGGCGTTCGGCTGCCGTTCGAGGCCGACGACCCGGCCTGACGGCGGGGAGCCTCCGTACGGAGCCCCGTCCGCAAGCGGTGAAGTCCGGGTCCCCTGCACGAGCGAGGAGGGCCCCGCACACACGTCAGTGTGTGCGGGGCCCTCCTGGTCGTAGCGCTTCGGGCGGTACGGCGACGGATCAGGCGGCTTCGACGGCGGCCTTCTCGGCCGGGGCCTCGCCGGCCTCGTCCTTGTCGGCGGCCGGGCGGACGAGGCCCGGGATGAAGGCGGCGACGGCGGCGGCGACCAGGGCGACACCGCAGCCGACCGTCAGGCCGACGCGGAAGCCGTCCTCGGAGGCGAGGGAGTGGCCGCCGAGGTCGATGGTCATCTGGGCGAGGACCACACCGATGACGGCCGAGCCGATGGTCGTACCGAGCGAGCGCATCAGGGTGTTGAAGCCGTTGGCGGCGGCGGTCTCGGAGATCGGGACGGAGCTCATGATCAGGGCGGGCATCGCGCCGTAGGCGAGGCCGACGCCGCTGTTGATGACGATTCCGACGATCATCAGGCCCCAGGCGGAGCCCATGAGGAAGAGGGAAAGGCCGTAGCCGGCGGAGATGACGAGCGCGCCGAGGACGAGGGCGATCTTCGGGCCGCGGGCGTTGATCAGCTTTCCGCCGAGCGGCGAGACGATCATCATCATCACGCCGCCGGGGGCCATCCAGAGGCCGCACGCCAGCATCGACTGGCCCAGGCCGTAGCCGGTGGCCTCGGGGAACTGGAGGAGCTGCGGGGCGATCAGCATGAAGGAGTACATGCCGACGCCGACCAGGATCGAGGAGATGTTGGTCATGAGGACACGGGGGCGGGCGGTGGTCCTCAGGTCGACCAGCGGGTCGCGGGTGCGGAGCTCGTAGAAGCCCCAGACGCCCAGGGCCACGACGGCCACGGCGAACAGACCGAGCGTGGTGCCCGAGCCCCAGCCCCAGTCGGCGCCCTTGGAGATGGCGAGCAGCAGGGAGACCAGGCCGATGGCGAGCCCGACCGCTCCGGGTGCGTCGAAGCGCTGGCCCTTGGCCCCGGCCGGGACGTCCGGGACGAAGGTGTGGATCAGTACGGCGACGATCAGCGCGAGCACCGCGGAGCCCCAGAACAGGACTCGCCAGCTGGTGTACTCGGCGACGGCGGCGGAGATCGGCAGGCCGAGGGCGCCGCCGATGCCCATGGAGGCGCTGACCAGGGCGATCGAGCTGCTGAGCTTCTCGGCGGGGACCACGTCACGGAGCAGTGCGATGCCGAGCGGCACCATGCCCATGCCCATGCCCTGGAGACCCCGGCCGACGATCATCGGCACGATGGAGGAGGACAGCGCGCAGACCACGGAGCCGACGATCAGCGGGACGGCGCACGCCAGGAGCATCCGGCGCTTGCCGAGGAGGTCGCCGAGGCGGCCGGTGACCGGTACGCACACGCCCGCGACGAGCAGCGTGACCGTGATGACCCAGGCCGTGTTCGAGGACGAGGTGTGCAGGATCTGCGGGAGCTCGGCGATCAGCGGGGTGACCAGGGTCTGCATGATCGCGGCGGCGGTGCCGGCGAGGGCCAGCGTGGTGATCACGCCGCCTGTGCGGGCCGTGGGCTGGGGGGCGTCCATAACGCGATTCCTCGATGTGGGTCGGGACGGGAGGTCCGGGACGAAAATCGGGCGGGCCGGAGCAGGGCGGGACAAGGGTGAGCATCGTGCACGCCCATTGCATTATGCATGTCATGTGCTCGATGCACACCATGTGTCAGGATGGAGCCGGGCCACCCCGGGACCCCCACGTACCGGCCCGGCAGGAAGCTGGAGGCATTCCCCCATGGACAGGGCCGTCAAGGACGTCGAGTACGAGCAGATGCTGCTCAGTCGCCACGGGCTCCTGAACCACCGCAAGGGCCGCCGCGAGGACGGCGTCCTGGAGCGCAGCGCGTACATCCTGCTCAGTCGCATCCGCATCCAGGGGCCCATGTCCATCGGGGAGTTGAGCGACGCGTTCGACCTCGACGTCTCGACGCTCAACCGCCAGACCACGGCGGCGATGCGCGCCGGACTCGTCCAGCGCATCCCCGACCCGGCAGGCGGGATGGCCCGCAAGTTCCGCATCACCGCGGAAGGCAGCCGCATCCTCGACGAGGAGCGCGAGGGGACGGTCGCCGCCCTGGGCCGGGTGATGGTCGACTGGCCGCGCGAGGACGTCGCCGCCTTCGCCGACTACCTCCGCCGGTTCAACTCCGACCTGGAACGCCTCGGCGGACGGCCGTGGCCCCGGCCCTGAGGCCGAGCCTCCCCCGCCCGGAGCCCAACGAAGCGGGGCGGCTCACCCGCTCCCTCCAGCCGTCCGGCCGCCGGCTTCCGGGAAGTCCCTGGCCTTGATCTTCGCCATCCGGCCGTCGGGGTGGTGCCAGACGATGCCCTCGCACCCGTCGGCCGACAGCGCGCGCACCCGGGCGCGGATTCCCGCGAACGTCGGCTCCGCCACGTCGAGTCGCTCGGCGGTGGCGTGCGCGACGAGCCGGTGCGCTTCGCCGCGCTCGGGGTTCCCGTTGATCCTCGGCCCGATCAGTTCGTACGTCCCCGGCGGCCACTCCTGCCGCCCGGCTCCGGCCAGCGCCTCCGCGTGGAACCCCGCGAAGGGCGACAGGGCGACCGGCTCCCAGCCGACCGTCTTCCCCGTGGCCGGGTCCGTGGACAGCGGCACGAACTCCGGCGGCGCCGCCCGCCCGGCCCGCACCTCGCGCCGTGCCCACCAGTTCCCCGCCCCGTCCACCCGTACGCACGTGCCGTCGTACTTGCGGGTGGCCACGCCCTCTCCGGCGAGCACCCAGTCGCAACCGGGCGTCACCTCGGGACGTACGCCCGCCGGGCGGGTCGCGAAGTCGCGCAGGAACAGCGTGGGAATCTTCCGCATCCCCTCATCCTCGCGCCCAACGCGCCTTCGCGCAGCGGGATTTCGTCGGCCCGGAAGTTCGCGGAACGGAGGGGCCGGTGGGACGGCCGCGGAAGGCGCCGCCGGGAACGCCGCTCACCCCGCACCTGCGCGCCCCGGTCCCACCCCGCCGTCGATGAGGCGTCGCAGCTTGGCCTTGCCGGGCGTACGGGGCACGCACTCCGGAGAATTGGGCGGGTGGGCGTAGGCATCGGCCCGCGCCCCGGACATGCTGTCCGCCTCCGACACCAGCACGGCCGGCCCGAGAATGGCCTGATCGCAGTCCACACAGATCAACGGAACCTCCGCCATTCCTCGGCCAGCCGCGACGCGGACGCGCAGCGCTCACCCGCGCGGCAGGTCGAGCACTGGATGGTATGCCGTAAATACGCACGGTATGCGGCATCGGGCTCCACCGCGCGAGGTCCCTCTCGTTGTGTGTTCACGTAGGGATTCGGGCGCCGGGGGGTGCCTGGATGAGGGCCGGGAGGAGATGGCTGAAAGCGTCCGACGGCTGCCGGTCAGGGCCCTTCGACGGAGTTCCTGACCTTTGGCACGCACCGCTCGGCCCCCGCACGATCGGTACGGCTCACACCCCCGGGTCGCCCCAGGGGTGGTGTTCCGCCACCGGACCCGCGAGCGCCACCACCGCACCCGCGAGCGCCACGGCCTCCTCCCGCGTCGCCGCGGCCGTGGACAGGTGCCGGCCCAGCAGGGTCGGCACGGCCACGGCGGGTCCCGACGGGCCCGCACTCCGGAGTTCAGCCGCATCGGGGTGGCGGGTCGGGCCGAGGGGCGCGGATGCGCCGGCGCCACCGCGGGAACACGGACGGAATCCGACCCCTGTCCAGGGTCGGAGCCGCGATGAGAATGGGTGCCCGGAGCCGGACTCGAACCGGCACGCCCCCGAGGGGCAGCGAGGTTTAAGCTCGCCGTGTCTGCGTTCCACCACCCGGGCTGGCGCGCGGCTCCGCGTCGGGCCTTGACCCTATCCGGGGGTGCCCCCCACCAGCGGCGCAGTCGCGCGATGTTGTCTTATTTTATTGATCGCTTGATGGTGCGTCAGACCACGCTCCGAGGTCATGACCACGGCCCGGACCCGATCATGGTCCCTCTCCCCGGCGAACGGGATTGACGGAAAGTCGCCGCACTCTTACGGACGAATACGCCGGACCTCCACCACCGTTCGCCAGGGCCTCGCCACCCCCGTTCCCCTGCCGTCAGCCGGACGCCTCGATCAGGCGGTCGCGCACGTCGTCGTTCACGCACCGCAGCACCGGCCTCCGGGTGAGGGCGTCCGGGTCGGCGAGGGGGGCTCCGGTGACGTGGAAGAGGGTGGTTTCGCCGGGCAGCAGGGTCACGAGCATCTCGTCCACCCGGGCCGCCGGGTCCAGGCGGTCGGGGAAGAGCGCGAGATCGCGCAGGAGGGTGTGGGCGGTCACGCGTACCTCGTAGGCAGCCGGACCGTCAGGGGTGACGGTCGCCGTCCAGCGTGCCGGGGGGAGGTCCACGGCGGGGTCCTCCGCGTAGAACTCCACGGTCCGCAGGTCCCCGAGCCGTACCGTCAGCAGCTCGCGCGCCGGGTCGGCCGGGGTGGCGACGGACGGCGGGAGGGGTACGCGGGTGACGTTCCGCGCGGCCGTGGTGACGGGCAGCCGCTCCTCGGCGAGGACCGTGCCGTCGAGCGCGTGCCGGGTCAGGCGGAGGGTGCCGTCCCAGGGGGCGGCGGCGTCGTTGACCAGGTGGAGGGTGGCGTCACGGAGGACGGCGAGGCGGTCGGCGTACACCGAACGCAGTGCGTACCAGAGGGGTTTGCGGCGGCCGTCGCCGTCGAGGGCGGACCAGGAGACGACAGGCCAGCAGTCGTTGAGCTGCCAGACGATGGAGCCCATGCAGTAGGGGGCCTGCGAGCGGAAGTGGCGGATACCGAAGGCGACGGCGCGGGCCTGGTTGAGCTGGGTGAGCCAGTGCCAGTCGTCGAAGGAGGCGGTGCCGGTGCCGCCCGGCCGCGGGAGGTGGTCGCCGAGGCCCCGGAGCAGTTTGGCGTCGCCGTCCTCGGCCTTCTGGTGGTGGCGTACGTACGGGGCGTCGGGTGCGAGCGGGCCGCTGATCGCGCGCCGGAGGGTCGCGTACGCGGGCGGGCCCTGGAAGCCGAACTCGGCGACGAAGCGGTGAGCGTGGTCGGCGTAGTGGCGGTAGTCCACCCGGTTCCACACGTCCCACAGGTGGACCGTTCCCGACTCCGGTGCGTTGGGAGGGAGTTCGGGCGATCCGGAGTAGGGCGAGCCGGGCCAGTACGGGCGGGTGGGATCGAGTTCGGCGCAGATCGCGGGGAGCAGCTCGTGGTAGTAGCCGTACCCCCAGGTACGGTCGCCGAGCTCCTTGGCCCAGCCCCAGTCAGCGTGGCCCTCCAGGTTCTCGTTGTTGCCGCACCACAGCACGAGGGAGGGGTGCGGGGCGAGGCGGGCGACGTTCTCGCGGGCCTCGGCCGCGACCTCGTCGTACAGCGGCTGCTCCTCCGGGTAGGCGGCGCAGGCGAAGAGGAAGTCCTGCCAGACCAACAGGCCTTTCTCGTCGGCCAGTTCGTAGAAGTCGTCGCTCTCGTAGAGGCCGCCGCCCCAGACGCGTACGAGGTTGACCCCGGCGGCGACGGCTTCGTCGAGCCGGTCGGAGAGGTGCTGCCGGGTGATCCGGGACGGGAAGCAGTCGTCGGGGATCCAGTTCACGCCCCGGACGAACACCGGTTCGTCGTTGACGGCGATCCGGAACGCCTCGCGCTCGAGTGCGACCGTGCGGAAGCCGGTCCTGCCCTGCCAGGCGTGGCCGCCGAGCCGGACCTCGACGGCGTACAGCGGCTGCTCGCCGTGGCTGTGCGGCCACCAGCGCTCCGCCCCCGGCACGGGCACCACGAGGGTCGCGGTCGTCTCGCCGGCGGGCACGGTGAACGCGTGCCGCTCGCCCGCGACTTCGACGTGCGCGGCGAGCGTTCCCGCGTGGTCGCCGCTCGCGCCACCCCCGCCGCTCGCGCCACCCCCGCCGCGCTCGCCCCGGCGGTCCACCGTCAGCGCCACCGAGAGGCGCGGCACGCCGTCCGGGCCGACGTCGCCGAGGAGCTTCACCCCGGCGATCCGGGGGCCGGTCCAGGTCTCCAGGGCGGCGGGGCGCCAGATGCCGGAGGTGACGAGGGTCGGGCCCCAGTCCCAGCCGAAGTTGCAGGCCATCTTCCGGATGAAGGGGTACGGCTCCGCGTAGGCGCCGGGGCGGTCGCCGAGGCGTTCGCGGAGCGCTTCCGCGTAGGCGTACGGGGCGGTGAAGCGGATCTCCAGGGTGTTGGTGCCCTCGCGGAGCAGGTGCTCGACGGGGAAGCGGTAGGAGCGGTGCTGGTTGGCGGTGCGGCCGAGCTCGGTGCCGTTCAGGGTGACGGTGGCGACGGTGTCGAGGCCGTCGAAGCGGAGGTCCGCACAGGAGTCCCGCACGACGGGCCGCCGGAAGGTGGTGCGGTACGTCCAGTCGGTGCGGCCGATCCAGCCGAGCCGGTTCTCGTTGTCGTCCAGGTACGGGTCGTCGATGAGCCCCGCCGCGAGGAGGTCGGTGTGGACGCACCCGGGGACGGTGGCGGGCACCCCACCGTCGGGGAGTGCGAGCGGGACCGGCCCGTCCGGGCGCAGCGTCCAGCCGTCGGCGAGGGGCAGTCGGTGGAGTGTCACGCGGTGATCCTTCCGCAGTCGGGGAGTCCGGCACAGGCCACATGGTGATCGGGCTCGGCCTCGCGAAGACCGGCGGAGTCGCCGGAGTCGGCTGAGTCGCCGGAGTCGCCGGGTTCCGCCGCCCCCGCGTGGTACGCGCACCGCTCCACGGGCTCCGGCGGGTCCCAGGGGGTGTTGAGGCGGGGCACGGCGGCCAGCAGGGTCCGGGTGTACGGGTGGAGGGGGTTGCCGAACACCTTCTGGGTGTCGCCGCGTTCGACGACCCGGCCCCGGCGGAGCACCACGGTCCGTTCGGCGAGATAGGTGCCGAGGGAGAGGTCGTGGGTGATGTAGAGGACGCCGAGGCCGCGTTCCTTCAGCCCGGCGAGCAGGTTGAGCACGTCGATGCGGGTGGAGGCGTCGAGCATGCTGGTGATCTCGTCGGCGACCAGGAAGCTGAGGTCGAGCAGGAGGGCGCGGGCGATGAGGAGGCGTTGCAGCTGGCCGCCGCTGAGCTGGTGCGGGTAGCGGCCGAGTACCTGGCCGGGGTCGAGGCGTACGTCGCGTACCGCCTTCTCGACGCGTTCCGCCCACTCGCGGTCGCCGACGCCGGGGTGGTAGGCGCGGCGGATCATGGCGAAGACGCGGTCGGCCTTGAAGACGGGGTTGTAGCAGGAGAACGGGTCCTGGAAGACGCCCTGGACGCGGCGGTAGAAGTCCTTGCCCGGGCGGACGGGAGCGCCGTCCAGGGTGAGGCTGCCGCCGGAGACCTGGGTGAGGCCGAGGATCATGCGGCCGATGGTGGACTTGCCGCTGCCGCTCTCGCCGATGAGGGAGACGACTTCGCCGGGCGCCGCGTCGAAGGAGACCCGGTCGACGGCGGTGACGGAGCCGCCGCCGAAGGCGCCCGCGCGGTAGGTCTTGGTGACTCGGTCCAGGGTCAGCATCATGCCTTCCAGCACGCGACGGAGTGACGGGGGGCGATCTCCACGACCGGCGGCTCCTCGGCGCATCCGGCGTCGGCGAGCGGGCAGCGGTCGCGGAAGCGGCAGCCGGCCGGCGGGTCGAGGAGCGAGGGCGGGGAGCCGGCGATGCCGCTGAGCGGGCGGTCGCGGTGGCGGACGCCGACCTCGGGGAGCGAGCCGAGGAGCATCCGGGTGTACGGGTGGCGGGGTTCGGCCGTGAGGGCCCGGGTCGGCGCCTTCTCGGCGAGCTTCCCCGCGTACATCACCATGATCGAGTCGGCGATGTGCGAGGTCAGGGCCAGGTCGTGGGTGATGAAGAGCATGCTGGTGACGAGGCCCGCGTCGCGCAGTCCGGTGAGCGCGGTGACGACCGCCTTCTGGGTGGAGACGTCGAGGGCGGAGGTGACCTCGTCGGCGATGAGGACGGCGGGGTCGAGCAGGGTGGAGATCACCATGACGGTGCGCTGCTTCATGCCGCCGGACAGCTCGATCGGGTAGCGGTCGAGGACGTCCCGGTCGAGGCCCACCAGGTCGAGCCGCCGGTGGAGTTCGGCGGTGTCCACGCTCACCCCGCGCGAAGCGAGGAGTTCGCGGATCATGCGGCCGATGCGCCGGGTCGGGTTGAGGGCGCTCATCGAGTACTGCGGTACGAGTGAGATCCGGTGGAAGCGGAAGGCGTTCATCGCCCGGTCGTCGGCGATGGGGACATCCTCGCCGTCGAGGGTGACGGTGCCGCCGGCGTGCCGCATCCGGCCGTCCAGCCGGATCAGGGACTTGCCGAGGGTGGTCTTGCCGCAGCCGGACTCGCCCGCCAGGCCCAGGATCTCGCCGTCGGCCACGTCGAAGCCGACGCCGTCCAGCGCCCGGACCTCGCCGCGCAGGGTGCGGTAGTGGACCCGCAGGTCGGTGACGGTCAGCGTCATGTGCTCAGGACTCCCTCAGCTTCGGGTTGAAGACCTCGTCGAGGCCGACGTTGGCGACGTACAGCGCGCCGACGATGGCGGTGATCCCGGCACCCGGGGGCACGAACCACCACCACATGCCGAGTTGGAGCGCGCTCCACTGCTGGGCGCTCTGGAGCATCAGGCCGAGCGAGACGCCGCCGGTCGGTCCGAGGCCGATGAAGTCGAGCGAGGAGGCGATGAGGACGGACCCGCCGAAGAGCAGGATGAACATCATGAAGAGGTAGGAGCTCATGTTGGGCGCGATCTCGCGGAACACGATCCGCCAGGTGCCGTTGCCGCTGAGCCGGGCGAGGTCCACGAACTCGCGGGTGCGCAGGGTGAAGGTCTGCGCGCGGATGGCGCGGGCCGCCCAGGGCCAGGAGGTGAGGCCGATGAACACGCCCTGCACGGGTACGGAGCGCACGCCCAGGTACGCGTTGATGATGAGCAGCACCGCGAGCGCCGGGATGACCAGCACCACGTTGGTGACCATGGTGAGGAGTTCGTCCAGGACCCCGCCCCGGTAGCCGGCGAAGAAGCCGACGAGCATCGCGACGACGGCGGCGATGGCCCCGCCGACCGCGCCGACCAGGAAGGTGGCGCGCAGCCCGTGCACGAACTGGGCGTACACGTCCTGGCCGAAGGTGGTGGTGCCCATCCAGTACGTGGAGTCGGGCGGCGCGGCCTGCGGGCCGCCGTAGGCGTTCGGGTCGGTGGTGTCGAGCAGGGGCGGCCCGAACAGTCCGAGGGCGAGCAGGATCAGGACGACGGTGAAGCCGATGAGCAGCTTCGGATTGCGGATGGCGTAGTGCAGCGTCTCGCGGGCGGGTCCGGCGGCCTTCGCCTCCGGGGTGGTCCCGACGGCCTCCGGGGTGGTCCCCGCCGGTCCGGGCGGTGCGCTCATGACTGGCCTCCTGCCATGCCGGTACGGGTCCGGGGGTCCACGAGGACGTACACGACGTCGATGACGAAGTTGGCGATCAGCACGCCGATGACGATGAAGAGGAACGCCCCCTGGAGCAGGAAGAAGTCCTGGTTCTGGATGGCGGCGAGGATGAGCGAGCCGAGTCCGGGATAGGCGAAGACGATCTCGGTGACCAGCGCCCCGGCGACCAGTACGCCCAATTGCAGTGCGAGACCGGTGACTTGGGGCAGCACGGCGTTGCGGAAGGCGTAGCGCCGGATGAGCCGCTGGGGTGCGCCGAGGGCGGAGAGGTACGAGGAGTAGTCGGACTCCAGCTCGTAGATGATCATGTTGCGCATGCCGATGGCCCAGCCGCCGAGCGCGACGAGGAAGAGCGAGAGGAACGGCAGCACCCAGTGGTGCGCCAGGTCGAGGACGAAGTCGAGGGTCCAGCTGGGCTGGATGTCCAGGCTGTAGCCGCCGGAGATCGGGAACCAGCCGGCCTTCGAGCCGAGGGCCCAGGCGAGGATCACCGCGATCCACATGTACGGCATCGCGGTGAGCAGGTAGCCCGCCGGGAGCACGGTGTTGTCGAGCACCTTGCGGCGGGCGGCGAGCGCACCGGCCCAGTTGCCGACGATCCAGCTGAGCAGCACCGCCGGGATCATCAGCCCCAGGGTGTACGGGAGGGCGTCGAGCAGCACGTCGGAGACGGGGGTGGGGAACACCCAGACGGAGATCCCGAAGTCGCCCTGGAAGAGGGCGCCCCAGAAGTGCAGGTACTGCTGCCAGACGGGCTGGTCGAAGCCGAAGAGGTTGTTGTAGTAGGCGCGCATCGCCTCGGCCGCCTCCGGCTGGGAGACGCGGGCGCGGGAGACCATGGCGGCCACCGGGTCGCCCGGCATGAAGCGCGGGATCATCCAGTTGACGGTGACGGCGACGACGAAGGTCAGTGCGTAGACCAGGAGTTTTCGGGCGAAGTAGCGGCGCAAGGGAGCTCCCGTCGAGGTGCCCCGCCGGGGCGCGGGCGCCGTGGGGGCGGCGCGTGGCGGGGCGGCGCGTTCAGAGGGCCGGGGCGGCACGGGGTACGCGGGTGGGCGCGGGCCCCCGGTCGGCGGCACGGAGGGGTACGGGGTACGCGGGTGAGTGCGGTCGGCGGCACGGAGGGGTGCGCGGGGGTCGGGGCGGGCCGCCGGGCCGGTACGGGCGGCGGTGGGTCCGCCCGTACCGGCCCGGCCTGCGGCTACTTCGCCGGCTTGAGCCGGGTCAGCATCTCGAAGCCGCCCATCTCCAGCCAGTTGCGCCAGAGCGCCGGGGCGTAGGCGGGCGCTCCCGCCTTGTCCGAGGGCCAGTTGGTCCAGGTGCCGGTGGTGGACTGCGACCAGAGGCCGTTGTACCAGAGGGGGATGAGCGGCATCTCGTCCAGCTGGATCTTCTGGAGCTCGCTCGTCACCGCCTTCATCCCGGCGGCGTCGTCGGTCGGCACCTGGCCGAGCCGCTGGACCAGCTTCCACGCCTCCTGGTTCTCGTACCGTCCGAAGTTCACCGTGTTCTGCTGCTTCTGGACGGGGAGTTGGAACATGTACTCGTAGTACGTCCACGGAGTGTTGGACAGCTGGCGGTCGTTGTTGAGGACGAGGTCGAAGTCCCCCTTGGCACGCTGCTCGTTGAGGGCGTTCTGGTCGGGGAACTCCGTCGTCACGGAGATGCCCGCGGCCTTGGCCCCGGCGGCGATGACCTTGGCGGCCTCCATCCAGTCGGTCCAGCCGGTGGGCACGGCCAGCTTGAGTGCGATCTTCGAGCCGTCCTTGTTCTCGACCAGCCCGTCGCCGTTGGTGTCGCGGTACCCGGCGTCGGCGAGGATCTTCTTCGCGCCGGCGGTGTCGTACGAGAATCCGTCCGAGGCCACCACGCCCTTGTCGATGTACTGGTCCCACTGCGGGAGCAGACCGGTCGGGTCTGCCTTCTTGACCAGGTCGCCGTAGACGCCCTTCACGATCTTGTCGATGTCCACGGAGGCGGCGAGCGCCTTGCGGAAGGCGGCGTCGTCCAGCGGCTTGCGGGTGGTGTTGGGCACCAGCCAGGCGGTGTTGGCGGAGAGCATGTAGGGCGGCTGGTCGTAGTAGGAGACGACCTTCTTGGCCTTGACCAGCGAGGAGGCGCCGGGCAGGAAGTTGTTGCTCAGGTCGAGCTGGCCCTGGCCGAGCTGGCCGATGACGACCTCGTTGCTCGGGTTGGAGACGTCCACGATGTAGCGCGGTGCGGGCGTCATGCCCAGCGCCTTCGTGCCCCACCAGGTGTCGCGGCGCTGCCAGACCACCCGGTCCTGGGACTTGCTCTTGAGGGTGTACGCCCCGGTGCCGACCGGCTTGTCGTTGACCCCGTTGAGGATCTCCTCCTCGGAGCGTCCGCTCCACACGTGTTCGGGGACGATCGGCCGGCCGTAGAGGTTGAAGTCCCACTCCTGGTAGTGGGCGGACGCGAAGGTGAAGCGGACGGTCGTGTCGTCGACCGCCTCGGCGCCGGAGAGCCAGCTCCACAGGGAGTGGAAGGAGGAGGCCTCGATCTTGCCGAGGCCGTAGGAGTACGCCACGTCCTTGGCGGTGAGCGGCTCGCCGTCGGACCAGGTGATCCCGGGCCGCAGCTTCACCTCGTAGGTCTTCGCGTCCTTCCACGCGCCGGACTCGGCGAGCCAGGGGGTCAGCTTCCCGGCGTTCGGATCGAAGTGGAACAGCGTCTCGTAGACCAGCCCCTTGGTGCCGGTCGCGTGGTCCCAGTCGCGCAGCGGGTTGTAGTTGGCCGGCGGCCCCCACTGCGTGCCGGTGGTGTAGAGCGTCTCGTCGCGCGGTAACGACCCGCCCTGCGCGCCGCCCGGCCCCTTGCCCGTCGCCGGGCTCCCTCCGGTGCACGCGGTGGCGGTGAGCGCGATCACGGCAAGTGCGCAGGCGATCCGCACCCGGATACCCGTACCCATAGCCCTTCCTCTCCCCGCCGTCCCTGCGAGCGGAGTCACTGAACCGGGTAAGTGCCGTGAAGGTATGGGGGCTCCGAGAGCGTGTCAAGGGTTCGCGGGAGCGCTCCCACCCTTTGCAGGTAGGGGAGTTGACGGTATGTTCGGGTCAAACGGAGGGAATTCGAGGGCGCCCGCAGACGGTCGTGACCATGGCGCACGGGGGGTGGCCAGGGGTTACGATGCCGGTGGTCATGAACCGGTTAAGCGAGGTCCCATTGCCCAAGAACCGCCCGACGATCGCCGACATCGCGCTGCGCGCAGGGGTCTCCAAGGTCGCGGTGTCCTACGCGCTCAACGACCGTCCGGGGGTCTCCCCCACCACGCGCGCGGCCATCAAGGCCATCGCCGAGGAGATCGGCTGGCAGCCCAACAGCGCGGCCCGCGCGCTCACCCGTGCCCGTGCGGACACGGTCGGCCTGGCGCTCTCCCGCCCCGCCCGGATGCTCGGGGTGGAGCCGTTCTTCATGGAGCTGATCAGCGGCATAGAGAGCGAACTCTCTTCCGGGGGCTGCGCGTTGCTGCTCCAGGTGGTGAGCGGTCCGGCGCAGGAGCTGGAGGTGTACCGGCGCTGGTGGGGCGAGGGGCGGGTGGACGGAGTGTTCCTCGCCGATCTGCGCGAGCCGCGCCCGGGGGAACCGGACCCGCGTGTCACGGGCGTCGCCGGGCTCGGCCTGCCGGCCGTCGCGATCGGCCACCCGTCCGCGGCCGGTCCGCTGGTGCCGGTGTGGTCCGACGACGCGGCGGCGCTCCGCGACACCCTGGCGTACCTGCACGCGCTCGGCCACCGCCGGGTGGCCCGCGTCGCCGGGCTCGCGGAGCTGACGCACACCCGGCTCCGCGACCGGGAGCAGCACCGGGCGTGTGCCGAGCTCGGCCTGGGTGCCCCGGTGGTGGTGCACACCGACTACTCCGGGGACGAGGGCGCGCACGCGACCCGCCGGCTCGTCAGCGCGCCGGACCGGCCGACCGCGATCATCTACGACAACGACATCATGGCCGTCGCGGGGCTCTCGGTGGCCCAGGAGATGGGTCTCGACGTGCCCGCCGACCTCTCGTTGGTCGCCTGGGACGACTCGCAGCTCTCACAGGTGGTCCGGCCGCCGCTGACCGCGCTGAGCCGGGACATCCCGGCGTACGGGGCGCTGGCGGCGCGCACCCTGCTGACCCTGGTCGCCGAGGGCGCGGCCGAGGGCCGCGAGGACGCCGCCGCCCGTCTCGTCCCGCGCGGCTCGACGGCGCCGCCGCGCTGACCTGGCGGTACGGCCCGGCGGCGGCCCCGGTGTCATACCGGAGGAGGAGGCGGGTCCCACCCCGGTGCGACTCAAGAGTGCCACCGGAACGGGCACGGGGACTGACGAGCGGGCCGCCGGGAACGCGGAGAATGAGAGGGCCCCGAAGGTACCGCCGGTCCTGTCCCGGACCCGTCCCGGGGCCGCGTCACCCCACCCCCGTCCCCTCAGGAGCGTCCCTGTGACCACCGCACCCCCCGTCCCCCGTGCCACCGGCGTCGCCGCGCGCGCCACGGAGCTGTCGAAGGTCTACGGCCAGGGCGAGACCCAGGTGGTCGCCCTGGACCGGGTCTCCGTGGACTTCCCGCAGGGCGAGTTCACCGCGATCATGGGCCCGTCCGGCTCCGGCAAGTCCACGCTGATGCACTGCGTGGCCGGGCTCGACACCTTCAGCTCCGGGTCGGTGCGCATCGGTGACACCGAGCTCGGTTCGCTCAAGGACAAGCAGCTGACCCAGCTCCGCCGGGACAAGATCGGGTTCATCTTCCAGGCGTTCAACCTGCTGCCGACGCTGACCGCGCTGGAGAACATCACGCTGCCGATGGACATCGCGGGCCGCAAGCCCGACGCCGCCTGGCTCCAGCAGGTCATCGACATGGTCGGGCTCGCGGACCGGCTGAAGCACCGGCCGACCCAGCTCTCCGGCGGCCAGCAGCAGCGTGTCGCGGTGGCCCGCGCGCTGGCCTCACAGCCCGAGATCATCTTCGGGGACGAGCCGACCGGAAACCTCGACTCGCGGTCGGGCGCGGAGGTCCTGGGCTTCCTGCGCAACTCCGTGCGCGAGCTGGGCCAGACCGTCGTGATGGTGACCCACGACGCCGTCGCCGCTTCCTACGCGGACCGGGTGATCTTCCTCGCGGACGGCGCGGTCGTCGACGAGATGGCGCGGCCCACGGCCGACGGCGTGCTGGACCGGATGAAGGCGTTCGACGCCAAGGGCCGCACCAGCTGACCCGGGCGGGCCGGTCGTCGGCCCCCACGCCGTACCGGCCCCGGCCGGCAGTTCGGCGTGAAGCCCCTGCCCCGGCGGCCCCCGTCCGCGCCCCCGTCCCCGTACATCCCCGTTCTCCGTACCGCCCCCGTCCCCCGGGCGTGCCGCGCCCTCCCCCGGTCCTCCCCGGACCTCATCCCAGGACACACACATGTTCCGTACCGCCCTGCGCAATGTGCTCGCGCACAAGGCCAGGCTGTTGATGACCGTGCTCGCGGTCATGCTCGGCGTCGCCTTCGTCTCCGGCACGCTGATCTTCACCGACACGCTCGGCAACGCCTTCCGCAACCAGTCCGCCAAGAGCTACGACGACGTGGCCGTCGCCGTGTCGACCTCGGCGGGCCGCCACGACACCGACGCCACCGGCATCGACGGGGCGACCCTGGAGAAGATCCGGGCGCTGGACGGTGTCGCCGGGGTCACCGGGCGGGTCTCCGGTTTCGCCGGGGCCGCCGACCGTGACGGCAAGCTCATCGGCAGCGGCTGGTCCACCAACGGCGGCAACTTCGCCCCCGGCAAGGACGGCAAGGACCCCGCGTACACCTTCACCTCCGGCAACGGGCCGGTGAAGGACGGCCAGATCGCCCTGGACCGCGCCTCCGCCGACAAGGGCGGTTACCACGTCGGCGACACGGTGCGCGTGGCGACCAACGGGCCGGTGAAGGAGTACGCCCTCACCGGCGTCTTCACCACCGAGGACGGCGCGGTCAACGCGGGCGGGAGCCTGGTCCTCTTCCAGGAGGCCACCGCGCAGAAGCTGTTCCTGCGGGCCGGTGAGTTCCAGGAGGCCACGGTCACCGCGGCCCCCGGCGCCTCCGACGCCGCGCTGCTGGCCGAGGTGAAGTCCCTGCTGCCCCGGGGCGCCGACGCCCGCACCGGGCAGGCCCTCGCCGACGAGCAGGCGAAGCAGATCGAGGACGGGCTGGGCAATCTCGACACGATCCTGCTGGTCTTCGCCGGTATCGCGCTCTTCGTGGGCGTCTTCCTGATCGCCAACACCTTCAGCATGCTGATCGCCCAGCGCACCCGGGAGCTCGCCCTGATGCGCGCCGTCGGCGCCTCCCGCCGGCAGGTGAAGCGGTCGGTGCTGATGGAGGCGGCCGTGGTCGGCCTCGTCGCCTCGGCGGTCGGCTTCGCGGTGGGTACCGGTCTGGCCGCCGCGCTGCGGTCCGCGATGAGCGTGATCGGCGGGAAGATCCCGGCCGGTCCGCTGGTGGTCGCCCCCGGCACGGTGCTCGCCGCGTTCGCGGTCGGTGTCCTGATCACGGTGTTCGCCGCCTGGCTGCCCGCCCGCCGGGCCGCGAAGATCGCCCCGGTGGCCGCGATGAGCAGTGTGCACGCGGTGGCGAGCACCCGTTCGCTGGTCGTACGGAACTCCATCGGCGGCGCCATCACCCTGCTGGGGGCGGCCGGGATCGTCGGCGGCGCCGCCGCCGCGGACGCCAACGGCCGGAAGCTGATCGCGGCCGGTGCCTTCCTGGCGCTGATCGGGATCATCGTGCTGATCCCGCTGCTGTCGCGGCCGGCGATCGCGCTCGTACGCCCGCTGCTGACCCGGGTGTTCGGGGTGTCCGGAAAGCTGGCCGCGCAGAACGCGGTGCGCAACCCGCGCCGTACCGGCGCCACCGCCTCGGCCCTGGCGATCGGGCTGACCCTGGTCACCGGCATCTCGGTGCTGGGCGTCACCCTCGGCCAGGCGGTCGACCGGATGACGACGGACAACATCAAGGCCGACTACCTGGTCTCGATGGCGAGCGGCGACGCGCTGGATTCGTCCGCCCTCACCGCGCTGCGGAAGGCCGACGGCATCACCGCGGTCTCCCCGCAGCAGGCGAACTGGCTGACGGTCGGCGGCAGGCACCACGCGGCGTCCGGCGTCACCCCGGGCGACGTGGAGAAGCTCTTCGCGCTCAAGACGGTCACCGGTTCGCTGGACTCGCTCGCCGACGGCCGGATCGCGGTCGACTCCGACACCGCCCGGAACAACCACTGGAAGACCGGTGACACCCTGCCGGTGACCTTCGAGGACGAGAAGAAGGGCGAGGTGACGATCGGCGCGGTCTACGAGGCCAACGAGTTCGTCTCCCCCCTCCTTCTCCCCGAGGACCTCGCGAACGCCCACACCAGGACCCCCGACATCCGGGAGATCTGGCTGACGACGGACGGCGGCGCCTCCGCCGCGAACGAGCAGGCCGTCGTGGACGCGCTGGGCGACAACCCGGCGATGACCGTGATGGACCGGCAGGACATGCGCGACATGTTCGGCGGCTTCGTGAACCTGGCGCTGAACATCATGTACGGCCTGCTGGCGATGGCGCTGCTCATCGCGGTGCTCGGGGTGGTCAACACCCTGGCGATGTCGGTGTTCGAGCGCAAGCAGGAGATCGGGATGCTGCGGGCGATCGGCCTGGACCGGGCACGCGTCAAGCGGATGATCCGGCTTGAGGCCGTGGTGATCTCGCTCTTCGGCGCGGTGGTCGGCGTCCTGCTCGGGACGTTCCTGGGGTGGGCGATCGGCCGTACGATCGCCGCCGCGCTCCCCCAGTACGAGCTGGTCGTCCCGTGGGGCCGCATCGGGATCTTCCTGCTGCTGGCCGCACTGGTCGGCGTCCTCGCCTCCCTCTGGCCTGCCCGCAGCGCCGCGCGGCTGAACATGCTGACGGCGATCAAGACGGAGTGAGCGCAGGGCCGTTACGGGTCCCGTCACGGGATGCCGTCACGGGATGTTGTTACGGAGCCAGGGGCCGGAGACCGCAGCTTTCGACGCGGTCTCCGGCCCCTGGTGCGTACGGCTCCTCCGCAGGGCGGTCAGTCGGTGGCGGAGGCCGTCCACCGGCGGGAGCGGACGGGCATGCGGGAGTGTCCGGCGTCCGTCGGCCTGACGGCGAGGATCTGGTTGACGCCGATCTTGTTGTGCTCGAAGGAGAGGGCGGACGCCGCCATGTAGAGCCGCCAGACCCGGGCCCGCCCGGGCGAGGTGGCCGCGACCGCGGCGGCCCAGTTGTCCTCCAGGTTGGCGACCCACTGACGCAGCGTCAACGCGTAGTGCTCACGCAGCGCTTCGACGTCCCGGGCCTCGAAACCGGCCTCCTCCAGAATCCCGAGCGTCCGTCCCACCGGGGCGAGTTCACCGTCCGGGAAGACATAGGCGTCGATGAACTCATCGATCTGGTAAGCCTCTTCGTCCCTCTCGGGGCGCCGGGCGATCTGGTGGTTGAGCAGCCGGCCGCCGGGCTTGAGAAGGGCGAAGAGGTCGTCGGCGTACTCGCGGTAGCGGACCGAGCCGACGTGTTCGGCCATGCCGATGGAGGAGATCGCGTCGTAGGGCCCGTCGCGCACGTCCCGGTAGTCCTGCACCCGGATCTCGACGCGGTCGGTCAGCCCCTCCTCGGCGACCCGCTTGCGGGCGTAGGCGGCCTGTTCGACGGAGAGGGTCACGCCGGTGACGACGGCGCCGTACTCGCGGGCCGCGTGGATGGCCATGGAGCCCCAGCCGCATCCGACGTCGAGCAGGCGGTCACCCTCCTTGAGGGCGAGCTTGCGGCAGACCAGGTCGAGTTTGTCGCGCTGGGCGTCCTCCAGGGTGCCGCCGTCCTCCCAGTAGGCGCAGGAGTAGACCATGGACGGGCCGAGGACCATCTCGTAGAAGTCGTTGCCCACGTCGTAGTGGTGGCTGATGGCCGCTTTGTCCCGGCGCCGGGTGTGCAGCGGGCCGGTGCGGCTGCGGTGCATCTCCTCGGCGGGCGGGGCGGGCGGCGGGTAGGGGCCCGCGAGTTGGGCGAGGCCCTTCGCGAAGGCCCGTACCTTCGGGTCGCGCAGCGGGTGGACCGTTTCCTTGGCGTCGACGCCCCGTTCCCAGAGGAGGGCGGCGATGCTGTCGAGCGCCTCGTACAGATTGCCTTCGACGTCGATCTCGCCGGCCACCCAGCCCCGGGCCAGCCCCAGCTCGCCCGGCTTCCACAGCAGTCGGCGCAGCGCGCGGCGGTGGCGGATGACGAGAGCGGGGGCACCCGGCGGTCCGGCCTCACTGCCGTCCCAGGCCCGGATTCGGACCGGAAGACGTTCTCCGAGCAGATCCGTGAGAAGAGCGGTCAGCCGCGACGCGGCGTCTGCCATGGCGCACACCTCCGTGGTGGTGTTTCCCAAAATGCCCATATGCGTACACATGCATCATCGCCCCGCCTGTGCGCCTCAGCGCCGCGACGAGGTAACACATGTGTCAACTCTGGCCGGGGCACCCGTCATCCCGCTACTGGGCAATGCTTGGGCAAAGTACATGTAGCCACCAAGTACCCGCCGGAATCGCGGCCCCCTCCCCGCCGCCGGACCCGGCGGGAAGCCCACCCGGGCACGCCGAAGGGGCCGCCCGCACCACGGATGGCGGACGGCCCCTTCGGGTCGTACAGGTACTGCAGGTCGCACAGGGTCGTGCACGTGCCGGAGGCTCGTCGGTGGACGGAGCCGACGCACCCTCGCGGGAGCGCCGCCGAGGTCAGGAGGCCTTGGCCTTCTCGCCCTCGGGCTTCGCCGCGGCGGGAGCCGGAGCCGGCTTGGCCGCCTCGTAGAACTCCTCGCGCGGCGTCTCCATGGCACCCAGGGAGACGACCTCACGCTTGAGGAACATCGCGAGGGTCCAGTCGGCGAAGACGCGGATCTTACGGTTGAACGTCGGCATCGCCATGCCGTGGTAGCCACGGTGCATGTACCAGGCGAGACGGCCCTTGAGCTTGATCTTCACCTTGCCCATGACGATCATCGCGACGCCCTTGTGCAGGCCGAGACCGGCGACCGCACCCTTGTTGGCGTGGCTGTACTCCTTCTGCGGGAAGCCCCGCATGCCGGAGACCACGTTGTCGCCGAGGACCTTGGCCTGGCGCAGCGCGTGCTGGGCGTTCGGCGGGCACCAGGCGTTCGGGTTGCCGGCGCGGCGGCCGACCATGTCCGGGACCTGGGCGTTGTCGCCGGCGGCCCAGATGTAGTCGGTGCCCTGGACCTGGAGCTTCTCGCTGGTGTCCACGTGGCCGCGGGGGCCGAGCGGCAGACCGAAGCGGGAGAGCGCCGGGTTCGGCTTCACGCCGGCGGTCCACACGATGGTGCTGGAGTCGACCTCAAGGCCGTTCTTCAGCACGACGTGGCCGTCGACGCAGCTGTCCATGGAGGTGGAGAGGTAGATCTCCACGCCACGGCTCTCCAGGTGCTCCTTGCCGTAGGCACCCAGCTTCGGGCCCACCTCGGGAAGGATCTTGTCGGCGGCGTCGACGAGAACGAAGCGCATGTCCTCGCGCTTGACGTTCGTGTAGTACTTGGCCGCGTCCCGGGCCATGTCCTCGACCTCACCGACGGTCTCCGCACCGGCGAAGCCGCCGCCGACGAAGACGAAGGTGAGCGCCTTGCGGCGGATCTCCTCGTCGGTCGTGGAGTCAGCCTTGTCCAGCTGCTCCAGGACGTGGTTGCGCAGGCCGATGGCCTCCTCGATGCCCTTCATACCGATGCCCTGTTCGGCGAGGCCGGGGATCGGGAAGGTGCGGGAGACCGCGCCCATCGCGATGACGAGGTAGTCGAAGGGCAGCTCGTAGGCCTCGCCGACGATCGGCGCGACCGTAGCGACCTTGCGCTCCTGATCGATGGTCGTCACACGACCGGTGAGAACCTCAGCCTTGGGCAGCACGCGTCGCAAGGGGACGACGACATGCCGAGGCGAGATGCTGCCTGCGGCAGCTTCGGGGAGGAAGGGCTGGTACGTCATGTACGAGCGCGGGTCGACGACCGTGACGGTCGCCTCTCCGTAGCGCATCTTCTTGAGAATGCGTCGAGCTGCGTACAGGCCTACGTACCCACCGCCTACAACGAGGATCCTGGGACGCTCCGTGGTGCTCATGCAATCGAGTATCCACCCCACCCCGGGGGGTACCTCGTGAGCCCCTTCACAAGGTTGGGCGCCCCCTCTGCTACACTGCGCGACCCGCGTGACCCAGGTCATGGTCCATAAGGGGAACCACAGCCTCCTGGCGAACGTTGTTCACCGCCTGTGAGCTGGCCCTTGACCCCAGGACGACAGCCCCTGGCGCCCTTTTCGCCCCCCTCCGTCCAGCCCGCGCGCGCCACGCGGGGGACACCCGCGCGTAGCGCACAAAACGTACGCACAGGCCCATTCGAACCCCTGCGAGCGAAGAACTTGGCCCGTGCGGACCGAATTCCTTGTGAAGAAGTTCACGAAGGTGGCTGCGACGCCCTCCCGAACACCCCCTCCGGGCCCCCTCGCCGCCCACCGGGACACCCCAGTGAAGCATCAGAAGTGCAGGCTGGGCCGCATGTGAGCGCACGAATTCCGTGAGGTGAGGTTGCGCGCCGGGAGGGTCCCGGACGAGGTCACGGGCCGGGCCGACGGGCGGGCAGGCAGCCGGACGCGCGGACCCGGCCCAGGTGCGCACACACTGGACATATGACCACAAGGAGAACCGTGACGGTCCGGGAGGCCTGCGCGGACCCCGCCGCCCCCATCGACCACGCCGAACAGGGCGAACCCACGGTGATCACGCGCGACGGCACCCCGGTGGCCGCCGTGGTGCCGATCGCGGACTTCGAAGCCCTGGAGGAGGCCGCCGACGTCCTCGACATGGAGGCGGTCCTGGCCGGGGTCGACCCCACCACGACGGTGGCCGAGCTTCTGACGGACGTACTCGGGGACCACTCGGGGGCGGCGGAGGAGGGCGACGGGGACGGGCGAGACGGCGCAGAGAGTGGGTCCGGGGGCGGGATGCGCTGAGTGCGGCGGTCCGTGTTCACGCCCAGAGGGTCCGTAAGAGTGCGATTCACATCATTCTCGGACGGCCATCGAGCGGATGCCCGCCTCGGAGCGACGCACCGCATTCGACCTTGCGCTCATGAACATCCGTAGCCGGTACCGGGGCCGGATCGCCTCCGTCGGCGAGCGGGAGGCACTCGCGTATCTCGCCCTCCATCGGAGGCTCAAAGTGCCGGAACCGGCATCGATCCGCCCGATGCGCTGATCGCCGCCACTGCCCTGGCGAACAACTGGACGCTGGTGAGCCGCAACATCAAGCATCTGGCTCGAGCAGGCGCGCGTCTCCTCAGCCCCTGGGACTACCGGGGATGGGCCGTCAAGCCGGAGCTCACCGACGCGAGGCCCCCGCAGGCTCCGGCCCACGGGGGCCTTTCACGGGTCTTCCGTCCGCAGGCGGGGGCCTCCGGCTTACGGACCGCGCTCCCTCCTCGGCCGCACCCTCCCCGCCCGCGCCCTCCTCAGTCGCGGCGCCGGACGTACAGCCGGTTGCCCTTCGGGCCGGTCCACTCCACCTGGACGACCCCGGGCACGGCGGCGTCGGCGAGGCGGGATGCGTTGGACCAGTAGCCGAGGTTCGGGTTGCGGAAGAAGGTCGCCCACAGCTGTCCGCGGTGGTCCTCGAAGAAGTTGTTGTGGCCGGCGCCGACGCCGACGGTCCACCGCTGCGAGTACGGACCCTCGAAGGTGTCGGAGACGGCGGCGACGGCGTCGTACTGGTACTGGACGCGTCCGGTAGCGGCGGTGTCGTAGCCCTGGCGGGTGGTGCCGTCGGCGTTGACCGATGTCCGGTCCCAGGCGACCTGGAGGAGGTAGTACTTGCCGCCGTACTTGAACACGTACGCGCCTTCGAGGTACGGCTCGGGCGTGTAGGGCGTCTGGCGGAAGGCCGGGAGGCCCGTCGCGGGGACGATGTCCTCCATGTCGTCGCGGAACGTGGCGTACAGGTTGTTGTGCAGCACCAGCCAGGCGTCGTCGCCCTCGGAGTACAGGCTGCCGTCGATGTGGTGGTACGCGCCGGGCGCGATGAACGCGGGGCCGCCGATGAAGGGGTCCCCGAACGGCTTGTCGAGGTTGCCCTCGATCAGCCGGTACGGGCCCTCGACGCCGCCCTCACTGACGAGCAGGAACGAGCCGACCTTCCTGGAGTGGTCGCCCATGCACGCGACGATGTACCACGTGTCGCGGAAGCGGTGCACCTCCGGCGCCCAGGCTTCGCCGCGCTTGCCGAACCGGTCGTCGTACCAGTACTCCTGCCAGGGGGCGACGACCGTGCGGCCGGGACGGTTCTCGTCCACGAACTCGGGCGACCACACCTTGCCCTTCTCCGCGCCGGGCCGGACACCGGTCGTGTCCGCCAGCTTCCAGGGCCCCTTGAGGTCGCGCGCCGTCCACACGAAGATGCCGTCGTTCCACGGCCCGGCGATGTCGAGGCCCGGCACCCGCGTGGTGCCCGTGGCGACGTAGAGCGGACGCCCGTCCACGACGAAGCAGTTGACGTACGTGTCACGCATCCAGACCCGCCCGAGCACCTCGTCGCGCGGGCGCAACTCCATTGGCAGGACAAAGGAGTTGTCCTCCCTCGGCCAGAGGTCCTCGCGGGTGTCGGCGGTGCCGTAGGCGGCGAGGTCGGGCCAGTTCGCGGGGTACCGGCCGCGCGGTCGGCCACCGGACACCTCAGGCGCGGGCTTCGCGGACGCGGCGGGACGGACAGCCGGTGCGGCTTGTGTGGCGGGTTCGGCGTGCGCCGCCTGTACGGGCAGAGTCACCGCCGCTCCCAGTCCGGCGGCACCGGCCAACAGGGCCCGGCGGCCGACGGGCGGTCGGTTCTCGTGGCTGGTCATCGGTCAGCTCTCCTTCGGCGTGGGTGCGGGGCGCCGGGCGCCGCGCGCCCGAATCAAGTACGGCTACGAGGACGGGTGTTCGCCCCGGCGCACGGCACGCGGACAGGCGCGACGATGCCGCGGCATGGACAGCCGCAAGCAAACGCCCGCTACAGGTAAGGGAATTGAAAGGTCAGCGCGAACCCGGACAGCCGGTCCACCCGTGACGCGGCACGCCGGTACGGAGCGCTGCACCTCGCTCGGAGCGAGTCGGCGGACTGACCTCGGATGGCATGCTGCCAGCATGGGAAGCCCCGATGATCTACGTCAAGGGGTCGCCTATTTAATCCGGATGCCCGGGGCCGTGACCCGGCTCACGGCCCGCCGCGCACCCCGGCTCGCGGCGGATCCCGTGGCGGGACGCGGCCACGCCAACGACGTCTTGCGCGGCGTCGCTTCAGTAGATACGTGTCATGCCCCTTCGTCGTGGCCGGCGACATCGGAGCAGCGCGAAACAATGATGGCCACAAGGACGACACGGAGGACCCTGGTGACTCTCTTCGCTCTGGCTCCCGCCTGCGCCGGCAGCGCGGCCCTCTGTGCAGCCATCTTCCTGTGGTGTCGCGGACACAAGGCGATATCCGCGATTTCAATCTGCGCGGCGGTTGTCGCAACTGCCGCCGGATTGGTGGTCTCGCCCCAAGGCGCCGCTCCGGCCGTCTTCGTCTCCGTCGTCATTCTTGGTTTCACGATCGACAGTTGGCGGCAGGAGATGACGAACGACTTCACGGAACGAGAAGACAAGGGCATGCCCCCGCTGATGAAGCGCGGCAGCCCATACGTGCGGGGCCTGTTCGACATAGTCTGGGTCATTCGCTACTACCGGCGCATGAGGAAGAGCCCTCTGGGGTGACACGTCCGCCGAACGCCCCTCCACCGCTCGGGGCCCAGAGGTGCCGGCCGTACGTCGGCGGTCCCTCCCGGCCCGACCCCCTCCGGCGAAGCACTGGAAACCGCGGCCGACGCGCTGCCGGCCCGGGGTGCGGAAGCAGTACTGGCCCGAGGAGGCCCGACCGTGACCACGGCCGAACTGGCGGCGGACCTCTTCCCCGACCGGCCCCGGGGCACGGTCTGAAGTGAGCATGTCGATCCGTGTGGACCTGGCCCGCACCCCTGGCCGTGGGACGGAAACAGTGACAAGTCGCTCGCCGAACTGAAGACGACCGAACGGATCGCTCCGCAACTCGTGCGCAACTACCCCATCCTTCCTCCAGTTCGGATTCGGCCCGTGGCGCCCTCCTGACGTCGCGGCATGACCGGAGAAATCCCGAATCACTGCCGGGCGACCACTGTCGTACCAACCCGCCTGCCCTTGTCACACGGCGGCGGAGCAGGGCCGGCCGGTCCCCCACGCACGAGCGGCCCACCCCCAGCCCGGGGTAAGCCGCTTCCGCGTGCGTACGAGATGCCTACGAGACCGGCCTCAGGCCGCCGAGAACGCGATCCCGTCGAGCATCGCTCCCAAAGTGCGCTTCGCTCGACTCGGCGTGTGTACACGGTTACGCGTACACTTTTCTCATGGCTGAGACGACCGCGACCGTGCGAGAAGCCCGCGCCCACCTTGCGGACCACATCAATCGCGCCGAGGAGGGCACGCCCACGGTGATCACACGCAACGGGGAGCCCGTTGCCGCTGTGGTCCCGATCTCCGACTTCTACGCGCTGGAGGACGCGGCGGACGTCCTGCTGGCGAGGGAAGCGGAAGCGGTCCTGGCCCAGGGCGGCCCGACCGTGACCATGGCCGAGCTGTTGGCCGATCTGTTCACCGAACGCTCCGAAGGCGCGGCGTGAAGTACGCGTTCCGGTTCACCGCCACGGCGCAGCGGCAACTCCGTGCCATCGACCGGCCTGCCGCCATGCGCATCCTGGCCGCGCTGACCGCGCTCGGCGAAGACCCGTACCGCGAAGACGCCGACGTCAAGAAACTTGTCGGGTCCTCAGGTCTCTACCGCCTCCGGGTCGGGAACCACCGGGTCGCCTACCGGATCGAGAACGACGAACTCGTGGTCCTCGTCGTCAAGGTCGGCGACCGGCGCGACGTCTACCGCAGCATCTGAGACACGGCCGGGCCCGGGAGCACCATGCCCCGAACCCGGCCGCCGCTCAGCAGATCACTCGGAGCCCGGCGCCGCCGAGAACGCGATCCCGTCCAGAATGTCGTGCTCGCTGACCACGATCTCCCGGGCCCCCGTCCTGCGCATCAGGGCCTGGAGGATCAGGGCGCCGGAAGCGATGACGTCGACCCGGCCGGGGTGCATCGCGGGGATCGCGGCGCGGTCGGCGTGGGTGGAGGCGAGCAGACGGGTGGTGATCTCCTCCACGCGGGCGAGGGAGATGCGGGAGTGGTGGATGGCCTCGGAGTCGTACTCCTTCAGGTCCAGCGCGATGGCCGCGATCGTGGTGACCGTACCGGCGAGGCCGACGAGGGTGGTGGCCTCGGTGAGCGGGACGGTCTCGGCGGCGAGGTCGAGGGCCGCGTCGATGTCGGCGCGGATCGCGGCGATCCGGGCCTCGGTCGGTGGGTCGATCTTCGCGCCGTCCTGGACGAGGTGGCGCTCCGTCATGCGGACGCAGCCGATGTCGACCGAGCGGGCGGCGCGGACCGTCTCGTCGCCGAGGACGAACTCGGTGGAGCCGCCGCCGATGTCCACCACGAGGTACGGGGAGGCGAAGCCGTGGCCGCTGTTGCCGTGGAGTTCCTTGGTGGCGCCGTCGAAGGAGAGCTGGGCCTCCTGGTCGCCGGTGATCACCTCGGGCTCGACGCCGAGGATCTCGTGGACGCCGCGGACGAAGTCGGCGCTGTTCTCGGCGTCACGGGAGGCGGAGGTGGCGACGAACCGGATCGTCTCGGCGCCCAGCTCCTCGATGGCCCCGGCGTACTCGCGGCAGGCGGCGAACGTACGCTCCAGGGCCTCGGGCGCGAGGCGGCCGGTGCGGTCGACGTCCTGGCCGAGGCGGACGATCCGCATCCGGCGGTCCAGCTCGGTGAAGGCACCGGTGGCGGGATCGATGTCGGCGACGAGCAGCCGGATGGAGTTGGTGCCGCAGTCGACGGCCGCGACGCGGGTGGTGGTCACGCGGACTCCCCGGCCGGCTTCTCGGGCGTGCACGGCGTCACGCAGGGGCCCTTGGCCCACCACTCGGGGAGCATGGCGAGGGCCTCGTCGCCGAGCGGGTTCACGCCGGGGCCCGCGGCCAGCGAGTGGCCGACGAGGACGTGCAGGCACTTCACCCGGTCCGGCATGCCGCCGGCGCTGGGGAAGCCCTCCAGCACCTCGATGGCGTCGCGGCGGGCGATGTAGTCCTCGTGCGCGGCGCGGTAGGAGGCGGCGAGCTCCGGATCGGTGCCCAGGCGCTCGGTCATCTCCTTCATGACGCCGTTCGCCTCCAGCGTGCCGATCGCGGAGGCGGCACGCGGGCACGTCAGGTAGAACGTCGTCGGGAACGGCGTGCCGTCCTCGAGACGGGGCTGGGTCTCCACCACGTCCGGGTTGCCGCAGGGGCAGCGGTGCGCGATGGCACGCAGCCCGCGCGGCGGCCGTCCGAGCTGCTGCTCGAACGCGGCGATGTCCGCGTCGGTGGGCGGAGTGGATTCGGTCTGCGGAGGGGGCGTGTCCATGCCTGCCTTGGTTCTGCTCGGAGGTGCTGCCGTGGGGTGCGGTGCGCCGCGGGGTGCGCCGGAAGGCGCGGTTCTTGCTCGGACCAGTGTGCCTGGCGGACGGGTGCGCCCGGCCGGGCGGGGCGGGGCTCAGCCGCCGTCGGAGTCGCTGCCGGAGCCGTCCGCGGTGTCCACGCCGTCCCAGAGGTTGGAGTGCCAGGGCCGGCCGCCGGCGCCGGGTTCGCCCCGGTCGTCGCCCGCCGCGTCGGGGTCGACGACGGTGTAGCCGGTCTCGCCGGGGAGCACGTAGTGGAGGTGTTCGCGGGCGAGCCGGCGGATGTACGCGTCGTCCTGGAGGCGGGCCTTCTCGTCCCGCAGCTCCTCGGCGCGCTTCCCGGCGTCCTGGAGCGTCCGCTCCTGGTCGGCGATCTCCTCGCGCTGGGAGACGTACTGCCGCATGGGGTACGCCAGCGCCACGATCAGGGTGCAGACGATGAGCGCCAGGAACGCGGCGCGGCCGGTGAGCCGGGAGCGGTGGGCCTGGCGGCGGTTCTGGGAGCGGTAGACGCGGGCCGCCGTCTGCTCGCCGAGCAGCCGCAGCCTGGTCGCGGTGGAGAACCGGTCGCGGTCCTTCACGGCCATGTTCATGCCTCCCCGTCACGCACGTCCGTCCCCGCACACGGTACGGGACCGAGTGCGGGGACGGACGGAGGCTGGTGCCCTCACGGGCAGTGGATCAGCCCTTGAAGCGGGGGAACGCGGAGCGGCCGGCGTACACGGCGGCGTCGTCGAGGATCTCCTCGATGCGCAGCAGCTGGTTGTACTTGGCGACGCGGTCCGAGCGGGCCGGGGCGCCGGTCTTGATCTGGCCGCAGTTCACGGCGACCGCGAGGTCGGCGATGGTGACGTCCTCGGTCTCACCGGAACGGTGGGACATCATGCACTTGAAGCCGTTGCGCTGGGCGAGCTCGACGGCGTCGAGGGTCTCGGTCAGCGAACCGATCTGGTTGACCTTGACGAGCAGGGCGTTGGCCGAGCCCTCCTCGATGCCGCGGGCGAGGCGCTCGGGGTTGGTCACGAAGAGGTCGTCGCCGACGATCTGCACCTTGGTGCCGAGCTTGTCGGTGATGACCTTCCAGCCGGCCCAGTCGTCCTCGTACAGCGGGTCCTCGATGGAGACCAGCGGGTACGCGGAGACGAGCTCCTCGTAGTACTCGGTCATCTCGGCGGCCGAGCGGGACTTGCCCTCGAACTCGTACTTGCCGTCCTTGTAGAACTCGGACGCGGCGACGTCGAGCGCGAGCGCGATGTCGCGGCCGGGGACGAAGCCGGCCTCCTTGATGGCCTCGACGATGAGGTCGAGGGCGGCGCGGTTGGACTCGAGGTTCGGGGCGAAGCCGCCCTCGTCGCCGAGGCCGGTGGAGAGGCCCTTGGTCTTCAGGACCTTCTTCAGCGTGTGGTAGGTCTCGGCACCCCAGCGAAGGGCCTCGGAGAAGGACTCCGCGCCGATCGGGGCGATCATGAACTCCTGGATGTCGACGTTGGAGTCGGCGTGCGACCCACCGTTCAGGATGTTCATCATCGGAACGGGCAGCAGGTGCGCGTTCGGGCCGCCGAGGTAGCGGAAGAGCGGGAGGTCGGCAGCCTCGGAGGCGGCGTGGGCCACGGCGAGCGAGACGCCGAGGATGGCGTTGGCGCCGAGCGAGCCCTTGTTCTCCGTGGCGTCCAGGTCGCACATCGCCTGGTCGATCAGGCGCTGCTCGGTGGCGTCGTAGCCGACGAGCTCCGGGCCGATCTGCTCGATGACGGCGAGGACGGCCTTCTCGACACCCTTGCCCAGGTAACGCTTGGGGTCACCGTCGCGAAGCTCGACGGCCTCGAACGCGCCGGTGGATGCGCCGGACGGAACGGCAGCACGGCCCGTGCTGCCGTCGTCGAGACCAACTTCGACCTCGACCGTGGGGTTACCCCGCGAGTCGAGGATTTCCCGGGCTACGACGACGTCGATGGACGGCACGAGCATCTCCTTCTGGGATGTGACGCTGACTGTGCGGGGCTCTTGAGCCTTGCGACTAGAGCCTAACCGGACACAGGACATCGGCCAGCCGACCGTCCGTCCAGTGACACGGCGAGCCTACACATTGTTTCCGTACGGAACATAACGTGTGGCGATACGGCGTCCGGCGGTCTGCCGTACGGCCGGGGAAGGAGGCTCCTCCTTCTCCTCTTCGAGGGCCGGCTTCCCCTCCCCCCGGGGCCGGGGTGCTCCGGGAAAAGGCCCTGGCCCGGCGTGCGGGGGGAGTGCGCGCCGGGCCAGGGAGTGGGAAAGGGGTGCCGCCGGACACCCCCGTTCCGGGGAGGAGAGGTTCGTGACTACTTCAGGTGGAGCTGCTGACCCGGGAAGATGAGGTCGGCGTCGTCGACGATGTCGTGGTTCAGCTTGAACAGCTTCTGCCAGCCGCCCTTGACGCCCTGCTTCTCGGCGATGGTGCTGAGGGTGTCGCCGGTGACGACCTTGTACTCGCCGTCGCCCTTCTCGACCTTGTCACCGGTGGGCGTGGTGACGGTCTCGGACTTCTCGGCGGCGGGGCGCTCCTCGCTGCGGGAGGCGGCCTGCGAGTCGGTGGAGCGGTCCGGCGTCGCCGTGGAGGCGCTGTCGTCGGTCGCGGTGGAGCCGGCGTTCGCGGAGGTGCCGGTGCTCGCGGAGGAGGAGCCCGTGTCGACGCCCGGGTCCACACCGTCGTTGGTGAGGTTTCCGGCGCCGGCGCAGGACCAGGCGCTCGGGCCCTGGAGGTCGAGGAGCACCTCGGCGGTGGCGATCTGCTGCTCCTTGGTGGCCAGGTCGGCGCGGGGAGCGTACTTCGTACCGCCGGCGGCGGCCCAGCTGGACTGCGAGAACTGGAGGCCACCGTAGTAACCGTTGCCGGTGTTGATGGACCAGTTGCCACCGGACTCGCACTGGGCGACGGCGTCCCAGGTGGCGACGGAGGCGGCGGAGGCGTTGGTGGCGCCCATCAGCGGAAGGGCGATGGCGGCACCGGCTACGCCGGCGAGCGTGGCCACACGGACGGCCTTGGACGAGCGGCGGTGCTTACCCTTGCTGGACAGCAGCATGGAAGATCTCCTCACCGACGCCTACGAGGTGAGCTGTCGGGTTCGGGCCAATGAGTTGCCCGGCCACACGTCCTTGCGTGTGGCTTCACCCCTAGCTGGTCCCGGCCCGCCCGCCGTTTCCGACGGGCCGTCCGATTCCGGCGGCTTACCTGGGTCCCCCGCTCCTGCCTACGGCGCTTTCGCGTCTGTTCCCTTCGACCGACGGCAGGATTCGGCGTGACGGTCGACGGGGCCCGCGGTGCGAGCGGCTCTGACCGTAAACAGAGGGAACCCCCACATTCAATGATGGACATATCAGACAATCAGACCTTACTGGCCATGCCTGAATAACCGTTTCCGCAGGTCAAAGCGGACATCCGCGAACCCCCGTGACCACGACACGCCGAAACAGCGAAGAGACCCATGTCTCACTTTCGCAAAAGTGGACATAGGCCCCCTAACTGCCCCTCTTTTCGGGCGGTTTTCCCGAATTTGATCAGTTGGCGGGAGCGGTCTCCGCCGTGTCGGGAACGGTCTCCGGCGTGTCGGAAGTGGTCGCGGTCGTCGTGGAAGCGGTCGACGTCGTTCCGGTGGCCGTCTGCGTGGTCAGGTCGAGCTCCTGGCCGGGCAGGATCAGGTCGGGGTCGGAGCCGATCACGTCCTCGTTGGCCTGGTAGAGCTCGGTCCAGCCGTCCGACAGGTGCTGCGCGTCGGCGATCGCCCAGAGGTTGTCCCCGGACTGGACGGTGTACGTCCCGTCCGTCGCGAGCGCCGTGTCGTCCCGCGCGTCGCTGTCGCCGCGCGAGGCGTGCCGGCCGGAGTCGCGCGAGGCGTCGGCGGCGGCCTCGTCCGGGTCGGGCGTCCCGCGGTGCTTGCCGCCCGTCGTGGTGTCGCCGGTCGCCGCGTCCGTCGCGCCGTCCGTCGTACCGGCCGACGCGCCGCCCTTCGCCCCGCTCCTGCCGGGCGTGGTGCTGCCCGGGACGGCCGAGCCGGAGGGCGAGGGGGTGACGGAGGCGTCGGGGCTCGGCGTGGCGCTGCTCCCGGTCGAGCCGGTCGAGCCGGAGGCACCGGCCGAGCCCGAGGTGTCCGTCGACTCCGTGGTGCCGGCCGAGGCGGGTGCGCCGTCCGCGTCCGGGATCGTGCCGGCCGAGGCGCCCGCGTCGGAGACGGAGCCCGGGTCCACGCCGATGAGCGAGCCGACGGGCGCGAGACCGGAGATGACCGCGCACCCGGGCCACGCCTGCGGGCCCTTGGCGTCGAGCACCTTCTCCGCCACGGCTATCTGCTGGGTGCGGCTGGCGAGGTCCGCGCGCTGCGCGTAGTCCGTACCGCCGTAGGCCGCCCAGGTCTCCTGGGAGAGCTGCAGTCCGCCGTAGTAGCCGTTGCCGAAGTCGGCGCTCCAGGTGCCGCCGCTCTCGCATTCGGCGACCTTGTCCCAGGTGGTCGCGTCCGCGGCGCCGGCGCTGCCCGCGGCGAGGAGCGGAATCGCCAGGGCGGAGCCTGTCACGCCGGCTGCGACGACGATGGCGGGTGCCTGGCGAGGGCGGCGGTGTCTGCCGTTCGCGGAGCCCATGGGAGTGCCTTCCGTGTGACTGACGGGTGAACTGATGCGTCGAACCGTGAACCTAGCGGGACTCGAACGTGTGTCACAAGTCGATGCCTCGCAGATCACGTGAACATCACAGTGTTGACGGAGCGTCACTTCCGCCGAGCGCCGGTCCCGGTGTGAACTCCACCGGAAGGGTGCGCAGTCCACGCATGATGAGCCCTCCGCGCCACCGCAAATCGGTGGTTTCTCCCGCAAGACGCAGGTCAGGAAGACGTCTCAGCAGGGTCGCGAGGGCGGTCCGGCCCTCCAGCCGGGCGAGCGGCGCACCTACGCAGTAGTGGATGCCGTGGCCGTAGCCGAGGTGCTGATTGTCACGGCGAGCGAGGTCGAGCGTGTCGGGGTCCTCGAAGCGCGCGGGGTCGCGGTCGGCCGCCGCGAGCACCACGAGGACGGGGTCGCCGGCCGCGATCTCCTCGCCGCCGACGGTCAGCGGTTCGGTGGCGTACCGCCAGGTGGCGAGCTCCACCGGGCCGTCGAAGCGGAGCAGCTCCTCGATGCCGGTGGCGAGCAGCCCCTCCTCCCCCGCCGCCAAGGACGCTTCCAGCCGGGCGCGTTCCCCGGGGTTGCGGAGCAGGGAGTAGGTGCCGTTGCCGATGAGGTTGACGGTGGTTTCGAAGCCGGCGAAGAGAAGGATGAAGGCCATGGCGGCGGCCTCGTTCTCCGTGAGGTGCTCGCCGTGGTCGCTGGTCCTGATGAGTTCGGAGATCAGGTCGTCGCCCGGGTTCTCCCGTTTGCGGTGGATGAGTTCGGCGAGGTAGGCGCGCATCCGCTTCACCGAGCGCGCCACTCCGCCGCGCGGTCCGCCGCCGTGGCGGATCATCATCCCGGCCCAGTCCCGGAAGTCGTCCTGGTCCTCCTCGGGCACTCCGAGCAGGTCGCAGATGGCATAGATGGGGAGCGGGAACGCGAAGTCGTGGATGAGGTCGGCGGTGCCCCCGGCCACGAACCGGTCGATGAGCCGGTCCGTCAGCTCCTGTACGCGGGGCGCGAACTCCGCGACCCGGCGCGGGGTGAACGCCTTCGACACGAGCCGGCGCAGCCGGGTGTGGTCGGGCGGGTCGATGTTGAGCAGATGGGTCATCAGCTCGGCCTTGCGCTCCCCCGGAATCCCGGTCTTCCCCTTGGCGTGCGCCGACCCGGCGTGGTGGACCGGGTTCTTGGAGAGCCGGTTGTCGGCGAGCGCCTGCCGCGCGTCGGCGTACCGGGTGACCAGCCAGGCTTCGACTCCGCTGGGCAGCGTGGTGCGGTGCACCGGGCTGTGCTCCCGGAGCCAGGCGTACGCCGGGTACGGATCGGTGGCGAACTCCCAGGTGAAGAGTTCGGGGGCGGCGGGCGCGTGGTGCGCGGGGCATCCGGCCGGGGCGGGGCCGCCGGGCTCACGGCCGGGCTCGGGCGCGGGCTCGCGCTGAGGTTCGGCGGGGTTTCCGTGCACCGGCCGTTCACTCATCGACGGTGTCCGGCGCGGTGCTGACGCCCTCCGCCGCGAGGATCGCGTCGCGGTAGGTGCGGGCCGCCGCGCGCAGCGCGGCTTCGGGGTCGACGCCTTCGGCCTCGGCGCGGACGGCGAGGGCGAGCAGCTCGTAGCCGAGGGTGTCACCGGCGGGCGGGGTGACGTCCAGGTCCGACCCGCGGACCCGGCTGCCGAGCTTCGCCGCGAGGGCCAGCGCCGGCTGACCGAGCGGAATGCCCTCGGTGACCGAGTCGCGTTGCTTCTCGACCGCTTTGGTACGCAGCCAGTGCGCGTGGACGTCGTCGGGGGTCTCGGCGGTGGCGTCGCCGAAGATGTGCGGGTGGCGGCGGATCAGCTTCTCCACCAGCCCGCCCGCGACGTCGTCGACGGAGAAGGGAGCGTCCTCGTCCTCCTCGGCGATCCGCGCGTGGAAGACGACCTGGAGCAGGACGTCCCCGAGCTCCTCGCGGAGTTCGTCGCGGTCGCCGTCCTCGATCGCCTCGACCAGTTCGTACGTCTCCTCGATGGCGTACTTGGCGAGGCCCCGGTGCGTCATCCGCAAGGTCCAGGGGCAGTCCCGCCGGATCACGTCCATGACCTGGACGAGGTCGAGGAGCCGGGCGCCCGGCAGGTCGTACGAGCCGGGGAGCAGCTCGAGGTCGGGCATCCGCACCCGGCCGGAGCCGCCGAGGCGTGCGAGTCCGTCGGTGAGCCGCTGGTCGCCCTCGCCGCCGACCAGCACCACCACGGTCCGGTCGCCGGCGCAGGCGTCGACCAGTTCCTCGGCGGTCGGCTCGGCGTTCTCGACGGTGACGCCCGCCTCGCGCAGATACGGCAGCTGCACGTGGCCGGGGGCACCGCACAGCACGCGGTCGGCGGTGCGCAGCGTCTGCCAGGCGGGCCAGGACAGCAGTCCGGGTGCGACTCGGTGGCTGGCGGTGAGGAGGACGACCCGGCCGGGTGCTTCAGCGTTCACCCGTCGAACCTACCCCGGCGGTGTGTCAGCCCGCCGGGACGGTCTCCTGCTGCGCGGAACCGTCCGCTCCGGCACCGTCCCCGCCGGATGCGGCGGTGTCGGTTCCGGTGGCCTTGGCGAGCCAGGCCGGCTGGTAGGTGCCGAGGCGGATCTGCTGGTCGTCCCAGGCTCCGTAGCGCGGGTTGACGTCGATGTGCAGCGACTTCGACGCCTTGGTGAGCGCCGCCGTCACCTTCTGGGTGCCCTCCTGGGTCTGCAGGTCCGCGCCGAGCGATGCCGCCAGCTTCGGCAGCTGGACCTCCTGGCGCAGGTCGCCGTCGATCTGCTCCGGGGAGATCCAGCGCTCCTGGAGGAGGGTCGCGGCCAGCTCGTCCTCGCCGCCGTACTGGGCGACGGCCGCCTGGTGCACCTGCTGGAGCTCCTTGCGGCTGACGGTCACCCCGGCGTCCTCGGCCGCCCGGTCGAGGACCTGGCCGAAGATCAGCCGGTGCAGGGCGGCGCGCGGGAGCTGGCCGGACCCCTTCACCAGCTGGGCGGACTGCGGCGAACTCTCCTGGGCGGCGCGGACCTCGGCGACGTCGGCCTGGAGGGTGGAGACCTCGATCCGCCGGCCTCCGACGATCGCGGCGGCGCCGGGGTGGGCCTCGCCACCGCAGGCGGTGAGGACGGGTGCGGAGAGCAGGAGCGCGGCGGAGAGGGTGAGCGCGGTGCGACGACGGCGGTGCAAAGGAGCCTCCCGATGAGAGTTTGTGCATCAGTGCACAAAGCCTTGCGGTGATCGATGTTAGGCAGTGGTGGCCATGGGGGCCACTGGTTCGACCAACGATTCGGGAGGAGTTGGGGATGTGGTGCCGTCAGCCGCCGCGTACGTCCCGCTGGTGGGTCAGCTGACGGCGCAGCTCGGCGGGGAGCGGGTGGTGCGGGCCGTAGGAGCGCTCGGTGTCGTACAGCAGGGCCTGGAGCTGGGCGCGTCCTGCGGTGTGGTCGCCGACCGCGAGCAGCAGCAGCCCGATGCGGTGGCGGATGTCGAAGGCTCGGCCGGGGTCGCCGGCGACGGCCCCGTAGACGTTCTCGTAGTAGGGGAGGACCGCGCGGTACTCGTTGAGCGCGGCGGCCGTCTCGCCCAGCTGCTCCAGGCAGGTGGCGGCGTCGTAGCGGTACTGGAGGGTCTGCGCGTCGCCGGGGCCCGCCTCCGCGGTGCGGTCGTCGGCGAGGCGGCGGAGTTCGGGCAGGGCGCGGCGGTACTGGCCGTCGTCCATCAGCGTCGCCGCGTACTGCTTGCGGAGGATACGGACGACGGGTGAGTGTTCGCCGTGCTCGGCGGCGGCGGTCGGCAGGATGGAGCCGAGGATGTCGACGGCCTGCGTGATCCGGCCCTCGCCGAGGAGCCGCTTGACGTCGTCGACGGCGCGCGCCACGTCGGCCCGGCCGGACGCCGGGCGCTCGGCGGGTACGGGCGGCGGGCCGAAGCCGGTGGCCGGTGCGGGGACCGGGGCGGTCGCCCGGTCGGGCCAGGGGGCGTGCGGGCGGAGGAAGGGGCGGGTCGGGTCCAGCGGTCCGCCGGGTGTCCCGCGCGCGGGGAGCAGCGGGGCGAGGGCCTCGTACACCTCCTGCGCGGAACCGGGGCGGGCCTGTGGGTCCTTGGCGAGCAGCCGCAGGACGAGGGCCTCCAGCTGCTCGGGCACGTCGGCCCGGAGGTGCCGGACCGGCAGCGGCGGTTCGTAGAGGTGGCGGTGGAGCACGCCGAGCGCGGTGGACCCCGAGAACGGCACGTCCCCGCTGAGCAGCTCGTGCAGCAGCACGCCGAGTGCGTACAGGTCGGTGTACGGCCCGACCGCCCCGCCCATCGCCTGCTCGGGCGCCATGTAGGCCGGGGAGCCGATGGGTGAGCCGGTGTGGGTGAGCCGTGTGGTGTCGTTGTCGAGTACGGAGGCGACGCCGAGGTCGAGCACGGTGACGGTGCCGTCGGGCCGGACCATGACGTTGCGGGGCTTGAGGTCGCGGTGGACGATCGGCACCGCGTGCACGGCGCTGAGCACCGCGCAGAGCTGGGCGGCGACCGCGACGGCCCAGGGCCATGGGTAGGGGTCGTGCTCGGCGAGGTGGTCGGCGAGGTCGGAGCCCTCGACGTACTGCATGACGAGGAAGAGGTCGTCGCCGTCGCCCCCGGCGTCGTGGACGGTCACCAGTCCGGGGTGGTCGACCTGCGCGGTCACCCGGCACTCCCGGGCGAACCTGCGGCGCAGCTCGTCGGCCTCCTCCGGGCCGCCGGGCACGCCCATCCGGTCGGGGCGCAGCAGCTTCACCGCGACCCGGCGGTCGAGCCGCTGGTCGTACGCCGTCCAGACCTGGCCCATGCCGCCCTGGCCGAGGATCGCCGCGAGTGCGTACCGCCCGGCGACGACGCGACCGCTCACCGGCCCTCGCCCTCCTTGCGGAGGTAGTCGCTCAGCTCGTCCAGCTCGGCGCGTACCTGGTCGAGCCGCTGGGGCGGGCCGGGGCGCTTCGGGGGCGGGGTGGGCTGCGGTTGTACGGGGAGTTGCCGCTGCGGCGGGGAGGGCTGGTAGGGCGCGGTGGGGCCGCCCTGCGGGAGGTGCTGGGCGGGCGGGGCGCCGTAGGGCGGGGCCGGGTGGGCGCCGGAGACGTTCGGGTAGCCGTACCCGGGGGCGGGGCCGGACGGCGGGTAGCCGGGGCCGGTCCCCGCGCGGGCCGCGACGGCGCGGGGACCGTGCGGGCCGAAGTGGCGGATGTCCTGCTGGAGGTAGTACCAGGTGACCGCGACGATGAGGGCCAGCACCCAGCCGAGGAAGGACAATGCCTGGGCGTCCGTCAGCTCCTCCTGGTCCTCGGGAATGGTCGCCGTGTAGGCGACGAGCCCGGCGGTGAGCACGAGGGACAGGACGAGCAGTATCCAGTCGCGCGGGCGGCGGGTCACGATCGCGAGCCGCAGCATCGCCGTCCAGGCAAGAAAGCTGCAACTCAGCACGGTCAGTGCCACGAAGACCACGCGCAGGACCGTCAGTGCCGTCGAGGAAGGGCGCGCCGAGGGAAGCTCCGGCGGATAGCCGTAGCCGTGCATGTGCCGCTCCCGGGAGGCGATGGGCGGATGTGTGGTGCGAGCGTATACATCCACGCGGACAGCCGTTCCCCGGTTGTGCACAACGGATGTGGCTCAGCTCACTCCGGGGCGACCGTCCCGTCCGTGAGCCCGTCGTACATGCCCTGGACCAGCAGTCCGCCGAGTCGGCCCGCCGTGCGCAGTGCGTCCTCGAAGGCGGCGAGGGCGCGGAACTGCTCACCGTACCGCCGCTGTTCGTCCAGCGGGAGCCGGGGCAGCCGGATGCGCCGGGCGTCGAGACGCGAGGCGGTCGAGGCGTGGCTGCTGGCGCGGCGGTTGTTGGCGGTGCCGCGCAGGAAGCCGGCGAGGAACCAGGGGTCCAGCACGGCCGGATCGGGGCGCAGAAGCTGGAGGTTGCGGCCGAGCACGGCCCCGGCGGTCGCCTCGTCCACGACCCGGACGACCGAGCCGCCGCCGAGGACGGGTACGACGACGTCACCGGTGCGGAGGACGACGGCGTCCTCGGCGGGCCCGGCGGTCCCTGTGGCCCCGGGGGCTTTCGCGGACGCGGCTCCGGCGGCGGCCGGGGGGCCGCTGGGCGGGGTGTTGCCGAGCACGTCGTGTTCGGTGAGGACGGAGGCGGGGGTGCCGCCAGGGGCGCCGCCGGAGTGGCCGGAGCCGCCGGTGGTGAGCTGGAGGGCGCCCGCGCGGGCGAGTTCGCCGAGAGTGGTGAACGGCCGGGACGAGGGCTCGGTCAGATCGGCGGGCGGCGGGGTCAGCCGGAGGGTGAGCCGCAGCCCGTCCGTCAACCGGTCCCGTACGTCGGCCAGTTCGGCGACCCCCCCGCCGGTGGCGGGCCGGGGCAGGTGGCGGGCGGGGGTGAGGTCGACTTCGTCGTCGAGAAGCTCGATGACGGGCACCGCCCGGCTCGGCCCCGGCGCGGGGGCGTTGCCGGGGGTGGCTTCGGACCCGGGGCCGGGGTCGGTGGCGGCGAAGGCGTGCCAGGCGTCGAGCACCGTACGCCGGACGAGCGGCCAGTCCATCCGTTCGCGGCCGCTTCCCGCGACACCTCCGGCAAGGCCGCCGACAAGCCCGCCGATGCCGCCGGCCGCCCCGGTCGCGCCCGTCGCCAGGTCGGCGGACTCGGCCGTGTCCACGAGAAGGAGTGCGGGCGAGGGCTGCACGCCGTGGTCCGGCCTGCGCAGGATCCACAGGTGCAGCGGGACGCCGTACGGCGGGGCGGCCCCGGCGGGCAGCGCGACGACGGCCCGCAGCGCGCCCCGGCGCAGCAGGTCGGCGCGGATGCGGCGGCCGGAGCGGCGGGAGGCGGCGGCCGGGGGCATCAGCAGGACGGCGGTGCCACCGGGCCGCAGCCGGGCCAACGCGTGCTGCACCCAAGCGAGTTCGGACTCGGCACGAGCCGGATAGCCGTACTCCCACCGGGGGTCGTAGGCCAGTTCGTCGTGGCCCCAGTTGCGTTCGTTGAACGGCGGGTGACAGAGCACCACGTCGGCCGCCAGCTTCGGGAAGGCGTCCGCGCGCAGGGTGTCGCCGGTACGCACCGCGAGCTCCGGCGCCTCGGGGGCCGCACCGCCACCCGCGCCCAGGGCGAGGCGGAGAGCGGTGAGCGCCGCGAGGTCGGGGTCGGACTCCTGCGCGTACAGGGCGACCGGCCGGCCGACAGCGCGCAGCAGCGCCCCGGTCCCGGACGCGGGATCCAGCACGGCGGGGGCGGGCGTCTTCCGGGACGGGCGGCGGCCGGAACCTCCGGCCGGGACGGCGAGGTCGGCCATGAGGGCGGCCAGATCGGGCGGGGTGAGGGTGTACTGCCGTGGATTGGCGTCCAGTTGGCGGCCGAACAGGAACTCGAAGGCCTGCCCCGCCCCGGACTCGGCCGACAACGCGGCAGCCCCGCGCAGCAGCGGCACGGACGGCAGCAGCGCCTCGGGCGCGGGCACCTGGACGGCCCGGACGGGGGGCGGGGCGGGGGTCGCGCCGGGCGCCGATCCGGCACCCTCGCGCCGGTCCGGCACCTCCGGCCCGAACCGGGCGTCGAGTACGGGCGCCAGGGCATCGGGCAGCAGGCGGGCGACACGCTCGTCCGAAACAGCCGCCAACTCCAGCCAGGCGGTGGGCCGGTCGCGCACGAGCAGCAGGGCGCAGCCGACGTGGATCAGGGCGGCGACCGTACCGGCCGGATGCCCGGAGAGCTGCTGCCACACACGCTCCCGGAGCGGCACCTCGACCAGCTTCCCCTGCCCCCGGAGCCATTCCTCCACCTCGGCGAGCGCGAAGGCCGGGCTGGCCTCCGTACCGCCGACCGGCTTGGGGAAGTCCGCGTGACGCCTACGCCAGTTGCTGACGGCGGCCCGTCCGACTCCAGCCAGGCGGGCGATCCCGGCGGCGGTCACCTCAGAGGCGTTCTCCGGCACTTGCTCTCCCTGGTCCGAATCGTCACCGTTCGCGCCACCGTTCGCGCTGTGCAGGCGAGCATACCGACGCTCACCGCACCGATCGATTCACAGTCGAATGTTCAGTGTTCACAGAATTCGATGTTGACTCGGTTCACAGGCTCTGCTGTGATGGGGCTGTGCCCGCACCGGTGACTGCCGCCGGTGCTCAAGTCCCGTTGTTCCGTTGCTGTCCGGGCGTCATCCGTGAGCCGTCCGGGCGTCGTCCGGCGTGCCCGGACGGCGCCGGAGCGACGTTTCCCGTCGCCCCCTCCGCCTCTTCCTTCTCCTGGAGTACAGCCATGCGCCGAGTCGCGCGTACCGCCGCTGCCGCCGTCTGCACCCTCTCCGTCCTCACCCTGGCCGCCTGCGGCGCCGAGGAGGGCGGCGCGGCCTCGTCGTCCTCGTCCGCGACGAAGACGGCCGAACCCTTCGCGGACAAGTCGGGCCCGGACGTCGTCAACGCGGCGCTCAAGAACATCCGCAAGGCGACCGCCTTGCACCTCGCCCTCGACATGAAGACGGCCGACGGCCCCATGAAGGCCCAGTTCTCCACCAGCATCGGCAGCGGGACGTGCACCGGCTCCATGAGCATGGGCGACCAGGGCTCGATGTCGATCATCAAGATCGGCGAGGCCGTCTACCTGAAGCTCGACGAGGCCATGCTGCGCGCACAGTCCGAGGGCGAGTCCGAGGCGGACATACAGGCCGCGGTGGACATGGTCGCCGACCACTGGATGACCGAGAAGGCCTCGGACCCGGACACCAAGGACATGGTCGAGTTCTGCGAACTGGAGTCACTCCTCAAGGAGTTCGAGGACGGCGACACGGAGGCGAAGAAGGTGGGCCCCACCACCCACGCGGGCGCTCCCGCCTTCCGCCTGAGCGAGAAGGACGGCAAGGAGACCTACTCGATCCTGGTCTCCACCGGCAGTGACCCGCAGCTCCTCCAGGTCAGCTCCACGGGCGGCGACGAGCCGATGACCATGACCTTCTCCGACTTCGACAAGCCCGTCGTGGCGGAGAAGCCGGCCGCTGAGGACATGGTGGACGTGAGCTGAGGCCGACGAGGGGGCGACTGGGGGGCGGCTGGCGCCGAAGAGGCTGCGGGGGCGCCACTCATGACGCCCCGGCGCGGGAGGGGGCGCCGGGGTGGGGCGGGGGCACCGGGGGGCCGGGCGTCGGGGGCGCCTGGGGGTGGTGCGCCTGGGGGAAGGGGGAGCCGGGCAGCGTCGAGTCGGGGGGCTCGACGCTGCCCGGCGCGCAGGCCGGGGCGGAGCGGGGCGGCCATGACGATCCCGGATGCGCGGGGACGGCCCCGGGGCGCCCGTCCTCGACCGAGCCGGCCCGCGCGCCCGTGGAGGCCGGCGGCCCAGGAATCAGGCGCCGCACTGCTTGAGCATCATCGCCTTGTCGGCCGTGGTCACCGGCAGTTCGTACTTCAGTGAGACCTGGGCGAAGCGGAGCGCGTACGAGCAGCGGATCGGCTTGTACGGCGGCAGCCAGGCGGCGGGGCCGGAGTCGCTCTTCGAGCCATTGGTGGGGCCGTCGACGGGGATGAGGTTGAGCGGGTCGTTGGCGATCTGCTGGCGCTTGGCGTCGCTCCAGCGTGAAGCGCCCATCTGCCAGTCGTAGGACAGCGGCATCACATGGTCGATCTGGATCTTCGTGGCCTTCGTCTTGGTCCACGCGATCGTCGAACCGGTGTAGGGGTCCTTGAGCGTCAGCGAGGCCACCACGCAGTCGGAGCCGCTGCGGAACCGCACCTGCTGCCCGTCCCGCTTGAGCAGGTCGTTGCGGGTGTCGCAGCCGTTGCGGGCCAGCGCTATGCCGTTCACGGTGTCCTTCCACGCGGAGCCGAACTCGTCCCGGTCGTAACCGGTCTTGGGGCCGCGCCCCTTGGTGAGTACCTTCTGGATGACCTTCCGCGCCTCGGCCCGGTCCGCGTCGGTGGTCAGCGGGGCCAGACCGGGCTTCGTACCGTCGGGGTTGTCCAGCGGGCTCGCGCCGAATCCCTCGGTGGACCGCCCGCCGTCGTTCGCCCCCGCGCCCGGGGTCTCTTCCGGGACGGCGAGGTCGTCGGGGTCGCAGCCGGCCAGGGCCAGTACGGCGAAGGCGCTCAGGGCGGGCAGAGCCACGCGGTACGTACGGAGAGATATCACTGGCAGCCGTCCTGACGGGGAGAGAGCCGAACCCGGGAATCCTACGGACGTCTTCCCCGTCGGCTGCCATTCATGGCGCGTGGGTCCTCGGGCCACGGATTCACGTGACGGACTCTCAGCCGGACTGCGGAGTACGCCTCAGCGCCTACCGCCGCTCCCCTGCGCCTCCGCGTCTACGGCTGCACCCCTGCGTCTCAGCGCCTACGGCTGCACCCCTGCGTCTCAGCGCCTACGGCTGCACCCCTGCGTCTCAGCGCCTACGGCTGCTCTCCTGCGCCTCCGCGCAGCCGATGCAGAGGGTCGCCTCCGGGCGCACCTCCAGGCGGGCGGCCGGAATCGGCTCGCCGCAGCTCCGGCACCGGCCGTAGTCGTCGCGGTCCAGCCGCTCCAGCGCGCGGTCCAGCTCGGCCAGGTGTGCGTCGGCGCGGGCGAGAAGGGCGGCGACGTGGGCCCGCTCGAACGCGGTGCTGGAGCCCTCCGGGTCGTGTTCGTCGTCGACGGCGACCAGGGCGTTCGCCTCGACGATCCCCTCGAAGTCGCGCCGGAGCGCCTCGATCTGCTCGCTCGTGGAGACGCGCTCGGCGGCGATCAGCATCCGTACGTTCTCCGGCCCGGGACGCTCCGGGAGCCGGTCGCCGGAGCCTGCGGGGTCCGGCTCGGGGAGGGGAACGCGGGTGGATATACTTCCCATATGTAACGGAACGCGGGGGCCCGGGTGCACATTCCAGCCCCCGCTCGCCCCGGGCCCCCGCTCCGACCGCCGTCGCTCGGTCCGCGACCGCCTCTCCGCGAACCCGTCCTCACGGCCCCGCCTTCACGGCCCCGTCTCCGTGGCCTCTCCTTCGCGGCCCGGCGCCCCTCAGACCTTCCCGATGCCGAGCGTGTTCTCGGCGGGCAGCAGCCCGGAACCGATGACTTCCAGCCACGGGGTGCCCAGCAACTCCGCGAGCCGGGTCCGGTCCGCCTCCCCGAGCGCACGCCACGGCCGGGCGGCCCGCTCGTCGGTGCGCCGCTCCACCTCCGCACGGAGCGCCCGCCCGGTCTCCGTCGCCGTACCGTCCCCCGCCAGCAGCCCCCGGGCCGTCAGCCGCTCCCGGGCGGCCTTCCACTCCCGCTCGCTCCACCCCCGGCTCGCGAACACCGCGACGGGGGCGGCCCCCACGGCCGCGAAGGAGACCAGCGCTTCGACGGGGTCGAGACCGGACTCCCACAGCGCGGCGAGGTGGCCGTCGCCCCGGTGCTCGCGCAGGATCGTGGCCGCCTGCCAGAGCACGAGGTGCGGGGCGTCCGGCCAGGGAAGCGCGGAGTTGGCGGCACCGAGCGGCAGACCCTGGGCGGCCGGTTCGGCGGCGGGGGCCGGTTCGGCGGCGGTGACCGCCTCGGCCGCGCGGCGGGCCAGCGCCGCCGCTTCGGCCGCCTCGGGCCCGTCGACCCAGGCCCCGAGCAGCGCCCGGTACGCACGGTCCACGGCCACGCCCCTCGCGGCGAGCACCGCCTCCGGGGTGGCGGTGGACCAGACGCCGGGGACGTACGCGCGCACCATCTCGGGGCTGAAGCTGCAGAAGGCCCCGGTGACGTATTCCGCCGAGGGGACGGCACCTCCGGCCGCTCCGGCCGGCGCGGCCCGCCAGGCGAAGTAGCTCGGCCAGCGCTCCTCGATGCCGTATCCCAGCGCGGCGGCCTCCTCGAAGGCCTCCGGCGCGTAGTACAGGACGGCGTGCAGAGGCTCCAGCAGGTGCCACATCTGCCGGACGCGCCCCAACTCCTCCGCCCGTCCCTGGCCCCGCCCCTGGACCGTTTCCTCAGCCATGATCTCCATCTCCCCGTGAAGCCGTGAAGCCGTGAAGGCGCCAAGCCGTTGAAGCCGCGCGACCGAGCCATCTAGTCACTGCCTAGATTCCCACCCTGCACCCACCCCCCGAACTTGTCAATGCCTAGATACGGCGTACGGTACGGACATGAGCAGCGAACAGGCCCGGCGCCAGGCCCCGCACCAGTCCCTGGACCAGTCCTCGTACCACCACGGAGATCTCCGGCGCACGATCCTGGCGGCGGCCGTGGAGGTGATCGCCACGGAGGGACCGGCCGCCCTCAGCCTGCGCGACCTGGCTCGCCGCGCCGGGGTCTCGCACGCCGCCCCCACGCATCACTTCAAGGACCGGGCGGGTCTGCTGACGGCCGTGGCCACGGAGGCGTACACCCTGTTCGCGGACTCCCTCTCCGAGGTCACCGACCTCACGGAGAAGGGCGCCCGGTACGTACGGTTCGCCGCCGACCACCCCGCGCACTTCCAGGTGATGTTCCAGCCCGACCTCTACCGCGCCGACGACCCCGCCCTGACCGCCGCCCGCGAACGCGCCACCCGCACGCTCCGCGAGGGCGTGGCCGGCCTGGCGCCCGACGGCACCGGCCACCCCGGAGCCGATGACGCCCGCCGGACGGGGGTGGCCGCCTGGTCCCTGGCACACGGCTTCGCCTCCCTGGTGCTGAGCCACAACCTGACGGACTTCCTCGGCGGCCGCGACCCCGAAGAGGCGTTCCGGTCCGTCGCGAACGGGGTGTTCGGAGGGCCGTAGGGGTCGCAGGGCCACGTCGTGGCGGCTCCCTCCCGGGGGGGGAGTTGACGAGAGAGCGCCGCCGGTTCGGCGCGGGCCGGTTCAGCGCGGGCCGCGGGCCGGGGTTCAGCGGGAACCGCTGTGCTTCTTCTTCTCCGCCGGACCGCAGGTGGCGGCCGGGATGTCGCCGGTGGACACGGCTGCCTCGAAGGCGGGGAGTCCGGTGAGGTCGAAGCGCGGCATGATCACCGGGATGTCGAGGTCGCGCAGCCGGGCGTTGGTGGGGTCGGTCGTCGTCATCGTCATCACAGGTCCGTCGGTATGTCGAGGTGGTAGGGGTGGTGCTCCTGGTAGTCGATCGCCAGTTGCAGGATGATCGCGTCGCCGCCGTACGGGGCGGCCATGTCGATGCCGACCGGGATGCCGGTGTCCGTGTCGCGGCCCACCGGGAGGTTCAGGCAGGGCCAGCCCGTGGTGTTCGGGCGGCTGGACTCGACGCCCGAGAAACTGCCGGTGCTGTCGTTGGCCCGGGCCGGCGGGGTCTGCACCTTCTGCGGCCAGAGGCAGGCGACGATGTCGTTCTCCTCGAAGACCTTCGCCCACATCTCGGAGTACTCCCGGCGCACCCGGTGGGCGCCGAAGAGGTCCGCGGCCGTCAGTGCGGCGGCCCGCTGCTGGAGCTGCTGCTTCTGGGTCTCCATGGTGCTGAGCGAGGTGCGGAACCGGGTGCGTACGGCGCCTTCGATCGCCTCGTCCTCCTCCGCCGTCACGGCGTAGGTCCCTCGCAGCGTCCAGGCGTTCTCGGCGTTGGCGTACGTACTGCTCGCCGAGACCTTCGCGCCGGTCACCGGGTCGACGGCCGCGGCCGCCCAGTAGGCGGTGTTGCCCAGGTTGGAGGCGGGCGGGGTGATCGGGACGATCTCGGCGCCCAGCTCCTCGAACTGTGCGACGGCGGCCCGCAGCCGGGCGAGTATCCCCGCCGTCCACCTGTCGCGGGCCGGTGAGGTCTCGGTCTCCACGGTGGAGCCGATCCGCAGACCGGCGAACGGCTTGCGGCCGGGACGCGGCGCCAGCGGGAAGCCGTTGGGGAAGCCGGGTGCCTGCTCGGAGCGCGGATCGCGGGGGTCGGGACCGGCTATCACGCCGAGCAGCATCGACACGTCCGCCATCGACCGGCCCATCGGTCCGCAGGTGTCCAGGCTGGTGCTGGACACGGTGACTCCGTGCTTGGGCACCAGGCCGTAACTGGGCTTGATGGAGCCGACTCCTACGTTCTGCGCGGGGTTGCGCAGGGAGTTGCCGGTGTCCGAGCCGGTCGCGACGACCGCGAGCCGGGACGCGATCGCGGCGGCCGAGCCGCCGGATGAGCCGCCGACGCAGAGTTCGCGGTTCCACGGGTTGGCGGTCTGCGGGCAGGTGTCGTCGTTGGTCCACGGGCCGGTGTGGGTCAGCCCCAGGATCGGCATGTGGGCCGCGCGCAGTCGCTCGGCGACCACCGAGTCGCCGGTGGCGATGTTCCCGGCCGCCAGCGGGCAGCCGATGGTCAGTTCGGTGTCCTTGACCGCGTAGATGTCCTTCAGCGCCACCGGTACACCGCAGCCGAACGGCACGGGATCGCCGCCCCTGGCCGCCGCGTCCAGCGCCTTGTCGGCGGCCTTGGCGATGGTGAGGGCCAGCTCGGAGGTGGTGCGCACGTATGCGTTGAGCTTGCCGTTGTCGCCGAAGACGGGGATGTCGGGGTTGCGGGAGGGCACCGAGAACATGCCGTCGCCGTTGAGGGCGTCGATCCGGGCCAGGAACGCCCGGGTCACCTGGGTGCTGGTGACGTCCCGGGCCAGCAGCATCGCGGCCAGCTGGGTGCCGGTGAGGAAAGGGAGGGCGGTGCCCCGCTTCACCGCCGCCAGACCGGCCTTGCGCTGGGTTGCCAGGTAGTCGCGGGTGGCATCGCCGAGCTGGTCGGTGGTGCGGGTCGCGGCGGCGGCCGAGCCGGGCAGCAGTGCGGGGAGAGAAGCCCCGAAGCCGGTGACGGCGGCGGCGGTCAGAAAGCGCCTGCGGGATGCGTCTGAGGCGCTGGATGTGCCGGATGTACTGGATGTGCCGGGTTCGCTCAAGGGGAGGTCCTTCACGGGAGGGGCGCCGGAACAGGTCCGGCGTCCCGTGATCAACGCGGATGTTCGGTAGGGAAACACCTGAATCGATCATTCGCATGAAGGTGCCGTGTCGCGGCCGTTTCGGGCCTCAGGCCCTCAGACCCTCAGGCCCGCAGACCCTCAGGCCCGCAGACCCTCAAGCCCCCGACCGGCGCGCCACCTCGCTGTCGCGCCCGCCCCACGCGGTCACCGCCGTACCGCCTCCCCCCGCCCCGTTCACGTCCACGTCCACGTTCACGTCCACCGGCGGGTAGAACCGGCGGGCCCAGCGCCGGAACGGGCCGATCGGGCCGTCGCCGTGGGCGAGTTTCGGGGGCTGGAGGTACCGCTTGTGGTTCCAGATCGGGAAGTCCGCGGCGGTGAACTCGCAGCTCGACCGGAAGACCGCCCGGTCCAGCAGCCGGGCGGCGGTACGGCTCAGGGTGCGGGCGAGCGGGGCGGGCAGCCCGGACGGCTCGGTGAAGGCGATGCGGTTGCGCTGCCGGAACTGCATCCGGTGCGGCCCGATGGCGGTCGGCAGCACCATCGTGCACATCCGCAGCCCGAGCCGGGGGGTGTACACGTCGGCGTGGAGGCAGCCGAGGCCGTACCCGTCCACCTCGATCTCGACGACGAAGTCACCGAGGAGCGGTGCCGACTCGTGGGCACGCATGGAGACGTGGAAGCCGGCGTCCTCGTACACGACCGGCCCGCCCATCTCCGCCCGCTGCCAGCCGTGCAGGGTGGCGAAGTGGCCGAGGTCCACGGAGTTCTCGATGACCTCCTGGACGTTCCCGCCGAGCTCCCACGCGGCTTCCCGGGCGGGCCGGTGGCCGATCTCGTGCCACGGCGGGACGAACCAGTCGGGCTCCCGGCCGTCGTGGTGCCGCCAGACGAAGACGGCCCCGTTGACCTCGTGCACGGGCAGCCGCGTCAGCGGCGACCTGGGGGGCGGGCTTTCGTACCCCGTACGGACGCAGGTGCCGTCGGGTCCGAAGGCGAACTGGTGGAAGGGGCAGACGAGTTCGTCACCGTCGACGCGCGCGAGTCCGAGGTGTGCGCCGAGGTGGGGGCAGTACGGCCGGATGGCCCGTAACGCTCCCGACCGGAGCCGGTACAGCACCACGTCCTCCCCGGCGAGCGGCCGGGTCAGCACGGTGCCGGGTTTCAGTTCGGAGGCGAAGGCGAGAGCGGCCCAGCCGCTGGGGTAGGGCAGGGCGGGTACGCCCGCAAGGTCGGCAGGGGTCGGTCCCTCAGTGATGGCGCGGGTGTACGGACGAGGCAGTCCCACGAATTACCCTCTCGGGCCGAGGATCAGCGGTCGGCTGAAGGCTGCCCACCCCGCGCCAGGATGCCCGCGGCAGCCCGAAGTCCACCCGAACGTGGCGCGTACACCGAAGTGTTGCCATCGGGAACCCGTGGACGGAGTTGCGGCCCGGGCCGGGCCGCGTGCGTCGGGTGGCGCCGATGCCGCGTACACCGTCGGGCCGCCCTCCCGGCGACGGGAGGGCGGCCCGCGGTGTACGGGCCCGTAGAGGCCAGGGCCTTTCGGAATGCGGCTTACGACCCCAGGATCGTGGTCAGGAACTCTCCCGTCCACGCCAGCAGTTCGCGGCCCACGACCGGCTTGCCGCCGATGCGGCCGGCGGTCGGGCGCGGGACCAGGATCTGGTGGGTGGCGGCCTTGATGACGGTCTTCGGATGGAGCCGCTTGAGGCGCAGTTCCTGCGACTCGCGCAGTTCCACCGGCGCGAAGCGGATGCTGGAGCCCTGGAGGACGATCTCGCCGACTCCGCAGGCGCGGGCCAGCATGCGCAGGCCGGCCACCAGGAGGAGGTTCTCGACGGGCTCGGGGAGCTTGCCGTAGCGGTCGGTGAGTTCCTCGCGGACGGCGCGGACGTCCTCCTCCGAGTTGGCGGAGGCGATGGCACGGTACGCCTGGAGGCGCAGCCGCTCGCCGGGGGCGTAGTCGTGCGGGACGTGGGCGTCGACCGGGAGCTCGATCTTGACCTCCAGCGGCGCCTCCTCCTCGACCGTGCCGTCCATCTGGGCCCGGTAGTCGGCGACGGCCTCGCCGACCATGCGGACGTAGAGGTCGAAGCCGACGCCCGCGATGTGGCCGGACTGTTCGCCGCCGAGGAGGTTGCCCGCGCCGCGGATCTCCAGGTCCTTCATGGCGACGTACATGCCGGCGCCCATCTCGGTGTGCTGGGCGATCGTGGCGAGGCGCTCGTGGGCGGTCTCGGTGAGCGGCTTCTCGGGCGGGTAGAGGAAGTAGGCGTATCCGCGGTCGCGGCCTCGGCCCACCCGGCCGCGCAGCTGGTGGAGCTGGGAGAGGCCGAAGTTGTCGCCGCGTTCGACGATGAGGGTGTTGGCGTTGGAGATGTCGATGCCGGATTCGACGATGGTGGTGGAGACGAGGACATCGAACTTCTTCTCCCAGAAGTCCACCACGACCTGTTCCAGGGCCTGTTCGGACATCTGGCCGTGTGCTGTGGCGATCCGGGCCTCGGGGACGATCTCGCGCAGCCGGGCGGCGGCACGGTCGATGGACTCCACCCGGTTGTGGATGTAGAACACCTGCCCCTCGCGCAGGAGTTCGCGTCGTACGGCGGCGCCGATCTGCTTCTCCTCGTACGGGCCGACGAAGGTCAGTACGGGGTGCCGCTCCTCGGGCGGGGTCGTGATGGTGGACATCTCGCGGATGCCGGTCACGGCCATTTCGAGGGTACGGGGGATGGGGGTGGCGGACATGGTGAGGACGTCGACGTTGGCGCGGAGCTTCTTCAGCTGCTCCTTGTGCTCGACGCCGAAGCGCTGTTCCTCGTCGACGATGACCAGGCCGAGGTCCTTGAACTTGGTCTCGGAGGAGAACAGGCGGTGGGTTCCGATGACGAGGTCGACGGCGCCGTCCTTCAGTCCGGCGAGGGTCGCCTTGGAGTCCGCCTCGGACTGGAATCGGCTCAACGCCCGAACGTTGACCGGGAACTGGGAGTACCGCTCGGTGAATGTGCCGTAGTGCTGCTGGACGAGGAGAGTCGTGGGGACGAGCACCGCGACCTGCTTGCCGTCCTGTACGGCCTTGAAGGCGGCGCGCACCGCGATCTCCGTCTTGCCGTAGCCGACGTCGCCGCAGATCAGGCGGTCCATCGGGACCGTCTTCTCCATGTCCTCCTTGACCTCGGCGATCGTGGAGAGCTGGTCGGGCGTCTCCGCGTACGGGAAGGCGTCCTCCAGTTCGCGCTGCCACGGGGTGTCGGGGCCGAAGGCGTGGCCGGGGGCGGCCATGCGGGCGCTGTAGAGCTTGATGAGGTCGCCGGCGATCTCCTTGACGGCCTTCTTGGCGCGCTGCTTGGTCTTCGTCCAGTCGGCGCCGCCGAGCCGGTGCAGGGTCGGGGCCTCGCCGCCCACGTACTTGGTGACCTGTTCCAGCTGGTCGGTCGGGATGTAGAGCCGGTCGCCGGGCTGGCCGCGCTTGGCGGCGGCGTACTCGACGAGCAGGTACTCGCGGGTGGCGCCCTGCACGGTGCGCTGCACCATCTCGATGTACCGGCCGACGCCGTGCTGCTCGTGGACGATGTAGTCGCCCGCCTCCAGCGTCAGCGGGTCGATGGTCTTGCGGCGGCGGGCCGGCATCCGGCCGAGTTCCTTGGTGGCGGTGCGCTGGCCGGTGAGGTCGGTCTCGGTGAGCACCGCGAGCTTCAGCGCGGCGTCGATGAACCCGTGGTCGATGGCGCCGCAGGAGACGTGGACGAGGGACGGCGAGATCTCCGTGAGGTCGGGGTCGAGCCGGGCGGCGATGCCCTCGCCGCCGAGCACCTCGACGGTGCGCGAGGCGAGCCCCTGGCCCTCGGTGACGTACACCGTGCGCCAGCCGTCGGCGATCCACCCCTTGGTGTCGGCGAGTGCGCGGGCGGTGTCGCCGCGGTACGCCTCCGGGGCGCGCATCCCGAGCTTGAGGGTGTCCTCGTCCAGCTCGTCGTCGGCGGCGAACGGGGAGGTGGACCACCACATCATGGAGAGCTCGCGGGCCCGGTCGCGTACGTCGGCGATGGACCGGAGCGAGGCGGCGCCCACGTCGATCGGGGCGTCGCCGCCGCCCGCCGTGGCCGCCCAGGACGCCTGGAGGAACTCCTGGCTGGTGGCGACGAGGTCGGCGGCGCGGGTACGGACCCGCTCGGGGTCGCAGACCAGCGTCATCGCACCCTTGGGCAGGACGTCGAGCAGCAGCTCCATGTCGTCCACGAGGACCGGCGCCAGGGACTCCATGCCCTCCACCGCGATGCCCTCGGCGATCTTGCTCAGCAGCTCGCCCAGCTCCGGGTGGGCCTCGGCGAGTACGGCGGCGCGCTCGCGTACCTCGTCGGTGAGGAGCAGCTCCCGGCAGGGCGCCGCCCACAGCCCGTGTTCGGCGACCTCCAGGGAGCGCTGGTCGGCGACCTTGAAGTACCGGATCTCCTCGACGTCGTCGCCCCAGAACTCCACCCGCAGGGGGTGTTCCTCGGTCGGCGGGAACACGTCGAGGATGCCGCCGCGAACCGCGAACTCGCCGCGCCTCTCGACCAGTTCGACCCGCGAGTACGCGGCTGCCGCGAGCGCCGCCACGACGTCGCCCAGATCGGCGCTCTGCCCGCTCCGCAGCGCTACGGGCTCCAGGTCGCCGAGGCCCTTGACCTGCGGCTGGAGTACGGAACGTACGGGCGCCACGACCACGCTCACCGGCCCCGTCTCCGGGTCGTCGGTGCGCGGGTGCGCCAGGCGCCGCAGCACGGCCAGGCGCCGGCCCACGGTGTCCGAGCGCGGCGAGAGCCGCTCGTGCGGCAGGGTCTCCCAGGACGGGTACTCGGCGACGGAGTCCGCGGGCAGCAGGGTGCGCAGCGCGGCGGCCAGGTCCTCGGCCTCCCGTCCGGTGGCGGTGACCGCGAGGACCGTGCGCCCCGTCCCCCGGGCCAGCGAGGCCACGGCGAAGGGGCGGGCGGCGGGCGGCCCCACCAGGTCGACGTGCATCCGGTGACCGTCGGTGGCGGCCTTCACCGCTTCGGAGAGCGCGGGATCGCGTGCGACGAGATCCAGCAGACCGTGCAGGCTCATGGAGGGGTTCCGTCCGGGGTGGCTTCGGGCTTCCCGGCAGCCGGCTGCTGCCAGGAGCTGCGCGCCGCGCCGTGAGGGGACGCAACGCGAAGGGCCCGACACGTGGAACGGGCCGGGGTCTCCACCCTACGACTCGCGGCGGGTGGTCGCGTGCGGGACGGGGTGGCGGAGGGGCTCGGGAGGGCTCGCGGGGCCGGTGCGGGCGCCGGTGCGGGCGGGGTGGCGGGGAGACGCCCGGGAGGGCTCGCGTGGGCCAGTACGGGCGCCGGTGCGGGCGGGGTGGCAGGGAGACGCCCGGGAGGGCTCGCGTGGGCCGGTACGGGCGCCGGTGCGGGCGGGGTGGCGCCCTGCGGCGCCGGGCCCGGGGAGGGCGGCTCCGGCGGGCTCCACCGGCGCGAAAATGCGGTGCGCCCGGACGGCGGGGTGCGCAGACTGACGCGATGACCGCACGCGACTTCACCACGGATCTCCAGTTGTACGTGCAGGACGCCCGCGACGCCTTCCTGTGGAAGCTGGAGGGGCTCTCGGAGTACGACGTCCGGCGTCCCCTGACCCCGACCGGGACCAATCTGCTGGGGCTCGTGAAGCATGTGACCGGCGCCGAGGTGCTGTACCTCGGCGAGACCTTCGGCCGCCCGTTCGCCGGTGCCGCCCCCCGGCTGTGGATCGCGGGCGACGCCGAGCCTAACGCGGACCTCTGGGCGACCGCCGGGGAGTCCCGCGAGGAGATCGTCGAGGGGTACCGCCGGGTGTGGGCCCACTCGGACGAGACGGTCCGGTCCCTGCCGCTCGACACGGTCGGCCGCATGCCCGGCGGGCCGCGCCCCGAGCTGACCCTGCACCGGGCCCTCGTACACGTGGTCGCCGAGACCCACCGGCACGCCGGCCACGCCGATGTCGTACGGGAACTCGTCGACGGGGCCGTGGGGCAGCGGCAGAAGGGCCGCAACACGGCGCCCGGCGACGAGGCGTGGTGGGAGGGGCACCGGGACCGGGTGGAGCGGGCCGCGAGGGAGGCCGGCCGGGGCGTGTAGCGGCCACCCGGCCCGCTCGCGACGCACCGGGTCCCCGGCACGTTCGGCCGAACGTGCCGGGGACCCGGTCCCGCGCGGTGCCGTGCTCAGCCGTCCGTGGCGATGGCCGCCAGGACGTTCATCCGTCCCGCCCTGAAGGCGGGTACGAGGGCGGCGAACAAGCCGACGAACGCGGAGGCGACGAAGACGGTGATGATCGTCGGCCAGGGGATCTCCAGCGCGTTCAGCCCTTCCAGTGCGAGGAGTTGCTGGGCGGAGGCGCCCCAGCCCATGCCGAGGCCGAGGCCGAGCAGCGCTCCGAAGAGGGCGATGACCACCGACTCCAGGCGGATCATCCGGCGCAGCTGCCGGCGGGAGAGGCCGATCGCCCTCAACAGGCCGATCTCACGGGTCCGTTCGACGACGGAGAGGGCGAGGGTGTTCACCACGCCGAGCACCGCGACGACGATGGCGAGGGCGAGCAGGCCGTAGACGATGTTGAGCAACTGGCCGACCTGGTCCTGGAGATCCTTCTTGTAGTCGGCCTGGTTGCGGGGCTGGTAGACCGGGTACGGGGCGAGGGCCTTCTTCAGCGCCGCGTAGGCCGTCTTCTCCTGACCGTTCTTCGCCTGCGCGAACATCAGGAGGCTGTCGGGAAGTTGGTCGGCGGCGATGTGCTTGGCGGCGGTGGCGCGGCTGATGTACTTCGCTCCACCGTCGATGCTGGTGTCGTCCGAGGTGATGGCGGCGACGGTGAGCTTCGCCGTGCCGCCCGCCTTGAAGGCCACGTCGAGGGTGTCGCCGACCTTGACGCCGTGCTTCGTGGCGTAGTCCTCGCCGACCGAGACGGAGTCCTCGGCGTAGGCGTCGGCGAGGTCGCCGGAGAGGACCTCGCGGTGCACGTCCTGCTGGTAGCTGGGGTCGGCAGCGACCAGGCCGTCCTTGTCCTCGCCGCCGTCGGGGGAGGTCAGGGTGGCATTGAGGTAGGCGTAGTGGGTGACGTGCTCCAGCCCGGGGACGCCTTCGATGGCCTTGGCGGCCTGGGGCACGATCGGCTGGCCGTCGGCGGTCTGCACGATGAAGTCGGCGCCGACCGACTTGTCCAGTTCGTCGGAGACGGAGGCGACCATCGAAGCGCCGACGACCGAGAGGCAGGCCACCAGGGCGAGGCCGATCATCAGGGCCGCGCCGGTCGCCCCGGTGCGGCGCGGGTTGCGCAGGGCGTTGCGTTCGGCCATCCGGCCGACCGGGCCGAAGAACCGGAGCAGGGCCGCACTGAGCACCCGTACGACGACTCCGGCGAGGAGCGGGCCGATCACGATGAACCCGAGGAGGCTGAGGACCACGCCGACGCCGAGCAGGAGCGATCCTTCGCTCGACCCGTCGGCCTGTGCCGTGCCCCAGAGGGCGGCGGCGCCGGCGCCGGTGAGGAGGACGCCGATGATGGCGCGGACGCGTCCGGCCTGGCCGTCGGCGGGGGTTCCGGCGTCCCGCAGCGCGGCCATCGGCGACACCTTCCCGGCGCGCCGGGCCGGTACGTAGGCGGCGAGCACGGTGACGACGATGCCGAGCGCGAGGCCGACGACCGGGGTGGTCCAGGCGACGGTGAGGTCGTCGGTGGAGAGATTCATGCCGACGGCGCCCATCAGCCGCATGAGTCCGACGGCGAGTCCGACGCCCGCGACGACGCCGAGAACCGAGCCGACGATGCCGAGGAGGAGGGCTTCGACGAGTACCGACCGGTTGACCTGGCGGCGGCTGGAGCCGATGGCGCGCATCAGGCCGAGTTCGCGGGTGCGCTGGGCGACCAGCATGGAGAACGTGTTGACGATGAGGAAGATGCCGACGAGGAAGGCGATTCCGGCGAAGCCGAGCATCGCGTACTTCATCACGTCGAGGAAGGACCCCATGGAGTCCTTGCCGTCCTCGGCGGACTCGGCCTGCGTCTTGAGGGTGTACGGGGAGGTGTCGCCGAGCGCCTTGGCGACGTTGGCCTTCAGCTCCTCGTCGCTGGTGCCGGATGCGGCGGCGACATTGATCGTGCTGTACGAGTCGGGCCGGCCCAGGAGCTTCTGCTGCGCGGTCACGGTGTCGAAGTAGGCGATGGCCGCACCGGGGTTGGTGACGGTGAACTCGGCGATGCCAGTGATCTTCGCCCGGATCTCGCCGGCCGAGGTGATGGTGCGCAGCTCGTCGCCGAGCTTGAGGCCGTGCTTGTCGGCCGTACCGGAGTCGATCATCATCTCGGTGGGTCCGCGCGGCGCGTGGCCCGAGCTGATCTTCATCGAACGCAGCTCGTTGCGGGTCCAGTTGCCCGCGATGGTCGGGGCGCCGGTCTCCGGGCTGAGGTTCTTGTCGTGGCTGTCGACGATCGTCACCTGGAGGGTGGAGACCTGGCCTTCGGCGTCCTTGACGCCCTCGGCCTTCCGGACCTGCTGGAGAAGGGAGGCCGGCATCGTCTCCGGCTTGCCGTAGTCCGGGACGGCGTCGGACTCCTCGGCCGACTTGAGGCCCACCGAGACGTCGGGCGCGGAGACGGTGAAGAGCTTGTCGAACGTGGTGTTCATGGTGTCGGTGAAGACGAGGGTGCCGCAGACGAAGGCCACCGACAGCAGGACGGCGACGGCCGAGAGGGCCATCCGCCCCTTGTGCGCGAGGAAGTTGCGCAGCGAGGTCTTCCACACGGTCATGACGTCCGCCCGCGGGTGTCGAAGTTCTTCATGCGGTCGAGGACCTGGTCGGCGGTGGGGTTGCGCATCTCGTCGACGATCTTGCCGTCCGCGAGGTAGAGCACCCGGTCCGCGTAGGAGGCGGCGACCGGGTCGTGGGTGACCATGACGATGGTCTGGCCGAGCTGGTCCACGGAGGTGCGGAGGAAGGAGAGCACTTCGGCGCCGGCCCGCGAGTCGAGGTTTCCGGTCGGCTCGTCGCCGAAGATGATCTCGGGGCGTGCGGCGAGGGCGCGGGCGACCGCGACGCGCTGCTGCTGGCCGCCGGAGAGCTGGGTCGGCCGGTGCTTCAGCCGGTCGCCGAGCCCCACGGTCTCCACGACCTGCCGGAGCCAGTCGGCGTCGGGCTTGCGGCCGGCGATGTCCATCGGCAGCGTGATGTTCTCCAGCGCGTTCAGCGTCGGCAGCAGGTTGAACGCCTGGAAGATGAACCCGATCCGGTCGCGGCGGAGTTGGGTGAGCTTCTTGTCCTTGAGGCCGGTGATCATCGTCTCGTGGAGGAAGATCTCGCCGGAGGTCACCGTGTCGAGACCGGCCAGGCAGTGCATCAGCGTCGACTTGCCGGAGCCCGACGGGCCCATGATCGCGGTGAACTCGCCGCGGGCGATGTCGACATCGACGTGGTCGAGGGCGACGACCCGGGTCTCGCCCGTGCCGTACGCCTTCACCACCTGGCGCGCCCGTGCTGCCACGGCCGTCCGTTCTCCGGCTCCCCCGTGCCTGGGATTGGTCACAGCCGTCGTCACGATTCTTCTCCTCCGAGGATGGGCGTACGCGCCCCGCGAACGCGGTGAACCCCCCGGCCACCGCCACCGGCCGCACTTCGCGACCTGATGAATACGCTAGGGAATGACGTGCCCCCATCACGTCGTCCACGGGGAGGACCGTCCCCTTGGGCGCTGGGGGGAGGTCCCCCTAGGGGTCGGGCTCCACGGGCCTCGTCCTGGAGGCGGTGGGGGTGGCCCCACCCCGGGGTGGGGGCAGCACCAGGGCGTGTCCTCACCGTGCGGGTCGCCGCCCGGCCGTCGGCCGTCCCGGCCCGTGCGCCGCCCTGCGCGCCCTGCCCCCGTACCGAACGGAATGAGACAGTGGTCCCCGGCAGATACGTGCAGGGGGAAGGATGTCTGTGGGCGCCACCAGCAGCGCGGACGGCGGTACGGACGCGGGCCGCGGCCCCGGCACCGCCCCGGAGCCCGCCGCACCGCCGACTCCCCCCGTTCCCAAGGCCGTTGTCGCGGCACTGATGGTGGCGATGGCGCTGGCCGCCGTCGACGGCACGATCGTCTCCACGGCGGTGCCGCAGATCGTCGGCGACCTCGGCGGGTTCGCGGTGTTCTCCTGGCTGTTCTCCGGCTACCTGCTGGCGGTGACCGTCACCCTGCCGGTGTACGGGAAGCTCTCCGACACCTTCGGCCGCAAGCCGGTCCTGGTGGCCGGAATCGTGCTGTTCGCGGTGGGGTCGCTGCTCTGCGCCTCGGCGTGGAACATGACGGCGCTGATCGCCTTCCGGGTCGTCCAGGGGCTGGGCGGCGGCGCGCTCCAGGGCACGGTGCAGACCATCGCGGCCGATCTCTTCCCGCTCAAGGAGCGCCCGAAGATCCAGGCGAAGATCTCCACGGTCTGGGCGACCTCGTCCGTGGCGGGGCCCGCGATCGGCGGGCTGCTCGCCACCTACGCGGACTGGCGCTGGATCTTCCTGGTGAACCTGCCGGTCGGCGCCCTGGCGCTCTGGCTGGTGGTGCGCCACTTCCACGAGCCGCCCCGCCCGCGTCCCGCCGTACCGCCCCGGACCGACTGGGCGGGCGCGTTCGGCATCTTCGCCTCCACCGCGCTGCTGCTGACGGCCCTCGTCCAGGGCGGGGTCGCCTGGGGCTGGCTCTCGGCCCCCTCGCTGACCCTGTTCGGGGCGAGCGTGGCGCTCGCCGCGCTGACGGTCGCGGTGGAGCGGCGGGCCGCCGACCCGATCGTGCCGGGGTGGGTGTGGCGGCGGCGCCCGATCGCGGCGGTCAATCTGGCGCTGGGCGCGATGGGGCTGCTGATGGTGGCGCCGACCGTGTTCCTTCCGACGTACGCGCAGTCCGTGCTCGGACTCGGGGCGATACCCGCCGGATTCGTGCTCTCGGTGATGACGCTGAGCTGGCCGGCGACGGCGGCACTGTCGAACCGGGTGTACGGGCGCATCGGATTCCGTTTCACCGCGATGATCGGCATGGGCGGCGCGCTGCTGGCGCTGCTCGCGTTCCCGGCGCTCCCCTATCCGGGGGCGGTGTGGCAGCCGGTGCTGATCATGCTGGTACTCGGGGCCTCGCTCGGGCTCTTCCAGCTCCCGCTGATCGTGGGCGTCCAGTCGACGGTGGGCTGGTCCGAGCGCGGTACGACGACGGCCTCGGTCCTCTTCTGCCGCCAGCTCGGCCAGTCGCTGGGCGCCGCCCTCTTCGGCGCCGTCGCCAACGCGACCCTGGCGTCCCGGCTCGACGGCGCCTCCGCGGCGGGACTGCCCGGGGACCTGGACTCCGTCTCGCACGCGCTGGAGGACCCGGGCACACTGACCGCCCGCGCCGCCGACACGCTGCGCCGCGCGGTGGACGCGGCGGTCGACCATGTGTACCTGGGTGCGGCGGCGGCCGCGGCCCTGGCGCTGCTCGTCCTCCTCGTCGTGGCCCCGAAGCGCTTCCCGGTCGCCGAGGAGCCTGCGGGGGTTCCGGGAGAGCGCTGACCCGGCCGCCCTCCACCCACTACCCGACTGTCCGCACAAGGTCGCCAACTGGCCTATTTGCAGCCACAGTTCGGCCATTCTTCGCCAATTGCTGTCTCCTTGCGACCGGTGTCGCCACGATGCGACCACCGGGCCGCGCGGCCCGGTCCCGTTCGCGTGCCTTGCAGTTCTCCTCGTACCGGCTCATGCAAGGAGCAGCACCGCCCATGTCTCACGCGCACCACGAGCCTCGCGAGCCCCTTGAGCTCCCGCCGCCGCCACCGCCGTTCCAACGGGACTACCTGCTCCCCTGGCAGAGCTCCCCGCCGCCGGCGCCCCTGGTGCCGCGCATTCCCGTGGCCGCCGTCACCCGCTCGCAGGCGCCGGGGCGCCACCGCGACCTGCGGCGGCTGCGTACCTCGTACCGGGTGCTGCGCCGGGTCTCCACGGTCGCCGCGCTCGGCTACTTCACGGTGTTCCTGCTGCTCTCCGCCTACGCCCCCGGGCTGATGGGCCGGGACGCCGGGTTCGGCGGGCTCAACCTCGGGCTGCTGCTCGCGCTGGCCCAACTGCCCATCGCGCTGCTCTCCCTGGTGCTGTACGAGCGCACCGCGCGGCGCACCGTGGATCCACTCGCCGCCGAGCTGCGCCAGCGCGCCCGGCGCACCGACTCCCCCGTAAGGCACAGCAGTTGGGGAGCGGGCCGATGACGGGCTTCGACGACTCCGCGCAGGCGATGTCCCTCGTGGTCTTCATCGCCGTCGCCACGATCGTGCTGCTGCTCTGCGTCCTGGCCGGCCCCGGCCGGGACAACCTGGAGGAGTTCTACACCGGGTACGGCAATCTCGCGCCGCTCCGCAACGGCCTTGCCATCGCGGGTGATTACCTCTCCGCCGCGACCGTGCTCAGCACCACCGGCATCATCGCGCTCACCGGGCACGACGGGCTGGTCCTAGTGCTGAGCACGATCCTCTCGCTCGTGCTGCTGATGTTCCTGCTGGCCGAACCCCTGCGCAACGCGGGCCGGTTCACCCTGGGCGACGTACTCGCCCGCCGCTCCCCCGGCCGTGCCGTACGCATCACCGCCTGTACGGTCACGCTCGTCGCCCTCGTACCGTTCATGGCGGTCCAACTGGCGGGCAGCGGCAACCTTCTGGCGTTCATCCTCGGGTTCGACAGCTCGGGGTTCCGCACCGGGGCGATCGCCGCCGTCGGCACCGTGATGATCAGCTACGCGGCGATCGGCGGGATGCGCTCCACCGCACTGATCCAGATCATGAAGACCGTGACGCTCCTCGGGGCGGGGCTGCTCATCTCCGTACTGGTCCTGGACCGCTTCCACTGGGACACCGGCGCCCTGCTCGCCGCCGCCCAGCGGCGCAGCGGGGCCGGGGACGCGTATCTGCGGGCGGGGCTCCAGTTCGGGGGCGACGGCCTCGACATGATCAGCTCGGAGCTGACCGTGGTGCTCGGCGCCGCCTGCCTGCCGCACATCATCATGCGGATGGCGAGCGTCAACAGCGCGCGTGCGGTGCGCCGTTCGCTCTCCTGGGCGGTGTCGGCGGTGGTCCTCGTCTGCGTGTTCCTGACCGTGATCGGGTTCGGTGCCGCCGCCCTCGTCGGCCACGGCGCGATCTCGGCGGGCGGCAACCAGGGCAGCAGCGCGATCCTCCAGGTGAGCAGCGTGGTCGCGGGCGGTGGCCGGACCGGGGCGCTGATCGCCACGACGATGACCACGGCCATCTTCCTGACCCTGCTCGCCTCGGTCGCCGGGATGACCCTGGCCTGCGCCAACTCCCTCGCCCACGACCTCTTCGCGCACGGTCTGCCCGGCAGGGACCGGCCGGCTCCCGCGCCCCGTACCGAGATCATGACCGCCCAGGGCGCGGCGATCGGTGTCGGCATCCTCGCGACGGTGCTCGCGGTCGTCGCCCGCCACTGGAACGTGCAGGCGCTGGCGATCTTCTCGTTCTGCGTCGGCGCCTCGGCGCTGGCTCCGGCGCTCGTCTACAGCCTGTTCTGGCGGCGGTTCACCCGTACCGGGCTGCTCTGCACCCTGATCGTGGGAACCACCGGGGTGGTGGTGCTGATGACGGGCACCAACCTGATCTCCGGGACCCCGGGGGCGGTCTTCCCTGACGTGGACGCGAACTGGTTCCCGTACACGACGACCGGTCTGGTCTCCATCCCCATCGGCTTCCTCGCGGGCTGGCTGGGTACGGTCCTCAGCCGCCGCCCCGCAGCAGAGGAGCGCCGCCGCTACGAGCAGGTCGAGCCGTGGATCCTGGCCGGGGCGCCCCCGGCGACGCGGCGGTGAACCGCCGCGCGCGGGGGCTGCCGAGCCGGGGGCCGCCGTGCGTGGAGGGCTGGGGCGGGGCGGGGGTCAGACGTTGTCGAAGTCGGGGAGGACGAGTGAGCCGTCCTCGGTGAGCGTGAACCCCGGGTTGTGCGCGACCTCCCAGGCATGGCCGTCGGGGTCGGTGAAGACGCCGGCGTAGCCGCCGTAGAACGTCGTAGCGGCGGGGCGCGTGACGGTGGCACCGGCGCGTTCCGCGGTGGCGAGGAGCGCGTCGACCTCCTCGGGCGACCGGAGGTTCTGGGCGAGGGCGATCCCGCCGAAGCCACCCGGGCCCCGGTCCTCGAGGCCGCAGTCGGCCGCGAGCTTCTCACGGGACCACAGCACGACGGCGAGGCCGCCCGCCTGGTGGAAGACCGTGTCCTGGACCGTCTGCCCCTCCCAGCCCAAGGCCTCGTAGAAGGTCCGCGCACGCGCGAGATCGGTGACGCCCAAGGTGACGAGACTGATGCGCTGTTCCATGGGCGTCACGTTATCGGGGCCCTGTCGTGGTGAGGCCGCTGTCAACCCGGCGCGTTGCCAAGCCTGTCGAAGGAACGCCCGCGGCCGCTCACGGCGTCCCGGGCAGCCGGACCGTGACGACGAGCCCGCCGGACGGGCGCGGGGCGAGGCCGAGGTTCCCGTCGTGGGCGCGGACCACGCTCGCCACGAGGGCGAGCCCGAGGCCGACGCCCGCGTGCTCGTCGGTGCGTACGCGCTCCGTCCCGCGCCGGAACGGTTCGGTGAGGGTCCCGACCAGCTCCGGGGGGAGCGGGTCGCCCGTGTTCTCCACCCGCAGCACGCTCGTGCCGTCCCGCGTCCCGGTGTGGACGGTGACGGTCCCGCCGGAGGGGAGGTTGTGGACGACGGCGTTCTGGACGAGGTTGGTCACCACCCGCAGCAGCAGCGTCGCGGAGCCGGAGACCCGGGCGGGCCCGCCGGTGACGTCGAGCGTGGTCCCGCGCTGTTCGGCGAGGGGCAGCAGCGTCTCGGCGGCCTCCTCGGCGAGGAGGGAGAGGTCGACGGGCTCGCGGGCGAAGTCCTTGCGGCCGCCCCGGCTGAGCAGCAGAAGGGCCTCGGTGAGGTCGATCGCCCGGGTGTTGACGGTGTGGAGGCGCTCGACGAGTTCGCGCCGGTCCCCCGTCGGGTCGGTACGCGCGACGTCGAGCAGCGCCTTCGAGATGGCCAGCGGGGTACGCAGTTCGTGCGAGGCGTTCGCGGCGAACCGCTGCTCCTCGGCGACGTGGGACTCCAGCCGTTCGAGCATGGTGTCGAAGGCGTCCGCGAGTTCGCGGAACTCGTCCTGCCTCCCTTCCATGGCGATCCGGTGGGAGAGCGACCCCCGCGCGGCGGTCCGGGCGGCGGCCGTGATCCGGGTGAGGGGTGCGAGCATCCGCCCGGCCAGGAACCATCCCCCCACCAGGCCGAAGACGAGGAGGAAGGCGAGGGCCGAGGCGGCGGCGGGGGCGAAGACGTGCAGGACGACCGAGCGGTTGGGGTTGATCCCGAGCAGGCCCTGGTTGTTGTCGGGGAGGTAGCGCAGCACGTACCCCCACACCACGGCCAGCAGGAGGGCGCCCGAGAGGAGGATGAATCCGGCGTAGCTGAGGGTGAGTTTCAGCCGGGCGCTGAGCCCCGGGCGTCTACCCACGGGGTCCGCCGGGGCCGCGGGTCTCGGGGCCGGGGCTCTCTGGACCGGGGCTCTCTGGACCGGGGCTTTCTGGGCCGGGGGTCCGTGCGTGGGGGGCGATGCGGTAGCCGACGCCGGGCACGGTGGCGATGAGCCAGGGTTCGCCGAGGCGCTTGCGCAGCGCGGAGACGGTGATGCGGACGGCGTTGGTGAAGGGGTTGGCGTTCTCGTCCCAGGCCCGCCGCAGCAGCTCCTCCGCGCTGATGACACCGCCACCGGCGGCGACCAGGACTTCGAGCACGGCGAACTGCTTCCGGGTCAGGGCCACATGGCGCCCGTCGCGGAAGACCTCCCGGCGGAAGGGGTCGAGCCGGAGCCCCGCGATCTCGCTGACCGGCGGCCGGGCGTACGCGCGCCGCCGGTCGAGTGCCCGCAGCCGCAGGACGAGTTCCCGCAGCTCGAACGGTTTGGTGAGGTAGTCGTCGGCGCCGAGTCCGAACCCGGAGGCCTTGTCGTCGATCCGGTCGGCCGCGGTGAGCATGAGGATCGGGATGCCGCTGCCGGAGGCGACGATGCGCCGGGCGACCTCGTCGCCGGACGGGCCGGGGATGTCGCGGTCCAGGACGGCGAGGTCGTAGGAGTTGACGCTCAGCAGCTCCAGGGCCGAGTCGCCGTCACCGGCGATGTCGGCCGCGATCGCCTCCAGCCGGAGGCCGTCACGGACGGCCTCGGCGAGGTAGGGCTCGTCCTCCACGATCAGCACACGCATGCCCCGAAGCCTACGAGCCGTCCCTCGGAGCCGCCGGCGGCCACCGACGACCGTCGGCGACGCGGGTCGGACCGGCCGGCGCGACCGGCCGGCGCGACCGGTTGTCCCGGCCGGTTGTCCCGACCGGTTGCCGCGACCGCTTGTCCCGACCGGGTGTCAGTGCCGTGTGGGAGGGTCGCTCGCGTGATCAGCATCGCCGTCCAACTGATGATCGGGGGCCCGGATGTCGGCCGAGGTTGAGTCCTCCGCGCCCGTCGGCGACGCGTCGCCCGCCGGTGGCGCCACGTCCGCGAGGGACGGCGATCAGCATGCCCGGGAGGACGAGGCTCCGCGCCTGCGGGACCGCGAGGAGGGTGCGCGGCACCGCCCGCCGCTCCCCCGCGCCTATCTGTGGTGGCTCGTCGGCATCCTGACCTCGCTCGTGGGCAACTCGGTCCTCTACTTCGCGCTCGGCTGGGCCGCCGGCGCGCACGGTGGCGGGGTCGCGGGCCTCGCCCTGAGCGCGATCACCCTCCCCCGTGTCCTCTTCCTCCTGGTCGGGGGCGCGGTCGGCGACCGGGTCAGCGCGCGCCGGGTGCTGATCACGGGCGATGCGGCCATGCTGGTCTTCACCCTCGTGCTGGCGGCCCTCGCCTTCCGTCTGGGCACTCCGCCGTGGCTGCTGATCACAACGGGCGTCGCGATCGGTGTCGTCGACGCCTTCTACCTGCCGGCCTCGGGGTCCATGCCGCGTCGGCTGGTGGACGAGGGGCAGTTGCCGAGGGCGCTGTCGCTGCGCCAGGTCGGCGGCCAGGTGGTCGCCATGGGCGGCGGGCCGCTGGGCGGCGCGCTCGTCGGGCTCGCCGGGCTGGCCGGTGCGGCCCTGGTCGACGCCGGTACGTTCGCCCTCACCCTGGTGGTCCTGCTGGCCGTCCGCCCGCGCCGCCGGGGGCCGGTGCGAGCCCCGGGGCCCTCCGTCAGCATCCTCAAGGAGGCCATGGACGGGATACGGGTCGCCTTCTCCCATCCGGTACTGCGCCCGGCGCTCTGTCTCACCGGGTTCGCGGCCGGATTCCTGCTTCCCGTGCTGTCGCTGCTGCTTCCCCTGCTCGCGCGCGAGCGGGAGTGGGGCGCGTCGGGTGCGGGGCTGGTGATCGGTGCGCAGGGCGTGGGCATGGTGGCGATCACCCTGGCGGTGGTGAAGCGCGGACCGCTGGGGCGGCCCGGTCTGCTGTCGGCGGGCGCGCTCGTGCTGGCCGGTACGGGGGTGCTGGTGCTGGCCCTCGCGCCCGGCGCACCGGTCGCGGTGGTCGCCGGGCTGGTCATCGGGGTCGCCAACGGCCTGTTCTCCGCCCACATCGGGCCGCTGGTCCTGGCGTCGGCGCCGGAGAGCCATCTCTCCCGGGTGCAGGCGGTTCTCGTACTCGTACAGAGCCTGGCCCTGCTCCTCATGAACAACGTGTTCGGCACCGGGGTGGACCTCGCGGGCGCCGGGCCCGTACTCGTCGCCGGGGCCGTCCTGTTGACCGGCGCGGGGCTCGCGGGTCTGGCCTCCGCGCCGCTCCGAGACGACCGCACGGGGCTGCCGGGCCGCTGAGTACCGGCCTCGGTCAGGAGTCGCCGGTACGACCCGTACGACCGGTACGCCACCAGCGGCGCGACGCGAGCCCGGCCAGTACGGCGCCGACGGTGTTGACCAGTACGTCGTCCACGGAGGACACCCGGTCCAGCCGCAGGACGTACTGCGCGGTCTCCACCAGCACCGAGCATCCCGCGCCGAGCGCCAGTACGCGCGGTACGGACGCCACCGCCGCGAACCGCACCGGGGCGAAGAAACCCAGCGACGCGAAGACCAGCAGGTTCCCGGTGATCCCGAGCACCCCCATGGTGGCGAGGTCCCGCAGCGGCACCAGGCTCACCCGGCCCGGGACCTCTCCCGCCCCGGCGCCCGGCATCATCGTCAGCCACAGGAACGGCACCGTCCCGTGGACCATGCCCACCTCGGCCAGCGAGCTCCGCCGCGCCCCCGTGACACCCGCGGCCCGCCTGCGCCACGCCAGGGCCCACGCCACCAGCACGGCGGCCGGCAGCAGGACGAGGGTCATCAGCACCACGCCGTTGAAGGTGTCGAAGCAGCCGTGCCACTTCCCGGCCATGCACCTCGACGCGGGCATCAGCAGCATCCGCCGCAGCGCGAACGCTCCGCAGGCGAGGGCGGTGGCCGCCACACAGAGGAGCACGATCCCGCCCGTGCTGCGACGGGGACGCCGGGGCGGTGAGGCGGGCGGGGCTGCCGGCGGTTCGGCGGGCGGGGCGGAAAGGGATGCGGGGTGGGTCATGCTCCCAGGGAAGACAACGGCCTGTTGCCGTGGCGTATGCGGTTTTCGATACGCCCGCGATACGCGAGGTGCCGGGACACTCTGGCCGGGGACCGGCTCCCGGCGGCTCGGACCGCCGGGCGTGGGGCAGGTTCAGCCCAGCGATTCATCGGGGGTGGGCGGTGCGGTGCTCGTCGGCGAGGACCACGAGGCCGGGGGTGGACCGAAAGCGCGACGCCCGGCCCGCACGGCCAGCGCGGCGAGACCGGCGTTGGCGCCACCGCCGATCACGGCGCCGATGCCGAACGGTGCCACTCGACCGAGGACGATGATTCCCTGCTTGGTCCCGTACTTCGTGATGAAGTTCCTACCGAGGACCTTGTTGATCTGACGCAACGTCTCGACGGGGACCTTGGCGACGATCTGGCGTCCCCAGTGCTGCCCCGTACGCTCGGCCACCTTGGTGATGGTGGCGGAGCCGCTCCCTCCGAGCATGATCCCCAGCACGATCGTCCGACGGCGCTCGACCTCGTCGATGGGCACTCCGTGGACTTCGGCGATCGACAGTGCGAAGAGGGCGCTCATCTCGAGAGAGGAGAGTGCCTCGCCCGCCGACAGCGCGAGGGAGACCCCCGTGCCGACGCCGGGCGCGGCTGCGGCTCCGCCGACAGCGGCACCTGTGCCGGTCAGGGCGCTGACGTACATCCGCTCCAGACTGCGGATCACCTGCGCCGGTGTCGCGTCCGGGTTCCGCTGGCGGGCCCGGGCTATGTTCTTGCGCACCAGCGGACTCTGGGCGTCGATCGACTTGTCCAGGAGATCGAGGACTCGCTGCCCACGCATCGCCGGCGGAACCGATTCGTCGTGGGCATCCGTTGCCATGCTTCGTGCTCCTGAGGTCGTCCCGTCCCAACGTGATCCCCACTAGACCATTCGAGCGAACGGGTTGTCGGACGAACCGGAAAGCCGACTGCGGAATCAGCGGAACAGGAGTGGTCGCGTCCGTATGGCCGACCACTCCGGGACGATCGTCTGGCGGCCGGACTCCTCGCGCGCGACGGCCCCGAGGGGTCCCAGTCCTCCGCTCAGTCCCGCTCGGCCTCCACCGGGAGCCAGAGTTCGGCCTCGGCCTCGGTGTGGTCCGGCGACATCCGGGTGCGGAGGATCTCGGGGCCGGGGCGGCTGCGGTACGGGTTCGACGGGAACCACTCGGTGTACACGTCCCGCCAGAGCTCCTGGATGGCCTGCGGGACCGGGCCCGAGGCGGTGAAGACCGCCCAGGTGCCGGGTGGGACGGCCAGGGCGGTCGTACCCTCGGGGGCGTCCGCAGAGGTGACCACGCCCTGGTAGTAGTCGAGTTCGGTCCCTTCGGCGCGGCTGGGGTCGAGGTCGTCGCAGACCGCGACGATGCCGTGCGGCTCCTGGTCCGAGAGCTTCCCGAGGTGCTCCAGTGCCTGCGGGCCGATCCCGCGCACGAAGTCGATGATCGCCTGGTTCGGTCCGAGGTGGACCAGGGGTACCCGGGCCTTGAACCCGACGACGGTGAAGGCCGGTCTGGCCACGACGCGGTAGCGCATGCTGCTGCTTCCTTCGACGGTGAGGCGGAAGGACATCCGGGACTGGGAGTTGAGCGCGGCGCCGGTACGCCGGGCCTCGCCCGGGCCGACGCCGTGCATGGCCCGGAAAGCCCGCGCGAACGCCTCGCCCGAGCCGTAGCCGTACCGCACCGCGATCACCAGCAGCGTCTCCCGACCCGCGAGCACCTCCGCGCCCGCGAGGGTGAGCCGACGGCGCCGGATGTACTCCGAGAGCGGCATCCCCGCCAGGGCGGAGAACATCCGGCGCAGGTGGTACTCCGAGGTGGCGGCGATACGGGCCAGCTCCTCCACCTCGATCGCCCGGTCGAGACGGAACTCGATGTGCTCCATGGCCTGGTTCAGCCGCTCCAGCATGTCCGGTGCCCTTCCTCTTGACGCTCACGACGCTAGGCGGAGCCCATCACACCGGACCCGACATCCTGTGCCCGATCGGGTCGGGTGCCGGGCGCCCCGGCAGGAACAGTCAGGGGTGGTCAGCCATGCCCCAGGGGCCGCACGCTCCAGCCGGCGGCTCGCCACCGGTCGGCGTCCAGGGTGCCGCGGGCGTCGAGGGTGCCGCGGGCGTCGAGGGTGCCGCGGGCGTCGACGGCTTCGGCGTCCTGGCGCGTACGGCCGGCGGCCCGGGGTCGAGGTGGGCGGAGGCGGGCCACTCGGTGAGGTGGGTCCCGGCCTTGAAGACGGCGCACCGGACGGTGATCCGCTTGCCCCGCAGGCCGGTACCGGTTTCCTCGCGGGCCAGGTCCACGACGCGTCGGCGGCGGGTGTTGACCGCCCCGGCCTCGCGGAGCGTGCCGGGAACCCGCCGCGCGGGAGTTCGCGCACCGCGCCCGTACGGAGCTGGGGGTCGCCGCCTGACCGGCGCTCGGGTGGCGTTCGCAGGGGGAGCCGCGGGACCGGCGGGCGACGGCCGGGCGCCGGGTGTACGGACGACGAGCCGGCCTCAGCCGACCCAGGGGGCGGGGAGGTCCTCCCGTACGCATTCGAGGTCGGCGGCCGTACGGCCGCGCGCGTGGATCCAGGACTGGTCCCCCAGCCCGTCCCGGCGTACGAGCCGACCGGGTGCCGCGTACCAGCGCACGGGCGATTCGTCCTCGCAGGCCCACATGGGATGGTCGGGCAGGTCCACTCGGGCGTAGCGCTCGTGGAGGCCCGGCAGCAACGTGTCCGGCAGTTCGCACGCGTCGTAGAGACGGATGTCGTCTGCTCCGAAGAGCGACTCGCTCAGGACGAGTTCGACCCACGCGAGGGACATGCGGTCGAGAAAGGGGATCCATCCGACGCGCGACTCCACCACGACGGGCGGGTCGTCCCGCTCGATCTCGGCCAGGGGGATGGCCCAGTGGGCGCAGCCCTGGTTCTCCTGGCGGAAGACCAGGACACCGCCCATGGCGTCGTCCACGTAGAGCCCCGTTGCCGGAAGCAGGGGGTCCTGCTGCCGGGTCATGTCTGGACGGCGCCCGATCAGTGCGTACCCCTCGCGCAGGGCGGCCGGCAGCTCGAAGCCCAACTCGGCCTCCACAGAGGCCAACTCACCTTCAGCGAGGCCGTCCGCCGGCCTCAGGGGGCAGCCCATCCACGTATCCGCGAACCAGCGCACGAACTCCCAGGCGTGCGCGCGCGTACGCAGCCCGCCGCGCAGCGCCACCGCGACATCGGGACCTTCCTCCATCCGGCGGATGTTACCGCCCGAGTCCGGTCCGTCCTCGCGGCTGGTGGCGGTTGCCAAGGACCGCGCCGGGCCGATGCACCACCGGACGAGGAGTTTCAGCTCCCGTTGGAGCATCGCCCGAAACGGGGTTGCCTCGTGGGCCAGGGGCACGCCAGACGCCCGGCAACCCTCTCCAGCCGTGCGGTCGCGGCTGCTGTGTCATGTCCGAGGACCAGCGTCCGGTGCGGCAACACCGAAAGGTGGTGGATGAGTTCAGGGGTGGGGTGGGGCCAGTGAGCGGCAGCAGTCCGAGGACGTCGGGGTAGCGGTCCTCGGTGGCCGCGCTGAAGAAGTCGCCCTCCTGAATGCCCCGCGCGGCCTCGTTCAGTACGGGGTCGGCGTGGGCCCGGATGCTCGGGAAGAGGATTCCGGCGGCGCGGCCTTCGGTGGCCAGGTCCATACCGAGCCAGGTGGTCAGCTGGTCCGGGAAGAACTGCGGCTTGAGTTCCTTGCCGCCCGGGGACCGCCACAGCGGCGTGCGTTCTCCAGCGACGAGGGCGTCCGTGACCCGCTGGTGCTGTGTGGGATGCATGAGTTCGCCGTCCAGCACGCGTCGGCGGACCGTCTCGTAGAGGCCGAGGGCGTCGAGGAGGCCGAACCCGATGGCTGCGGCGGAGGGCAGGGCAGGATACGGATCGTGTCTTCCAGGACGCGGACGAAGATCCGGTCGTTGGCTGGCAGGCGCCACCCCGCGCGGGCGAGGAGGAACCCGGTGGTGGTCTTCCCGGCGCCCTTGTCCCCGAGTGCGAGGATGCTCGCTCCGTCGGGGCGGGTGACGGCGGAGGCGTGCAGGATCTGCCAGCCGTCGGCGAGGAGCAGGCCGCGTACGACTTCGCGGGCCAGCCGGGCGGCAGCGGTCGACACGGCGATCTCGTCCCGCCCCACGATCACCAGTCGGCCGGCGCGGGGGCTCCACCGGTAGGCGAGGCCGCTGTCGGGCTGGGCGGCCGTCACGGTGCCGTTCCCGTCCGTACGGCGGAGAAGCCTGGCGCCCGCGAACTCCGCCTCGGCCGGGCTTCCTTCGGCAGGACCCTCGTCGGTCACGTGCGCGGTCAGTCGCTCCGCTCGGCCGGGGTCGACGTCTGCGGCCACGACCGGCCCGCGCACGTCCGCCGGGTCCACGGTGGTGGCGGTCCACCAGGAGCCGAAGTAGCGCAGGGACCAGTCCGGGATGGCCGCCCTCCGGCTCACGAAGGTGACGGCCGGGCCTCCGGTGGGGCTGATGCGGGTGGCGCGTAAGTCGGTCATTCCGTGTCTCCTTGGATGGGGTGCGAAACACTTCGATACGTAATGGCCCTCCGGTCCCCTTGCGCCAGAGGCCGACTCCGTACCCGCTGCTAGCCTGCCGCCCATGATCAAAGCTGATCCGGCAGACCACATGGGCCGCATACGCCGCATGGCGGGGACCAGCAGGGCGGAGCGCGTGCTGATCGCCGCCGGCTTCACCAACCGGGTCGGCAACGGTCTCTTCAACGCGGCATCGGCGCTCTACTTCACCCGGGTCGTGGGGCTGCCCGCAGCACAGGTCGGCGCCGCGCTCACCATCGCCGGAGTGATCGGCCTGTGCGCGGGGATACCCGGCGGGCACCTCGCCGACCGGCGCGGGGCGCGCACGATCATGACGCTGGCCCTCGCGGTCCAGGCGATATCGATGGCGGCGCTCGTCCTCGTGGAGAGCTGGACCGCGCTCACGGTCATCGCGACGGTCGACCAGATCGCCGCAGCGGCGGGTGGGGCGGCCTGGGGCGCACTGGTGGCCCGGGTCGGGGGTGAACGCCCGGCCCTGTTCCGGGCGAAGCTGCGCACCTTCGTCAACCTGGGCGTCATTCTCGGGACCGTGGGTGCGGGCCTGGCACTGGCCGCCGGCTACCGTAGCGCCTACGTCGCGCTGATCCTCGGCAACGCGGCGAGCTTCGCTCTGTGCGGGGTGCTTCTGCTCTTCCTGCCCCGGTACCCGGTGCTGGCGGCACCGCCGCGGCAACGTCGCTGGCTCGCTTTCGCGGACCGCCCGTACCTGACGTTCACCGCCCTCTACGGGGCGATGGGGCTGCAGTACCCGGTGGTCTCCCTGCTCCTGCCGATCTGGATCTCGGAACACACCGAGGCTCCCCGCTGGACGGTGGCCGCACTGTTCGCCGTCAACGCCGCCTTCTGCGTGCTGATGCAGACCAGGATCGGCTCTCGTATCGAAACCCCGCACGAAGGCGGCAGGGCGTTCCGCACGGCGGGGCTGCTCTTCCTTGTCAGCTGCCCGCTGATGGCGCTGGCCGCGTTCACCCCGGTCTGGGTGGCGGCCGGGCTGGTCCTGGCGGCGATCTTCGTGCACAGCCTGGGAGAGGTCTGGGAGTCGTCGGCGGCCTACGCGCTGGGTTTCGGTCTCGCCCCCGACCATGCCCAGGGCCAGTACCAGGGTCTCTTCGGCCTCGGCTTCAGCGCCGGTCAGGCGGTCGCCCCCGCGATCCTCACCACGGTGGTGCTCGGCCTCGGCACGACGGGCTGGCTGCTGCTGGGGTTGTTCTTCGCGGCGCTGGGTACTGCCGGGCCCCCGCTCGCCCGCTGGGGCGTCCGGACCCGGCCGCAGCAGGGTGTTGTCGCCGAGGCGGCGGGATGACCAGGTCGTAGGCGTCAGGCCCGCACTCGCGTACGTGTCGGCGTGCCCGTGCGGGGCCGCAGAGGCGGACCGCAGAAGCGGGCCGTAGGCTGCCTGGATGGCGGAAGGCGCTGAATTCGCGGTTCTGTTGGGGCGGCTGATGAAACGCAGACGGCTGGACGTCGCCGCGTTGAGCCGGTCGGCGGGACTCGCCGAGGGCGAGCGCGACGGCGACAGCAACGGCAACGGCAACGGCGGTCTGTCCGGTGTGTTGGGGGGCGATGAGCCGAGCCCCTCCGTACTGCGGAAGCTCGCCCCCGCCTTGGGGTTGCATACGGCGGATCTCTTCGTGATCGCGGGCGCCGAAGTCCCCGACGACCTCGCGCCGGTCGACCCGAGGGCAGGAGCGGACGTGCACCGGCTCGTCCGGATCGGGAACACCTTGACGCCAGAACAGCACGTCCTCTTGCGGACGTTCGTGGCGTCGCTGCCGCAGGAGGGCCGCGTACTTCCGCCGCTCACCCCCTGGCCACCTGCGGTCGAGCGCTACCCGGGTGGCCCCGGGGCGCTGCTCATGCGGCTGCTGCGGAACCGCAACCTCGGGTGGACCGCCGCTGCCAAGACGTTCCTCGTGGCGACGGGACGCTACTGGTCGCCCGCCACTTACGGAGGGGTCGGGCGCGGGACCGTCCCTCTGACGGGTGAACTCCTCGCGGATTTCGGTGCCGTACTCGATGTTCCCGCCGCCGACCTGGCAGCGCTGACCGGCCTCACGCCCGCCGATCCCCCATCGAATCCCGCATCGGCCTGTTCCACGCCCGGCAGGGTGAGCGGCCTGGTGTGGGACGTAAGACGGCTGACCGCGGACCAGTTGAGCGGGGCCACCGCGTTCGCGGAATCGCTGGGGTGCTGAGCCCGCAGCGTGCCGCCGCCGCACGCTGCCCGTACTCCGCCCGTACCGACACCGTGCCGACACCGCGCCGAGCGCCGCGTCGACGTCCGTCCGCCCAACTCCCCAACCGCAACCGGCCATCGGGCTGCCGGCGGTCACCTCACCGGACGCCGGTACGCCGTACCCCGGTGGGGCGGCGGGCTCCTGAAAGAACTGGCTGAAAGAACTGACCCCCCTCCCTCCCCTCCCTGTCATCACCCGTGCGGGTGACTTGGTTGCTCCGGGGCGGTTCGGACGGTTACGTTCAGCGCAACGACTTCATACACAGAGCGACCCCCGCCCGGGACGGCAATCCCAGCCGGGGGTCTGACCACCCAGGAAGGCAACAACTTCCCCATGGCTGTAACCGACTTTATCGCGCCCCCGCGCGCCCAATCCGGGCCTGCGCACCCGACCTCCGGGGTCACCCATGTCCGTACCCGGCTGACCTCCGACTTCACGATCCTGCACAACTCCCTGGCCCAACGCCGTGGCAGCGCTGCCGCAGTCGGCGTCGGCGCCTACATCCTGTCGCTGCCGGACGGCGCCCCCGTGACCGTCGACGCCCTCTGCGACCACTTCGACGAGGGCCGGATCACCCTCTCCCGGGCCCTGCGGGAGCTTGAGCATTCGGGCTTCCTCGTGCGCCGGAAGGAGCGTTGGGCCGGGGGCATCATCCGTACCCGGACCTACTTCCGTACGGTCCCGGGCCTGCACCTTCCGGAGCGGGAGGCGCCAGTCCGGAGGGGCTCGGAGCCAGCGGAGTCGGGCGAGCCGGGCCCGGACGAGACGGGCCCGGACGAGACGAGCCCGGACGAGACGAGCCGGCAGGCAACAGCCCTGCCCGCTCCGGTGCTGCCCGCCCCGCGCCCGCCCGCCGAGATGCCGACGGCACCTCCCCCGGAGGCGTCCCCGGTCACGCCTTCGGTCGCGGCGGACGAACCGCAGGCTGACGCCAACGCCGCCGCCGAAACCGAAACCGACGCCGACGCCGACGCCGACCATGACGGTGGCGGTGGCGGTGGCGCGGATGAGCCAGCCGCGGGCGCCGATGTCGCCACCATTCCAGCCCAGTTGGACGAGGCGAACACCGCGGCGGAGGAACCCCCACCCCTCGGTATCTCCGACGTCGACCCGATGGCCGTCGTGATCCTCGCCTCGCTGCGTATCGTCGACCCCCGGCTGATCCTCACCCGTCGCGAGGTCGAGGAAATGGCCCCCACCGTTGCCGCCTGGCTGGCCCACGGGGTCGATGCCGCGACGATCACCCATGCCCTGACGGACGGGCTCCCGGCAGCCTTCCGCACGCGTCCGGCCCGCGTCATCGGCTATCGGCTCCGCAATGAGCCCATGCCCCTCCCAGGGGCGCCCCTCACGACCCTGACCGCCACAACAGGGTCTCCCGGTAAGTTGGTTACGGCGTCACCAGCGGGCGCGGCGCCTCAACCTCCGCCCTGGCAGACCTGCGACGGCGGGTGCGAGCGCGCGTTCCGAGCGCCCGAGCCGGGCTCGTGCAGGGCGTGCGCCGAAGGCGATGTCGCCGCATCCGCATCGGGCCACATCGCCGACGCCGCCACCGGTTCGATCGCGTCCATGCGCAACGCTCTCCGCGAAAGCAAGGAAGCGAGGGCCACCGCACCCACCAAGCGCCGCAGGTTCTCGGCCCGCGAGCAGCCCTGGGCAGGAGCCCCCGCACTCGCCTGAACGGGGCCCGGCCCCGATCCGCTGCCCACCCCCCACGGGGCTCGCAGACACGGAACGAGCCGACTCCGTCCGACGCTGAACTCGTCTTCCCCGTTGAGGGCGGTGATGCCGTGCACGGAGGACCCGGCGTCGAAGCCCCCGAAGGTGGTGGTCGCGGAAGCGGTTGTGCTGCGCGGGCAGTTCTGCCGCGCGCCGCTCCTACTCCTTCTTCTTTATCGCCTCGTTCCAGATGAGCTTCGCGATGTTCGGCTTCACCGCCGTGGTGATGACACCCATGGCCGTGCGGACGTACCGCCGCTCCTCCGCCTCCCGCAGCATGCTCGCCGCGAGGTCCGTGCGAGCGGTGAAGACGCCGTCCGCGCTGGTCTCGGCGGTGCGGTAGGCCGTGACGGCGGAATGCCCGAAGAGGCCCGAGGGGCGTACGAAGGTCCACTCCAGGTCCGTACGACGGATCACCGCCTCCATCCGGCGCATGTCCTCGTGGAGCGTGCGGCCGAGTCGCCGGTTCACCAGCGGGTCGAGCACGTGGTTGAAGAAGTACGCGCCGCTCGGCCGCCATTGGGGGTCGGCGATGCTGGAGCTGACGACCAGCAGCCGCTTGACGCCGTGGTGGGCCATGGCACCGGTGATGGCGGTCGCGCTCGCCGAGTAGGTCGTGATGGGGTCCTTGCTGAACTGCGTTCCCAGCGCGGAGAGTACGGTGTCCGATCCCTCGATCGCCGGGGCGACGGTCGCGGGATCGGTGGCGTCGGCGACCGCCACGGTGAGGCCGGCCCGTGGGGTGAGGGAGCCGGGGCGGCGGGTCACGGCGACGACCTGGTGACCGGCGGCGAGGGCCTGGTCGGTGAGGTGGCGGCCGGTCGGTCCATTGGCGCCGAAGACGGTGATGCGCATGGTGGCGGGTATCCCTTCGCGTGGTGGGCGGAACACCCTTGACTCTGTCGATCGCCCCCCACAGGCTCAACGTTGATGAATAACGCCGCTCCCGTCGCCACCCTCGCACCGGCCCACCCGGCGGCCCGCCGCCGGGGAAGGCCCCGGGGCAATCCGCCCACCCGCGAGTCGATCGTCACGGCCGCCCGGGACCTCTTCATCCGACACGGCTACCGCCGCACCACCCTCCGCGCGGTGGCAGCGTCCGCCGGAGTCGACATGGCCCTCATCGCGTACCACTTCGGCTCGAAGAAGGGCCTGTTCGCGGACGTGATGCGCATCCAGTGCGCCACCGCGCTGACCGTCGACGAGGTCCTCGGCGGCGACCCGGCCACGCTTCCCGAGCGCCTGATCGACGCGGTGACGGGCCTCTGGGAGGACCCCGGTTTCCGCACCCTCGCCGCACAGGGCAGCCTGGCCGCCGACGCCATCGGCGAGTACCTGGAGATCGAGCTGCTGGCCCGGCTTGCTGAATTTCTCGGCGGCCGCGACGCCACCGCCCGCGCCACGGCCGCGGTGACGGTCCTCGGCGGGTTCATCTACACCCGCTACCTCAACCCGCTCCCCACCCCCGCCGCCCTCACCGCGCCCGAGGCCCGCCACCTCCTCGCCCCGACGCTCCGGACGGCACTGGCGCCGCGGGGGGCGCGGGGGCTGCGGTCCGGGACGCCACGCCCCGGTGGCGCCGAGTCCGGGCGCTCCCGCTCCCGCTGATGTCGGCCGCCACCCCGGCCGCCTGCTCCAACTCAATCCTCAGGAGCATCCGTTCACAACGTCTCGTCCCGGCGAACCGCAGGCGCTCGGGGATCGTCCTACGACCCGATGCCCTCGACACCCGACAGCGGGACGCGGTAACCATGACCGCGCCTACCCCGGGCAGCAACGACGGACAAGGATGCTCATGAAGCTGACACTGAAGACCGCGGTGGTCGCGGCGGCCATCGCCTCCACCGCCGTACTGGCGGTCCCGGGAACGGCGTCGGCCGACCCGGTCAAGGACCCCGCCTGCATGGGGGGCAAAATCTGCTTCTACGACGGCCACGACAACACCGGCGAGATGCTGCAGATCTCTCCGGCGGACATTCCCTACATCGACTGGGCGTGGAACGACCGGATCAGCTCGGTGTGGAACCTCAGCGGCGGCCAGGTCTGCATCTACACCGACGCCGACTACTACGGCTACCACTTCAGCATCCCCGCGGGCGAGAAGCAGGAACTTCTCTTCCTCTACGACAACGCGGTCTCCTCCATCTCGGTCAGTGGCTGCGGAGGCTGAACAGGCCGGCCGAACCCGCCGTCCACCCGCGCTTCGGCGGCTAACGGCGGGCGTGACCGGATGACGTCCCGCGTGGCAGCGGGCCTGTCGCCTTCCGGCCGCTGTGCCGGGCCCTCCCAGGGTCCGGCGCCCAAGAACCTGCCGCCGCCGAGGCCCCCGTCTCAGCCGAGCGCGGCCGTGTCCACCACCTCGGTGGCATCCGGGACGTGAACGTCGAGCGGCTCGTCGAAGGCGCTGAACGAGGTGGTGGTGGCGGCCCCCTCGCCTTCGTAGACGACCTTGAGGAGGTACGGCTTGCCCTCGGTGGCCACGTAGAAGGTGAAGGAACCGTCCTCGTCCGTCCCGTCGGCCGACTTCAACGCCCTCGCCGGAGTGCCGTCGATCTCGGTCGCCTCACCCTCGGTGAGCTCATCGAACGAGGCGAATTCCCATGTACACGCGGCGAGTCCGTCTCCGGGCCGCGCCGCACCGACCGGCGTCCTCGCCCACAGGTCCGGCTGCCCCGTGCCAGCCACGTCGTGGCCCGACTCCTCGAGATAGGCCCGGTTCGGGCGTACGTAGTCCGTCCCGTCGGTCCGGATCTGCTCCAGCCCGGCTCCCGTGGGAGAGGTCGTCGTGAACGCGCACGTGGCCTTGAGATCCGTCGACAGTTGGCTGGACGTGACACCACCTCCGCTCTCCTTGGTGACCGTCTTGATGGTCACCGATGCCAGACCGCGCATCGTGGCGTTCGCATCGTCGAGCATCCGCCCGGCGGACGCCCCCTTCGCCGTGCTGCCGTCGGCACTGCCGTCCCCGCCACCGGCCGTGCCGTCGTCCGTGCAGCCGGCCACGGTGACGCCCACGAACAGGCACACCGAGGCGGCCTTCGCCACAGTCGGTATCGTTCTCGTTCTCACAAGCCCCCCTGTCTGAATCCGATCATGCTAGGCCGTGTCCGACAGGCCTGGGGTCGACCATCGAACTGCCGGTCTTCGTACCGCACTTGACGCCGCCCCCGCGCTCAGGACTCCACGGCTTCCCCGTGCTCCGCGTCGGCGTCCAGCAGCCGGGCCAGCAGAGCCGGCCCCTCCGGGCCCTCCAGGAATTCGGGGCCCCAGGAACGCTTCGGCCAGTACACCCGGTCCTCGATCCAGGGGACTCCGCACGGCGAATCGTCCGTACGGCCACGGAGTTCAAGGGTTCCCACGGGCGCCACGGGCGGGTCTGCGGGGAGTCCACCCGACTTCGCGAACCGACCCCGGAGCAGGGGTGCGAGTTGCACGACCCCTACGGGCCGCGCCTCGTCGCCCTCGCCGGCCGGGAAGAGCGCCAGCAGGGCGGCCCCGCCCCACGGCGGGTCGTACACCAGGGCGTACCGCATGTGTACGGGGTCGGGTGCGCAAGCCGCGCGGGCCAGCTCTCGGGCCTTGGTGCCGGGCCTTCCGAAGAGGCAGTACGCCGCGTAGAGCGCCAAGGCGAACCAGCCCACGATGCCGTACCAGTTGTCGAGATCGACCGAGGCGAATCCGATGGACACGACGATGTACAGGCTGAGTACTATGCGGACCGCCCCGCTCACCAGGATCGACAGACCTGACATGCTCCGCAGGGTCTCCACCCGCCACCACGGCACGCTGCGGATGTCGCTCTCGCCACGGCTCCGCGCCTTCGGCCTGGGCAGTGCGGCCTGACGCCGGGCCTCGGCCGCCAGCATCGCGTAGGTGGGCGCGTCGACTCTCCGCGCCGGGCTCTCGTCGTCGTGCGGCATTGGGTTCCCCTTCTCCACGGGCAACGGCCCGCGCCCCACGTGGCTGAGCGGCGGAACAGCTGCACTGACAACGGACGTCGGGGGCCGGTGGTTGGTTCTGCGGAGAGGCCGGGAGGGGGCCGGGAGGAGGAGGCCGGGGAGAGGCCGGGAGGGGGGGCCGGGAGGGGGCCGGGGAGAGGCCGGAAATCCGAGGTCGTGAGTGCCGCTCGCGCCGGTCGTGGACCCGAGTGCGCCGCCCGTCAGGCTGCCGGCCGGGTACGGAGCTGCCGTACGTCCCGCACGAGCCCGAGCAGAGCGCAGAGGCAGACCGCGGCGCTACTCCAGATCCAGCGGGACGATGCCCCGGAGTGGTGCTCGTCAACAGCGACGTACAGCATCAACACGCCGGCGAGAACGCCGAAGACCGAGATCAGAAAGCTGATGCGGTTAAAGGTCACCCGCACATCATCAACTACGTTCCCGGCCTGCGGAAGTGCACCGGAAGGCAACGACAGGGGACGAGTTCGCGAACCGGAGCCGCATGCCTGCCGGGAGTCGCCTGCCTGTCGGCGCCCGTGAGGGAGCCCCGGACGGCGCACGTCCGGGCCTCCCTCGTCCGACGACCTCGGTGACGCCTCCGGCTACCGCACCGGCGGCAGGTTGCCGATCTGGTTCTGCAGCCGGACGATGTCCTCCTCGGCCTTCGCCAGGCGCGTACGGATCTTCTCGACCACGTTGTCCGGGGCCTTCGCGAGGAACGCCTCGTTGCCGAGCTTGCCCTCCGCCTGGGCCTTCTCCTTCTCGGCCGCCGCGAGGTCCTTCGTCAGCCGCTTGTGCTCGGCCGCGACGTCGATCGTGCCGGACAGGTCGAGCGCGACCGTGGCACCGGCGACCGGGAGCGTGGCGGTGGCGCTGAAGCCGTCGCCCTCCGGCTGGAGGCGCAGGAGCTGGCGGACGGCCGCCTCGTGGGCGGCGAGCCGCGTACCCGACAGGTCCAGGCGGGCCGGAACCTTCTGGCCGGGCTGGAGACCCTGGTCGGAGCGGAAGCGGCGGACCTCGGTGATGACCTGCTGGAGGGTCTCGATCTCCGCCTCGGCACCGGCGTCGCGGAATCCGCTGTCCACCGGCCAGTCGGCGATCACGACGGACTCGCGGCCGGTGAGCGTCGTCCACAGGGTGTCGGTAACGAACGGGACGATGGGGTGCAGCAGTCGGAGCGTCACGTCGAGGACCTCGCCCAGGACGCGGGCCGAGACCTTGGCCGCGTCGCCGCCCGCGAAGAACGTCGTCTTGGAGAGCTCGACGTACCAGTCGAAGACCTCGTCCCACGCGAAGTGGTAGAGGGAGTCGGCGAGCTTCGCGAACTGGTAGTCGTCGTAGTACGCGTCCGCCTCGGCCACGACCGTGTTCAGGCGGGACAGGATCCAGCGGTCGGTGGCCGACAGCTGCTCCGCCGGGGGGAGTTCGCCCTCGACCGTCGCGCCGTTCATCAACGCGAACCGGGTCGCGTTCCAGATCTTGTTGGCGAAGTTGCGGGACGCCTGGACCCAGTCCTCGCCGATCGGCACGTCCGTACCGGGGTTGGCGCCCCGCGCGAGCGTGAAGCGCAGCGCGTCGGAGCCGTACTTGTCCATCCAGTCCAGCGGATTGACCGTGTTGCCGAAGGACTTCGACATCTTCTTGCCGAACTCGTCACGGACCATGCCGTGGAACGCGATGGTACGGAAGGGGACTTCGCCGTCCATCGCGTACAGGCCGAACATCATCATCCGGGCGACCCAGAAGAACATCAGGTCGTAGCCGGTGACCAGGACGGAGTTCGGGTAGAACCTCTCCAGGTCGGGCGTCCGCTCCGGCCAGCCCATCGTCGAGAACGGCCACAGGCCGGACGAGAACCACGTGTCGAGGACGTCGGTGTCCTGCGTCCAGCCCTCACCCGTCGGCGGCTGCTCGTCGGGGCCGACGCAGACGGTCTCGCCGTCCGGGCCGTGCCAGACGGGAATCCGGTGGCCCCACCACAACTGCCGTGAGATGCACCAGTCGTTGAGGTTGTCGACCCAGTCGAAGTACCGCTGCGACAGGTCGGCGGGGTGGATGTCCACCCGGCCGTCGCGGACCGCGTCACCGGCGGCCTCGGCGAGCGTCCCGACCTTCACCCACCACTGGAGGGACAGCCGGGGCTCCAGCGTCGTCTTGCAGCGCGAGCAGTGGCCGACGGAGTGGACGTACGGGCGCTTCTCCGCGACGATCCGGCCCTCGGCCCGCAGCGCGGCGACGATGGCCGAGCGGGCCTCGAAGCGGTCGAGTCCCTCGAACGGGCCGTGGGCCGTGATGATTCCGCGCTCGTCCAGGACCTCGATCGACTCGAGGTCGTGGCGCCGGCCGATGGCGAAGTCGTTCGGGTCGTGGGCGGGCGTGACCTTGACGGCGCCGGTGCCGAACTCCGGGTCGACGTGCGTGTCGGCGACCACCGGGATCGTGCGGTCGGTCAGCGGCAGCTTGATCCGCTTGCCGATGAGGTGCGCGTACCGCTCGTCGTCGGGGTGGACGGCGACGGCGGTGTCACCGAGCATCGTCTCGGCACGGGTCGTGGCGACGACGATGGTGTCGTCCCCGTCGCCGTACTTCATGGAGACGAGCTCGCCGTCGTCGTCCTGGTAGTCGACCTCGATGTCCGAGATGGCCGTCAGACAGCGCGGGCACCAGTTGATGATGCGCTCGGCGCGGTAGATCAGGCCGTCGTCGAACATCTTCTTGAAGACGGTCTGGACGGCCCGGGACAGGCCCTCGTCCATGGTGAAGCGGTCCCGGCTCCACGCCAGGCCCGCACCGAGGCGTCGCATCTGGCCGGCGATCTGGCCGCCGGACTCGGCCTTCCACTCCCAGACGCGCTCGACGAAGGCTTCGCGCCCCAGGTCGTGGCGGGACTTGCCTTCCTTGGCTAGTTCCCGCTCGACGACGTTCTGGGTGGCGATACCGGCGTGGTCCATGCCGGGCTGCCACAGCGACTCGTACCCCTGCATCCGCTTGCGGCGGGTGAGGGCGTCGATCAGCGTGTGCTCGAAGGCGTGGCCCAGGTGGAGGACGCCCGTGACGTTCGGCGGCGGGATGACGATCGTGTACGGCGGCTTCTCGCTCTTCGCGTCGACCTCGAAGTACCCGCGTTCCACCCAGCGCTCGTACAGCGGCCCCTCTACCTCGGCCGGCGTGTACTGGGTCGGCAGGTCAGGGGTGCTGTTCGGCCCGATGGGGCGCTGAGTCTCGTCGGTCACGCCGACCATCCTATGACCCGGGCCCTCGGACCTCCTGCCCCCCATTGAGGCCCCCGCCGGACCCGCCCCCGCTCACCCCTCCGGCGGTGGAGCCGTCACCCGCCCGGTGAGAGCCGCGAGCGAATTGCGCACGTGTGTCATGTGGGCCTGCAACTCCTCGCGCCCCACGTCGTGTTCACGGATGACGCGTTCGGTCTCGCGGACCACCCGCTCCTCGCGCACCCGGGCCTCCGAGAGGAGTTCGGCGGCGCGGGCCTCCGCGTCCTCCTGGCCGTGCCGCGCTGCCTCCTCGGCCTCCGTGCGCCCACGCCTCGCCGCCGCGAGGACGGCGTCAGCGCGCTCCATCAACGCGTCATGACGCTCCGTCAGCTGCTTTTCCCGCGCGAGGATTTCGGCCTCCGCGGCCTTGTGGCGCTCGGCGTGCTCCTGCTCCTGGTGGGTGAGGACGCTGGACGTACGGGCACGGGTCTGGGCCATCAGCTCCTCACCCTCCGCCCGGATCCGCGCGGCGTCCTCGCCCGCCTGCGCGAGGAGCTCCGCCGCCACCCGGCGGGCCTCGGCGAGAACGTGTTCGGCGTCCTCCCCTGCCTGGGCCCGTGCCTTCTCCGCGTACGCGCGGGCCGCTTCCCGCGCCTCGCGCCCGGCGGCCTCGGCCGCGTCCCGTACCGCCTGCGCGGCCTCGTGGGCGGCGGCGCCGGACTCGGCCGCCTCCTCCTCCGCGAGGGCGAGGATCGACCGGGCGCGCTCGCTCAGCTCCTGGTACGTCTGCGGGGCGAGGCCCGCAACCCGCTCGGCCAGCCGGGCCGACTCGGCCGCCAGCTCCTCCGCGAGGGCGCTCAGCCGGGAGAGCTCGTCCAGTGCCGCGTCGCGCTCCGCCGTGCGCGCGGCGACGAAACGATCCACCTGCTCCGGGCGGTAGCCACGTCCTCGTCCCCCCACGAAGCCATGTCCGGACACCGGTGCAGCACTCATCCCTGAAGCCCTCTCTTCCGCACGCCGCCATCGATCCTGAGGTCAAGGATGCGGCAATTGGGCCGGAAGTCGGAATCGATCAGCCGCTTTCCGGACGGAAGCGACCGGCGTCACAGCCCGGCGGCGTCCGCGGACGCCTACCGCAAACACCCCAAGGAATACCCGGCCGAACCTGGCCGGACACGCGAAAACGCCCGCCCCTTCGAACGGAGAGGTCCTCCGTTCGAAGGGGCGGGCGCCCCCGGGTCCGCAAGGCACCGGACCGGGCCACGATCGGGCCTGGCCGTCGCACCGAGCGATCAGATCAAGCCGTCCCACATCTGTTCCAGCAGCACCGACCACCAGCTCTCCGGCGACGCCAGCGCCGCCGGGTCCAGGGCCGCCAGGGCTGCCTGGAAGTCGACGGTCCAGCGGCCGGCCTGCTCCGGGTTCAGCCCGTACCGCAGCCGCCACATCCGCCCGAGCAGGGCCATGCACCGGACGAACTCCGGCAGCCCCGTGTTCACGAACTGCGGCAGCACCGACTGCCCGCCCGGACCGGCCTCCACGGGCACGGCGACGATGTTCGCCGTGCCGTACTGGACGCAGATCGCCCGGCCGAAGTCCGTACCCATCACGAGGTACGCCCCCGCGTCCGGCGCGGGCTGCACCTGGCGCTGCGCGGCCAGCTCGGCGAGGGTCGGCACGACCGGCCGGCCCGGCTGGGCCCAGAAGAACGGCCCGAAATCGGCGGGCAGCCCCGCCCAGACCAGGGTCCGGCCCACCGTCTCCGGCACACCCTGACGGGACACGGCCCGCTCGTCGAAGCGGAGCACGCCCTGCGGTCCGAACGCCTGGAGCAGCTCCTCCGCCATCCCCTCCGGCCCGACCGGCGGCGCGGGCTGCACCGGCGGGAGCGGCGCCCGCACCGGGGCGGGCCGCGCGGGACCGTCCGCCACCTGATGCAGCTCGCCCTGGTGGGTGAGGAGGTGCCGCATGCCCTGCTGACGGCTCGCGTGGTCGGTGCCGTACGGGGCGACGCTGGTGATCCGTACCTGCGGCCACATCTCGCGGATCATCCGCGCGCAGTAGCCGCCGGGCAGCTCGCAGGACTCCAGCTCGGTGTGGAGCTCGATGACCTGCTGGGGCGGCACGTTCATGCCCCGCAGCTCGTAGAGCATCTGCCACTCCGGGTGCGGAGTACCCGGCGCCGAACGCCGGATGAGCTGCTGCTCACTGCCGTCGGGCGCGCGGTACCGCAGCACCGCCTGGTAGCCGGGACCCACGGTCGGCGGCTGGGCGGGCTGCTGCGGATAGCCGTACGCGGGCGGCGGCGGAGGTACGGCGGCGGGCCCCCGCGCCCCCGCGACGGGGGGCGGCGGGCCGGGAGGCCCCACCGGGACGCCGGGCATGCCGCCGACCGGGGGGCCGACCGGCGGCGCGGCGAACATCGTCTCGGCATGGTGCACGTCACCGCGCGGACCGGGCGGGGCAGGCGGCGCGGGAGGCGCGGCCGGACCGGGAGGCGCGGCCGGACCGGGAGGCGCGGGCGGACCAGGAGGCGCGGGCGGACCGGGCGGTGCGGGCGGCTGCGGCATCCCCGGACCGCCGACCGCGGGAGCCAGTTGCGTCGGTACGTAACCGGCGGCGGGCACACCGGGCGCACCCGGGCCCGAGACCGGCGGGGGCGCGACGGGACGTACGCCCGGGATGCCCGGGGCGCTCGGCGGCGGGGGCACCGTACTGGGGCGCGGGGCGCGCGGCGGGGCCACGGCCTTGCTGGTCGCCGCGTCCGCGATGTCCTCGGCGTCGGGCGGGATGCCCGGCCCCCGCTCGAGCGGCGGTGTCCCGCCCTTCATCAGCGCGGTCGGGGCGTCGGCGGGAACGTTCGGTGCGGGCGCGCCCTCGTCGTCGGTGCCCGAGAGCGGCGGGGCGAACACGGTGGCGGGCAGCGGGACCGCCGCGTCGTCCGAGTCGCGGTTGGTGTCCGTACCGGCCCACGGCGTGGCGCCGTCCGGCACGGGCGCGGCGACCGGGGAACCCGTCGCGGGCACCCCGTCCGAGGCGGTCGGCTCGTAGTCCTCGGGCTCCGGCGAGGCGGGCCGGGCGGAGGGCGGGGACGGAGGCGGTACGGCGTCGCTCACGGCAGCAGCCCCAGCAGACCCACCCGCCCCGCCGGCAGTAGCCCCGCCAACAACCCTGGCGGCAGCCGCGTCGGACTGCTGCTCACGCCTGCCGTCCGGAATGCCCAGCTTGTCGGCCGCTTCCTGGAGCCACTCCGGCGGCGTCAGCAGGAAGGAGGTCTGGTTCAGGTCGATGCGCGCGGGCGGCTGGGGAGCGGGCGCCGCGTCCTGCGGGGAGCCGTACTCCTCCTCGTAACGCCGTATCACCTCGCCCACCGGCAGGCCCGGCCACAGGGTGGCCTCGCCGCTGTCGCGGGCGATGACCAGCCGCTGCCGGCCGCCGTCCGAGACGGGGCCCTCCGGGCGGTCCTCCGCCCACACCACGAAGCCCAGATCGAACTCGCGGACCCGAACCTCCCGGTGCTGGTAGGCGGGCACGTCACCGTTGACCCACTCGTCGGCCCGCTCCTGCGCCTGTGCGAACGTCACCATCGCGCTCAGCCCTCCACCGGGACGGCACGCGCGAAGCCGCCGTCCACCATCAGGTTCGCCACCGTCTCCAGCTCCTGCGGGCTGCCCGCCAGGCGCTGGAGGAACGCGTCGAAGTCCGCACCGCACGGCAGCAGCAGCCGCTCCGACCGCTCCTGCACCGTCAGGTCGTTCCGGTCGCGCGCGTCGTCGTACGCGCAGAACCAGACCGAACCGATGCCGCTCCCCTTCACCTTCACCGCCAGCAGACCGCCCTGGACGAACGCGACCCCCAGGAAGTCCTTGGTGAAGTGGTCCCGCAGGCACTTGTTGACGTAGACGAGGTCGTTGACCGCCGCCTCCTCGCGCACCGTGAAGAACGGCTGGTCCACCAGAAGCCCGAGTTCGGGGTCGAGCGCGGTGCCGACCGGGGCGGAGCCGCCCGCCGCCTTCAGGAACGAGCGGTACGCGCCCGGCAGCCGGTACCCCAAGTCCTCCTCGGCGCCCTGGATCTGCTGCTCGGACACCGCGACGGCACCCTTCGGCAGCCGGAAGTGCGCGGGCCGGGTGCCCTGCAACGGCCGCGTGCCGCGCCGCTCGTGGTCCACCGGGGTCGTCGTCAGTCCGGCGTGGTGGCGCAGCAGCGGCTTCACGTCGACCGGTACGAGCTCCATCCGGCGGCTGCCCGACACGTGGTGCCAGGTCCAGCCGTGCGGGGTCGCGACGGAGGGAATCGTGTCCCACAGCTCGTGACCGGCCGCCGCCAGCGCCGCGTTCGCCGACACGTAGTCCGTGAGCCGGAGTTCGTCGATGCCGAAACCCTCCGGCGGATCGGCGATCTCCGCCGCCGCGCGCGCGTACGGGGAGAAGTCGGGATGACCGTTCGCATCGATCCGCACCCCCCTCGGGTGGCGCGACGCCCGGACCGGGTCCGGGAAGTGCACGACCTGCCCGGCGTAGGCCGCGTTCGGTGGCGCGGCTTGCTGCCCGAGCCGACCTGTCGTCATGGCGGTTGCCCCCTGCTGCGTCCGGTGTTCCGCACAGCCTATGCGGTGGCGCAACAGGCCGGACCGCCCCTTTCCCGGACGTCACCGACCGTCACATCAGGGTGACGGAAGAGCGACGGTTGGGCGGCTTTGAGCGACACGCTGCCCCCAATACCGCCCCAGCTTCCCCACCGTCCGACACATTTGACAGGCTGTCCCCCGCAACTCGGGGGATTGCACGGGAGGAATTCGACGCCATGCACGATGTACATACAGTCACTTCCGGGGACCCGCGCCTCAGCTGGAGCACCACCGACTCCAACCGCACCCCCCGGCTGCTCCACCGCCGCGACGGCATCCTGCCGGCCGTGGCCGCCGCGCTGTCCGTACGCGGGGAGACACTCACCTGCACCGCGGGCAAGGGGGACCAGCCACCTGTCCTGCACCACCTCGTCCAGGACTTCCTGGACACCCTCCCCACCAGCCAGCGCGAACGTTTCACCGGCCGCTGCCCCGAGGCGATACTCCTCTCCCGGCAGCTCGCCGCAGCCGAGGAAACCCGCTCCAAGCGCGCCCAGCGCAAACCCCTCACCAGCGGCGAAGCCCGGCGCGCGCTCAAGCACGGCCGCCTCACCGCCCGCCACATCCGCGAGGACGGCGACCCCCGGCACGGAAGCTACGCGGCACCCTGCCGCTCCTGCTCGGTGATGCTCGCGCACTTCGGCGTACGGCCCGTCGGCCTCACCGTCAACGGCGCGGCCACCTCGGCCGAGAAGGGCTGACGGCGTCCCCATGCAGAACGTGAGCCAGCACGATCCGGGCCGGCGGATTCCGGGGCAGCACGACCTGAGCCGGCACGACCCGGTCCGGGACCACAGCACCCGCTTCACCCCCGTCGTCGAGAAGGCCCTGCGCGCGGCGGGCTGGGAGCCCGGCCGCTGGATCATCCGGCAGGCCGAGGAGTGGGCCGACGCGCTGCGTGCGCACACCTCACCGGCGGGACACGAGCACGCGGTGTTCCCGGCCGTGGTCGAGGCCTGGGCGGAGTTCGGCAACCTGCACATCCCCGCGCCCGGTCCCGGCCGGCAGATCGCCCCCGCCTCCGTGACGATCGACCCGCTCGGCGCCCTCCACCTCGCCCGTACCCTGGGCGACCTGGGCCGGGCCCTGGAGACCGAGATCAGCCCCCTGGGCCAGGAGAGCCAGGGGCAGGCGGTCCTCGCCATGGACACCGAGGGGCGCGTCTACAGCATCGACCACACCGGCGACTGGTACCTCGGCGCGGACATCGACCGGGCCCTGAACACCCTCCTCACCGGCATCCAGCCGACGCGGCTGACGTCGGGCTGAGGGGACGGGCCGGGGGGGGAGGCGCGGTACTACCCCCCGATCAGGCCCTCGACCGCCTCGGCGACCGCCGCCGCCTGAAGGTCGCGGCCGGTACGGTTCGGGTGGACGTACCAGGGCAGTTCACGGCCCCCGTAGCTCACCTCGGAGCTCTCCAGCAGGGCGCCGATGCCGCGCCGGGCGCCGTCGCACCCGGTGGTGGTGCCGGTCCGGGCGTAGAGGTCGACGTAGGTCGCCCCCGCCTCTTCGGCCGCCTTCTTCATGAGGGCGCCGAGGGGCCGCTGCACTCCGGCGTCCAGGAACGTCAGGGCGTCCTGGCCGATGTCCGCGAACGGCTTCTCCGCTCCGCCAGGAACCTCCGCGAGGCACAGCGCGGTGTCGGCGGGTACGAGCCGGGGGTAACCGACCAGCACCACACGGGCGGCCGGGGACTGGGCCTTCACCTGGTCGAACATCCGGGCCAGGTCCTGCTGGACGGCCGCCATGCGCCCCGCGAGCCACGGCGCCCCCTCCCCCGCGAAGTACGCGGCGCACTCCGAGGCCGGCGAGGTGGCGTCGACCGGGTCGGCGGGCATCAGCAACCCCTCGGGCCCGCGCAGCCGTTGGGAGCACTGCTTGAGGATGCTCGCGACCCCTGCGGTGTTGCCGCCGAGGCTGCCGACCACCAGCCCGGTGTCCGGCCCGAGCGCCGCCGCCTGCGGAGCGACCCGCTCCCCACCGGACGGCGAGAAGCTCTGCGCCTCCCACACGTCACGGATCCGGGCACCACCGCAGGACACGTCCGCCCGCACGTCGAGCCGAATGCCTGCCGAGGCGAGCCGCTCGACCGCCTTGACCGGGTAGTTCTCGGCGGACCGCAGGCACCCGGCGGGGCCGGCCGTGGGGGCGATGCCGAAGTTGCCGGTGGAGGAGTCGCCGATGAACACCGTCCGCACCGGCGCGGTCGCGGATACGGCAACAGGCGCCGGGGCGGCGGCCGTCGCCCACAGGCCGAGCGCGACGAGCGCGGCGGCAGCGGTCTTGCGCACGCGAGTTCCTTCCGGAGAACGTGGACACGAACTCCGGATATTACGTTGCGCGGTGGATCAACTACGCTACGACATCAAGGGTTTCGGCCCAGCGGTGGCTCGGCCGGCAGCACGGCGGACACCGGCGGGTCCGCGAACGGCTGCCGCGTGCCGGCCTTCCGGAGGTCCAGGACTCGTACAGCGCCCGGACGCGCGGGCGTTCGGTGTCCACGGGCAGCACCGTGAGGTCCTCGGCCCGACTGCCGGGAAGGGGCCGCCGCCAGCCGGCAGTTCGAAGGCGAGCCCTACGGGGCGGCGCCCTCCGTGCTCTCCACGCTCTCCCCCGCGCCACGGACACCGAGCCCCTGTCCCGGCAGCGCCACCTCCATCGACACCGCCTCCACCTCGGGCGCCACCACCACCCCGGGGACCGACACCTCCGGCCCGTCCGCGTCCTCCGCCGCGCCGGTCACCGGCGCGTCCGGGAGTACCGCCGACACCCGGAATCCGCCCGCGTCGGTCGGGCCCGAGACGAAGACGCCGCCGAGGCCGGTCACCCGCTCCCGCATCCCGACGAGCCCGTTGCCCCCGCTCGGCAGATGGGCGTCGGCGGCAGCGGCGTCGGACGGACCGTTCTCCACCTGCATCGCGACCTCCGCCTCGCGGTGCGCGAGCCGTACCCACGTCTTCGCGCCGGCCGCGTGCTTGTGCACATTGGTCAGCGCCTCCTGCACCACCCGGTACGCGGTCCGCTCGACCTGCGGGGCGTACGGGCGCGGGTCGCCGTCCACCGACAGCTCCACGGTCATGCCCGCCTGCCGCGACTGGGCGACCAGCGCCTCCAGCTCGCCGAGGCGCGGCCCGTCCTCCGGCATCGACGCGGCGGCGGCGGCCGCAGCGACGGCCCGCCCCACGGAGGCCAGCGGCTGCCGTCCGTCGCCCGGGCCCGCGCCGGAACCGGTACGCGGCGCGACCAGGGTGTCCCCGCTGCGCAGCACACCCAGCATCTCGCGCAGCTCGGTCAGCGCCTGGCGCCCCATGTCGCCGACGAGCGCGGCGTTCCGTACCGCCTTCGCCGGGTCCTTCGGCGCGATGGCCTGGAGCGCCGCCGCGTGCACCACCATCAGGGACACCCGGTGCGCCACCACGTCGTGCATCTCCCGGGCGATCCGGGTCCGCTCCTCCGTACGCGCCCACTCCGCGCGCTCCTCGGCCCGGTCCGCGAGCAGCGACAGCTCCCGCTCCAGCGAATCGGCCCGTTCGCGCAGGCTCTCCATCAGCCGTCGGCGCGCGCCGATGTAGAGGCCGAAGAGGAGCGGCGGCGCGGTCAGCCCCAGCGCCATGAAGAGGGAGACGACGGGTGCGTACCAGTGCCCCGGCACGGCGGCGGAGGACGCCTGGTCGACGAGGTTCCGGCTCAGCCGCAGGTACGTGACGATGAAACTGCCGACCAGCGACATCCCGGTCAGCACGACGGTGATCCTGCGCGGCACGTCGGAGGCGGCGAGCGAGTAGAGGCCGACGATGCCCATCAGGAAACCGACCTCGGCGGGTGTGGTCGCGATCGACACCAGCACCACGGCGATCGGCCACCGGCGCCGCAGCACCAGGACCGACCCGGCCAGCAGCCCGAAGAGCACGCCGACCGGCACCGGCAGCCGGGCCTCCTGGGCGAACTGGATCCCCTCCAGCCCGCACTCCAGCGCCGAGACCAGCGCCAGCCCCACGTCCAGGGCGACACCGCGCCGCCGTTCCCACCACCAGTAGCCGCGGGTGGTCATTCCCGCCGCCTCCCGGTCTGCCCCCGTTGCGGTCATGCCATCCACCCTACGGGCGGGCGCATCCCATTTTCGGGTGACCGCAACAGCACGACACGTGTTCGAGCGACGCGGAAACCGCGGAGGGATCCCCGGAAGCGGCGCTTCACGCGGCCCACCAGCGACAGAGGGCGTTCCGGGCGATCACGGCCACGTGACAGACGTCTCCGGCGGGCGGACGGCGGCACCGGCGGTGGAATTCCGACATCGAACACCGGAGACGGCTTGCCACGCACATCCCGAAAAGTGCCCATCCGCACCGTCGCACCGAGGGGCGGAGGTACGGCATAGTAGGGGCTGCCGATCACCCGGTTCCATCGAATCGGACATATAGGGCAATCCATCCCGGGTCGTCTAATGGCAGGACAAATGGTTTTGGTCCATTGAATGAGGGTTCGATTCCTTCCCCGGGAGCTGTCAGACGCGGGCCCCGACCTCACCGGTCGGGGCCCGCGCCCGTTTCCGGCACATGCCCCCCCGGTATCCTGCGGGTGACCGCACCCGAAAGCCGAAGGGCACATCCGTGAGCGCCAGCAGCCCCGCAGCAGTCGTCGTCCTCGCAGCGGGTGGAGGCACCCGCATGAAGTCGAAGACGCCCAAGGTCCTCCACGAGGTCGCCGGGCGCTCGCTCGTCGGGCACGTCGTCGCCGCCGCCCGCGAACTCCACCCCGAGCAGCTCGTCGTGGTCGTCGGGCACGCCGGCGAGCAGGTCGTCGCGCACCTCGAAGCACACGACGCGGATGTACGCACCGCCTTCCAGGCCGAACAGAACGGCACCGGGCACGCCACCCGCATCGGGCTCCAGGAGCTCGGCGGCGTCGAGGGCACCGTGATCGTCGTCTGCGGCGACACCCCGCTGCTCTCCGGTGAGACGCTCGGCGCGCTCGCCGCCACCCACGCCACGGACGGCAACGCCGTCACCGTGCTCACCGCCGAGGTTCCGGACTCCACCGGCTACGGCCGGATCGTGCGCGACGCGGTCAGCGGCGCGGTCACCGCGATCGTCGAGCACAAGGACGCCAGCCCGGCCCAGCACGCGATCCGGGAGATCAACTCCGGGGTCTTCGCCTTCGACGGCCGGCTCCTCGCGGACGCGCTCGGCAAGCTGCGCTCGGACAACAGCCAGGGCGAGGAGTACCTCACCGACGTGCTCTCCCTCGTGCGCGAGGCGGGCCACCGGGTCGGCGCCTCGGTCGCGAAGGACCACCGGGAGATCCTCGGCATCAACAACCGGGTGCAGCTCGCCGAGGCCCGCCGCCTGCTGAACCAGCGGCTGCTGGAGCAGGCCATGCTGGCCGGCGCGACGATCGTGGACCCGGCCTCGACGCTGGTCGACGTGACGGTCACCTTCGGGCAGGACGCCGTGGTGCACCCCGGTACGCAGCTGCTCGGCGCCACCCACGTCGGGGAGGACGCCGAGGTCGGCCCGAACTCCCGGCTGAAGGACACGGTGGTCCACGTGGGCGCCCGGGTCGACAACACGGTCTCCGACGGCGCCGAGGTCGGCCCCGGCGCCACCGTGGGCCCGTACGCCTACCTGCGTCCGGGCACGAAGCTCGGCGCGAAGGCGAAGGCCGGTACGTACGTCGAGATGAAGAACGCCACGATCGGCGAGGGAACCAAGGTCCCGCACCTGTCGTACGTGGGCGACGCGACCATCGGCGACCACAGCAACATCGGCGCGGCCAGCGTGTTCGTGAACTACGACGGGGTGAACAAGCACCACACCACGATCGGCTCGCACTGCCGCACCGGCTCGGACAATATGTTTGTGGCACCGGTCACGGTCGGGGACGGGGTTTACACCGCCGCGGGCTCGGTCATCACCAAGGATGTACCGGCAGGCTCGCTGGCCGTGGCCCGGGGCCAGCAGCGGAATATCGAGGGTTGGGTCGCGCGCAAGCGGCCCGGAAGCGCCGCCGCTCAGGCCGCCTTGGCCGCCACACAGGATTCCGACGGCGAAAGCTGACCGGAAACACGTGCGCCGGAGTCGGCGTACCGTGATAGATGCTCACCCATTTCGGCTGGCACGTTGCACATCGGGACACATGCGTGCAACGGTCAGAAACACGTCTGAGGAGACTGTGCTGTGACCGGGATCAAGACGACCGGCGAGAAGAAACTGATGCTCTTCTCCGGCCGCGCCCACCCCGAGCTGGCCGAGGAGGTCGCACACCAGTTGGGTGTCGGTCTCGTGCCGACGAAGGCCTTCGATTTCGCCAACGGTGAGATCTACGTCCGCTTCCAGGAGTCCGCGCGCGGTGCCGACTGCTTCCTGATCCAGAGCCACACGGCTCCGATCAACAAGTGGATCATGGAGCAGCTGATCATGCTGGACGCGCTGAAGCGCGCCTCGGCACGTTCGGTGACGGTGATCGTGCCGTTCTACGGTTACGCCCGCCAGGACAAGAAGCACCGCGGTCGCGAGCCGATCTCGGCCCGTCTGGTCGCGGACCTGATGAAGACGGCGGGTGCCGACCGCATCCTCACCGTCGACCTGCACACCGACCAGATCCAGGGCTTCTTCGACGGCCCGGTCGACCACCTCTTCGCGCTGCCGATCCTCGCCGACTACGTCGGTGCCAAGGTCGACCGCTCGAAGCTGACGATCGTCTCCCCGGACGCCGGCCGCGTACGGGTCGCCGACCGCTGGTGCGACCGTCTGGACGCCCCGCTGGCGATCGTGCACAAGCGCCGCGACAAGGACGTTCCGAACCAGGTCAGCGTCCACGAGGTCGTGGGCAACGTCGAGGGCCGGGTCTGCGTCCTGGTCGACGACATGATCGACACCGGTGGCACGATCTGCGCCGCCGCCGACGCCCTGTTCGCCCACGGTGCCGAGGACGTCATAGTGACGGCCACCCACGGTGTGCTCTCCGGCCCGGCCGCGGACCGGCTGAAGAACTCCAAGGTCAGCGAGTTCGTCTTCACGGACACCCTGCCGACCCCGGGCGAGCTGGAGCTCGACAAGATCACGGTGCTCTCCATCGCCCCGACGATCGCGCGCGCGGTGCGCGAGGTCTTCGAGGACGGTTCGGTCACCAGCCTCTTCGAGAGCGACGAGCACTGATCGTCGCCCCCTGTGCGGACGGCGTCGACCGCTGCGCACCGTTCCGCCACGTTGCACGAGTAACCCGCAGGTCAGCGGGGTGCTGGTGCGGGCGGTACTGATCCACTTGGGGGACGGCCTCCCCGCCGGGTAGACTCACGGAGTTGCTCGGCGAGGGAGGCCGTACTCATGTACGGCGGTCCGTTATCGACGCGCTCTTCGTAGCAGGCCATCAAGTCGTGGCCGGGTGACCAGTCCATTTTCGTCACCTCACGAGGAGTGCAGCCATGGCCGACCAGATCAACCTCGCCGTCGAAGCCCGTTCCGAGTTCGGCAAGGGCGCCGCCCGTCGCGCCCGTCGCGCCAACCTGGTTCCCGGGGTCGTCTACGGCCACGGCGCCGAGTCCGTGCACATCAACCTGCCGGCCCACGAGCTCCAGCTCGCGCTCCGCACGCCGAACGTCCTGATCGGTATCGAGATCGACGGCAAGAGCGCGCTGGTCATCCCGAAGGCCGTGCAGCGCAACGCCCTCAAGGGCAACATCGAGCACGTCGACCTGCTGACCGTCAAGCGCGGCGAGAAGGTCAACGTCGAGATCGCCGTCGAGACCGAGGGCGACCTCGCCCCGGGCGCCTACCTGCTGGAGTTCGTCCAGAACACCCTGAGCGTCGAGGCCGAGGCCACCCACATCCCCGAGTCCGTGACGGTCTCCGTCGCCGGTCTGACCGCTGGTGACTCGATCCTCGCCAAGGACATCACGCTGCCGAAGGGCTCCGTGCTCTCCGGTGACGAGGACGCCATCGTGCTCCAGGTCGTCTCCGCGCAGGCCGAGGAGCCGGCCGCCGAGACCGCCGAGACCACCGAGGCCTGAGCCTCCGTCTCGCACCGACCTGCTTGACCGACGGGGCGGCGGCCTCCCTTCCCGGGAGTCCGCCGCCCCGTCGGCCTGTGCGGGGCACCCTGGCCCGTACGGCCCGTACCAGCACCGCACTCCGGCCCGTTCCGCCCGGCCCGTATCCGAGGAGACAGCGCGCAGATGTCCGACGTCACCGACCCCTGGCTCATCGTGGGCCTCGGCAACCCCGGCCCCGAGTACGCCGCGAACCGGCACAACGTCGGCTTCATGGTCGCCGACCTGCTGGCGGAGCGTATCGGCGGGAAGTTCAAGCGGGCGCAGAAGGCGCAGGCGCAGGTGCTGGAGGGGCGCGTCGGCCCGCCCGGACCGGCGAACCGGCGCGTGATCCTGGCGAAGCCGCAGTCGTACATGAACCTGTCGGGCGGCCCGGTGACGGCGCTCCGCGACTTCTACAAGGTGCCGACCGACCACGTCGTCGCGATCCACGACGAGCTGGACGTCGACTTCGGCGCGCTGCGGCTGAAGCTGGGCGGCGGCGACAACGGGCACAACGGGCTGAAGTCGATGACCAAGTCGATGGGCCCGGAGTACCACCGGGTGCGTTTCGGCATCGGCCGCCCGCCGGGCCGGATGCAGGTCGCGGACTTCGTGCTGAAGGACTTCTCCTCCACCGAGCGCAAGGAGCTCGCCTACCTGGTGGACCGGGCGGCGGACGCGGTGGAGTCGCTGCTCGCGGACGGGCTGGAGCGGGCTCAGGGGGCGTACAACTCCTGAGCGTCCGGAGGTCGTCGGTGGCGGGGCGGCCGTGGCCGGTCCGCGGGAGCGGCTGCTGTCCGGGTCAGGGCCAGAAGCAGATCGCCGCCGTCACGCACACCGTGAACGTCCCCGTCATCCAGTACAGGGCGAAGGTGTCGAGCGGCACCTTGCGCCAGGGGTTCTGTTCCTGTTCCACGATGTCGGCCCCGATCCGCTTCGCCACCGGGGCCAGCGCGGCGACGAACATCAGCAGCAGCGAGCTGTAGACGTACAGGGTGACCGGAACCGAGTAGCCCTTGACCGCGGCGTCGGGCAGCACGACCACCCAGCAGACCATCGGAGCGAGGAACATGCGCCGGCGCGCCGTGCGCGTCGGCATGCACCGGCCCAACGCGGCCAGGTAGACGACGGTGACACAAGCCGCGATGATCCACCATTCACCGGTGGTCGGACGAGAAAGCATGATCGTGACTCCCTCTGGGGTTCGTGCACGATCATAGGAAGCCGATCATCAGGGGTGTACGGCACCACTCGGCAGGAAATCCCGGCCGATCGCTGCCCGCCTCCGGCAACTGCCTCTCCGCGGCTCCGGCCGCCCGACGCGCGGGGGAGCCGCCTTCGCGTGGGCGTCAGGCTCCGTCCGGCCGGGCCTGGTCGAGGAGTTGCTGGATGCGCAGCCCCCGGGCGGCGTCGATGCCGGTGCCGGTCCCGGTGCGTACGGCCTCGGCGAACTCGCGGCGGAGCACCGGCCAGCACTCCTCGTGGTCGATGCCGGCGGTGTCGTAGACCAACTCCTCACCGGGGCCGAAGAGTTCGATACGGGTGCGGGCGCGGGGCAGCTGGACGCTGCCGGACAGGGACGCCTGGCTGACCGCGCCGTTCTCGTGTTCGCAGGTCAGCTCGATCCAGCGGCGGGGGTCGCCGGTCCCGCGTACGGAGACGATCGGGGCGACGGCGCTGTCGAGCAGGTCCAGCAGGTGCGGGCCGAGGTCGAGCAGCGCGCCGTGCTCCAGACGCCAGGAGGTGGCGAACTCGCCACCGAGGAAGGCCCCGTGGAGGTAGCAGGAGCGGGCGCCGGAGACCTCGCGGCCGGCCGCTTCGGCGAGGAAGGCGCGGGTCGCGGGGTGGTAGCGCTTGGTGAGGACGAGCTGCGAGATCACACCGTGCTCGGCGACCGCGTCGGCGACCGTGCGGGCGGCGGCGAGGTCGGCACCGAGCGGCTTCTCCAGCAGCAGGGCCTTGCCGGCCTTGGCGGCACGGGGGGCGAGCGACGCCTGTACGGCGGGGGGTACGGCGAACGCGACCGCGTCGCAGCCGTCGAGCAGCTCCTCGAAGGAGCCTGCGGCGCGGGTGCCGTAGGCATCGGCGACCTCGGCGGCGGCCTCCGGGCGGCGGGCCCAGACGCCGGTGAGGGTGGTCTCGGGTCCGGCCGCCAGCATCCGGGCGTGCATGGTGCGGGCCCACGGCCCCGCGCCGACCAGGCCGACGCGGACCGGCGGGTGCGGCCAGGTGCCGTTCGGGGTGCCGGCGGCGGGGGGCTGGGACATGGGGTTCTCCATCGGGGTGCGGGGCGAGGGGCGTGCGGGCTCGGACGAGCGCGGCCGGACCGTGTCCGACCGCGCTCGTCGGACGGTCAGACCCGGCTCAGGCGGGCGTCGGCCCGGTCGGGGTCGTAGAGGCGGTCGACGACCATGACGGCGGCGCCGGCGAGGGCGGCGCGGTCGCCGAGCGAGGTGGTGACCACCTGGAGGTGGGCGGTGGTGCGGGGCATCGCCCGCTGGTAGAGGAGTTCGCGCACCCCGGTGAGGAACGGGGTGCTCGCCAGGTCGCCGCCGAGCATCAGGACGCCCGGGTTGAGGAGGGTGACCACGGTGACGAGCACTTCGCCGACGCGCTGTCCGGCGGCGCGGGCGAGCCGGAGGGCGTCGGGCTGTCCGGCGGCGAGGTGGCGGCGCACGTCGGAGCCGGAGGCGGTGGGGATGCCGGCCGCGGTGAGCTGTTCGGCGATGGCCCGGCCGCTGGCCACGGCGGCGAGACAGCCGTAGGAGCCGCACATGCAGAGCGCGTCGGGCCGGTCGTGCAGGCGGATGTGGCCGATGTCGCCGGCGCCGCCGTCGATGCCCCGGTACATCTCGCCGCCCACGACCATGCCCGCGCCGATGCCGGTGGACGCCTTCACCAGGACGAACGCGCCGCAGTCGGCGTAGTTCTCGCGCTGTTCGGCCAGTGCCATGAGGTTGGCGTCGTTGTCGAGGTAGACGGGGAGCTGGTCCGCCCCCGCGTCCGGGCTCAGGGCGGTGGGGCCGAAGGCGGTCGGGCCGAGGTGTTCGGCAAGGGCGGCGCGCATCCGCTCGCGGACCGGGAAGCGGTCCCAGCCGGGCATGATCGGCGGCTGGACGACCTGGGCGCTCTCCCAGTCGACGGGCCCCGGCACGGAGAGGCCGACTCCGCAGACCCGGTCCGGGGCGGTCTCCGCCTCCTCCAGGAGCGGGCCGAACCAGCGGGCGAGCCGGTCGAGTACGGTGTCGGGGCCGTCCGCGATGACGAGGCTCCCGGTCCGTTCGGCGAGGACCTTCCCCGACAGGTCGACGACGGCGGCGCGGCCGTGCCGGGTCTCCAGGTCGGCGACGAGCACCACGGCGTGCGTGGGGTCGAACTCCAGCCGTGCGGAGGGGCGTCCGCCGGTGGAGGTGCCGGTGGCGCCGCGCAGCCAGCCGGCCTTGAAGAGCTGGTCGAGGCGGTGTCCGACAGTGGAGCGGGAAAGGCCGGTGGCCTGTTGGAGCTCCCCGCGCGTGGTGGCCTCGCCGCTGCGGATGAGCCGCAGCAGATGTCCCGCGCTCGCCTGGTTTCCTGCCATGTCGTCGCCGTCCTCGTCCCGTCTCTCGTGCCCCCGCGGGCCGGCCGTACGGCCGCGCCTCCCCCGGGCGCGGCCACCAGTGACCCGGCGTCAGCCGGGTCCGCTCGCTGTCAGGTTGTCAGCCCTTGTCCGCGCCGCTGGTCAGTCCCTCGGTGAGGAGCCGCTCGGAGGCGAAGAACAGGATTACCACGGGGATGGTGAGGATGACCGACCCGGCCATCAGGACCGTCTTGGAGACTTCGATGCCGTTGGCGAGCTGCTGGAGGCCGAGGGAGACCGTCCACTTGTCCGGGTCGGCGGCGAGGAAGAGGAGCGCGAAGAGGAACTCGTTCCAGGCGATCATGAAGACGTAGAGCCCGGTCGCCATCAGGGTGGGCAGCGCGAGCGGCAGGATCACCTTGCGCACGGTCTGGAGGCGGGAGGCGCCGTCGATGGCGGCGGCTTCCTCGACGGAGTACGGGATGGTGACGAAGTAGTTCTTCATCATGTAGATCGAGACCGGGACCGTCTGCGCGATGTAGACGATGGCGAGTCCGACGAGGCTGCCGGAGAGCCCCATCTTCGCGAACATCACGAAGAGCGGCACGGCGAGCAGGGTGGCCGGGAAGAGGTAGACGGCCAGGAACAGGGCGCTGACGTGCCGGCTGCCGAAGAACTTGAGGCGGCTGACGGCGTACGCGCCGGGCACCGCCGCGGCCAGCGTCAGGGCGACGGTGGCGAGGGCCACCAGGGCCGAGTTGCCGAGCATCCCGAGGAAGCCCTGTCCACCGTCCTCGGTGGACCTCAGGACGCTGCGGTAGGTGTCGAGGGTGAAGTCCTTCGAGGAGACCCAGAGGTTTCCGGGGTCCACGAGGAGCGAGTCGATGGGCTTCACCGACAGCAGCAGCATGTAGTAGAAGGGCGCGATCGTGATCACGGCGAGGAAGGCGATCACGACCCAGCGGGCGATGCCGAAGAACCGGTCCTCGAACTGGGCGCGGCTCATGCGCCTCCGGCGCGGGGCGGGGCCGGCGGCGGGGGTGGGCCGGGTGGGCTGCGGCCGTGTCACGGACGGGGCGTGGGTCATGCCGACTCCTCCTGGACCTTCTTGCCGAAGAACATGAAGTAGAGGCCCAGCAGGACCATGAGGACGAGGGCGAGGATCAGCGCCTGGGCGGAGGCCGCGCCGACGTCGAAGCGGGAGGTGAGGAAGTCGTACACGCGGACCGCGACGACGTCCGTGCCCGAACCGCCGCCGGTGAGCAGGTAGATGTCGTCGAACTTGTTGAACGTCATGATGAAGCGCAGGACGGACAGCAGGGCGATGACGGGCATCATCTGCGGCAGCAGGATGTGGCGGAAGCGCTGCGAGATGGTGGCGCCGTCGACGGTGGCGGCCTCCTCCAGGCTGTCCGGGACCGCCTGGAGGCGGGCGAGCATGAAGAGGAAGGCGAACGGGAAGTAGCGCCAGGACTCGAAGGCGATGACCGTGAGCAGCGCCAGCGGGATGTCGAAGTGGGCGCCGAGCAGGCTGACTTCGTAGGAGCGGGTGGAGAGGAAGGCGATGGGGTCGTCCCACCCGAGGAGCTTGCTGCCCCACTCGTTGACGATGCCGTACTGGGGGCTGAGGGCCACCTCCCAGACGAAGGAGACGGCGACGACCGGTGCGACGTACGGCAGCAGCATCGAGGCGCGCAGGATGCCGCGTCCCCGGAACGGCTTGCGCAGGGCGAGGGCGGCGACCAGTCCGAGCACGATGGAGCCGGCGGTGGCGCCGACCGTGTAGAGCAGCGTGGTGCCGAGGCTGCTCCAGAAGCCGGGCGACCCGAAGACCTGCTGGAAGTTGTCCAGGGTCCAGTGGCCGAAGAGGCCGTTCTCCTGGATGTCGACGAGCTTGGCGTTCTGGAAGGCGAGCAGCACGGTCCACAGGATCGGCAGGATCACCACGACCAGGACGACCAGGAAGGTCGGGGTCACGAAGGCGAGGCCCGCGCGGTTCTCCCGGCTGCTGGTGGTCCGTGGGCTGCCGCGGCGCACCGTCGCGCCGCTGGTTTTCGTACTCATGGGTCGGTTACCTCGGGGGGAGAGCGGCCGTGCGGCTACTGGAGGGACTTCTGGAGGGCTGCCACTTCGTCGTTGGCTTCCTCGGCCGCCTCGTCGGGTGAGGTCTGGCCGCTGGTCATCGCTCCGATGGCCTTGGCGACGGGCAGTTCGCCGTTGGTGGCGCCGACGAGGGCGCCCTGGCCCTGGGCGAGGCCCCACCGCTGCATGTCGCCGACGCCGGCGACGAGCCGGTCGAGGAGTTCGGAGGGGTAGGCCTTCTGCATGGACTCGCGCTTGTCGACCCCCATGACGCTGGCGCGCCAGGCCTTCTGGAAGGCGCCGGGGTCGGTGGCGGTGCCGGTGCGGACCGGGATCTTGCCCTCGGGGGCCATGCCGAACCAGTCCTCGTACCCCTTGTCCATCATGTACTCGATGAACTTGGCGGAGGCGCCGGTCTCGGCGGTCTTGGTGACGGCCCAGGAGGTGATCTCGCCGAACTGGGCGGGTTCCTTGCCGTCGGGGCCCTGGAGCGAGGTGACGATGCCGGTGTTGCGGGCGAGGAACCCGGGGTCGTCCTTGCACGCGGCGCAGCTGGGCAGCGCGTCGGAGCGCAGGCCGGCCAGCTCGTCCAGGAGGAACGAGGACCAGACCATCATGGACGACTTGCCGGAGAAGTAGGTGGCGCGGGTGGAGTCCACGGTCTGGGTGCCGGGGGCGCCGTGCTTTCCGCCCAGTTCGTCGTAGGCGGCGAAGGCGGTGCGGCAGGCGGGCGAGTCGAGGGCGGGGTCGCCGTCGTCGTCGACCAGCCGGCAGCCGTTGGCGAGGGCGAGGTCCTCGAAGCTCTGCTGGGTGAAGGCGTCCGAGGGGTCGGTGGCCAGCGAGATGCCGTCGACGCCGCCCTTGTCGAGCGTCCTGGCGGCCTTGAGCGCGCTCGCGTAGGTGTCCGGTGCGCCGAGTCCGGCCTTGGCGAAGAGGTCCTTGCGGTAGACGAGGAGCTGGAGCCAGGCGTCGGAGGGGACGGCGAGGGTGGTTCCGGCGTCCTTGGTGAGGGAGAGCGCGTTGGCGTTGAAGGTCCCGGCGTCCAGGTCGTGGACGACCTTCCCGGCGACCTCGGTGTTGAGGAGGCCGCTGCCGTACATCTGCCAGACCTGGCCCATGGGGACGGCGCCGATGACGTCGGGGAGGTCGCCGGCGGCCGCGGCGGACATGATCAGCTGCGGGAGCTGGGCCTCGTCCACGCCGACCAGGTCGACCTTGATCCCGGTCTCCTTCTCGAACCGGCCGACCACCTTCTTGGTCGCCGCCATGCGCGGCGCCAGGTTCTCCTGCGACCACACCGTGATCCGGTTGTCCGGCTTCTCGGCACCGGTGCTGCCGGAGCAGCCCGCGAGCAGGCCGGCGCCCAGGGTCGCGGCGAGTCCGAACAGGGTCGCCTTCGACCGTCGGGTCTTCATCACCATGCTGTGTCCTCACGCCACTTACGCACTTTCATGACGCATCTCAGCATCACTTTTGCTTATTGACAAGACATAACTCTGAGATATCTTCGACCTAAGTCAGCAGCAGTTCCCTTCCCAGCACCATCGGAGACCCCCGTGGAACGCGTCGTCCAGTTCACCGGCCCCCGCCAGGTAGAAGTCGCCGAGCACGAGAGCGCCGCCCTGCCGGCGGGCCACCTCCGGGTCCGTACGCGCTACTCCGGCATCTCCGCGGGCACCGAGCTCACCGCCTACCGGGGCACCAACCCGTACCTGACGCGGACCTGGGACGCCGAGGCGCGGCTCTTCCGCGACGGCGCGGCGGGCATCGAGTACCCGGTCGCCGGCTGGGGGTACTCCGAGGTCGGCGAGGTCACCGAGGTCTCGCCCGAGCTGACCGGCGTACCGGGCATGCCGGTCGTGGGCGACCTGGTCTGGGGCATCTGGGGCCACCGCAGCGAGGGCATCGTGCCCGCCGAGCGGATGGTCGGCCACACCCTCCCGGCCGGTCTGGAGCCGCTGGCGGGCGCCTTCGCCCGGGTCGGCGCCATCGCGTACAACGCGGTGCTCGCCGCCGACATCCACCTCGGCGAAGAGGTCGCCGTCTTCGGGCAGGGCGTCATCGGTCTGCTCACCACCCGCCTCGCGCAGCTCAACGGCGCCCGCGTCACCGCCGTCGACGCCCTCGACGGCCGCCTCGACACCGCCCGCGCCTACGGTGCCCGCCGCACCCTGAACGCCCGCACCGACAGCGTCGCCGAGCGCGTCCGCGAGGCCACCGGCGGCCAGGGCGCCGACGTCGCCATCGAGATCAGCGGCGTCTACCCGGCGCTCCACGAGGCCCTGCGCTCGGTGACCGTGGGCGGCCGCGTGGTGGCCTCCGGCTTCTACCAGGGCGACGGCGCCGGACTGCGGCTCGGCGACGAGTTCCACCACAACCGCGTCCAGCTGATCTGCTCGCAGATCGGCGGGGTGCCCCCGCAGCTGGCCGGCCGGTGGACCGTCGAGCGGCTCCAGCAGACCTTCCTCTCGCTGGTCGCCGAGGGCCTGGTCGACGTGAAGTCGCTGGTCAGCCATGTCGTCCCGGTGGCCGAGGCCGCCGACGCCTACGTCCTGCTGGACGAGCGCCCGGCCGACGCCCTCCAGGTCGTCCTGGAGTTCTGAGCCGGACCCCCGGCCCACGCCCTCCAGGTCCTCCCGGAGTCCTGAGCCGGACCCCCGGCCCACGCCCGGTACGCGTGACGGTCGGGCCGTGTCCCCGCACACGCCCCGAGCCCGTCCCGTACCGGGCCCCGCACCACCGCCTCGCCACTCCTCCGCGCGCTGCCCGGCAGCGCCGAAAGGCCCCTCCATGCTGAAGACCCCGCTGAAGACCGCCTGCCAGGAGCAGCTGCTCCCCGGTGACACGCTCCAGGAGAAATGGGCGTTCGCCCAGGACGCCGGGTTCGACGCCGTCGAGCTGCGCTCGCGGGGCGACTTCCACTTCCGCGACCGGCTGCCCGAGCTGAAGCGGGCGCTGGCCGACGGCGTCGTCATGCCGACGGTCTGCGTCGAGATGCTGCACTTCTTCGCCGCCTTCGACGAAGGTCTGCGCAAGGACGCCCTGGAGCAGATGAAGTCGCAGCTCAGCGTCGCGGCCGAGATCGGCGCGCTGGGCGTGCAGACCCCGGCTTCGTACGGGATGTTCTCGCGCCGGCTGCCCCCGTTCGAGCCGCCGCGCTCCGAGGAGGAGGACCGCGAGGTGCTCCTCGCGGGCCTGACCGAGCTCGGCGAGCACGCCCGTGCCGAGGGCGTCACCCTCTTCCTGGAGCCGCTCAACCGGTACGAGGACCACATGGTCAACCGCCTGGACCAGGCCGTGGACCTGCTGCGCACGGTGGGCCTGGACTCGGTGAAGATCGGCATCGACAGCTACCACATGAACATCGAGGAGGCCGACCCGTCGGCCGCCGTCCTCGCCGCGGCCCCCTACATCGGCCACGCGCAGGTCAGCGACTCCAACCGGTTCCAGCCGGGCGCCGGCCACCTGGACTGGCCGGCCTGGATCGGCGCGCTGCACACCATCGGCTTCGACGGCTACCTCGCCGCCGAGTGCCGCCTGACCGGCGACCCGGTCGAGGCCGTCCGCTCCATCCCGGCGTTCCTGCGGAGGTCGGGCGCGTGACCTCCCTCCTCGTCGGTCCCCCGGCGACCGCCGCCGACGACCCCGCCGAGGCCCTCGGGCGCGGCGCGGCCCGCGTCCTCCTCACCAACTGGATGGGCGCCTCCACCGTGCCGTCCCGCGGCCTCTACCCGCACCAGTGGAGCTGGGACTCCGCGTTCATCGCGATCGGCCTGCGCCACCTCTCGGTGCGGCGGGCCCAGCGCGAGCTGGAGACCCTGCTGCACGCGCAGTGGGCGGACGGCCGGGTCCCGCACATCGTGTTCAACCCGGCGGTCCCGCACGACGCGTACTTCCCGAGCCCGGACTTCTGGCGCTCGTCGAGCGCGGGAGCCGCGGCCGGTGCCCCCGCGGGCACGGAGACCTCCGGGATCGTGCAGCCCCCGGTGCACGCGCTGGCCGCCTGGCTGGTGCACCTCGCCGACCCGGAGGACTCCCGCCGGCGCGGCTTCCTGCCCCGGGTGTACGGGCGCCTCGCCGCCTGGCACGACTACCTCACGGGCCCCCGGGACCTGGGCGGCGGCGGTCTCGCCGCGATGGTCCACCCGTGGGAGCCGGGCATGGACAACAGCCCGTGCTGGGACGCACCGCTGGAGCGCGTGGAACCGGCCGCCCAGGACTCCTACCGGCGCGCGGACCTCGATCACGGCCAGCCCTCCGAGCGGCCCACCGACCTGGACTACGGGCGGTACGTGCGCCTGGCCACCGACTACCGCGACGGCGGCTACGCCGACGCGGGCGCCGAGCACGCGTTCGCCGTCGAGGACAGCTGCGTCAACGCGCTGCTGATCGTCTCGGAGCACGCGCTCGCGCGCATCGCCGCCGAGACGGGCGCCGACCCGGCCCCGCACGAACGGCGCGCGGCCCGCCTCACCGAGGCCCTGGTCGAGCGGCTCTGGTCGCCGGAGGCCGGCATGTTCCTGAACCGCGACCTGGTGGGCGACGAGCTGATCCCCGAGAAGAGCGTCGCCGGACTGATCCCGCTGATCGTGCCCGGCCTCCCGCCGGGGATCGTCGACGCGCTGATCCGGACGGCCGAAAGCACCGCCTTCCGGCTCGGCGACGTCCCGATGGTGCCCTCTTACGACTTCACCGGCGCCGTCTTCGACCCGTCCCGCTACTGGCGCGGACCCGCCTGGTTCAACACCAACTGGCTGGTGGAGCGCGGACTGCGGCAGTACGGGCGGACCCGCACGGCCGACCTGCTGCGCGCGGCGATGCTGGCGGCGGCCGGGGAGAGCGGCTTCGCGGAGTACGTGGACCCCTTCACCGCGCAGGCCCGCGGCACCCGCGACTTCGGCTGGACCGCCGCACTCACCCTGGACCTGCTGGCGTCGGAGCCGGTCGCCGGGGTCTCCGGGCAGCAGCCGCACACGACGGTGGGGGCGGACGCGTGAGCACGGGCGCCGAACTCACCCTGGTCCGCGCCGGTACGTTCGCCGTGCTCGGCGCGGACGGCGGGATCACCGGCCGCCGGGGCACCTCCCCGGACGGCCTGTTCCGCCGGGACGCCCGTCATCTGAGCCGCTGGACGCTGACCGTGGACGGCACGGCCCCCGGGGTGCTCGTACCGGTCGCCGGGGAAACGGGCGCGGAGTGCGTACTGACCCCGCCCGGCACCCGCGACGAGCCGCCCGCCTACACGGTTTTCCGCGAACAGGCCCTTGGTGAGGGCTACTTGACCGAGCGCATCCGGCTGGTCAGCAACCGGGACGCACCGGTCTCCGCCGTCCTCGGCCTCACGGTGGACGCCGACTTCGCCGACCAGTTCGAACTGCGTTCGGACAACCGCCGGTACGCCAAGACCGGAGCGCGGCGCACCGCGTCCCCCACACCGGACGGGGTCGTCTTCACGTACGGGCGCGGCGAGGAGTGGCAGTCGCGGACGACGGTCACCGCCGACCCCGCCCCGGCCGAAGTCGCCCTGCTGGAGGGAGAGTCGACTGCCCGGCTGCTCCGGTGGCACCTGGAGGTGCCGGCCCAGGGAGCCGCCGAAGTGCTGCTGACCGTGGTGGCGCAGCCGCACGGAGCCCCGGCGGCCGGGCCGTTGGTGTCCCCGGATGCCGCCGCGTCCGAACAGGCCGCGGACGAGGCGGATTTCACCGGTCTCGCAGGTCCGGGATCTCACCTCCCGCTGCCCGCCGGCGCTCCGGACGGGCTCGCGGCGGCCTGCGCGCGGGGGCTCGGCGACCTGGCGGCGCTGCGGGTCCCGGCGCTCGGGCCGGACGGCGAGGAACTGCGGGTACCGGGCGCGGGGGTGCCGTGGTTCCTGACGCTCTTCGGCCGGGACGCCCTGCTCACCTCGCACTTCGCGCTCCCCTACCGCCCGGAGCTGGCGGCGGCCACCCTCGCCGCGCTCGCCGCGACCCAGGGCACCGGGTACGACGCGTTCCGGGGCGAGCAGCCGGGACGGATCGTGCACGAGATCCGGCACGGCGAACTGGCCGCGTTCCGCCAGGTCCCGTACGGCCGTTACTACGGTTCGGTGGACGCGACCCCGCTCTTCCTGAGCCTGCTGGACGCCCATGCCCTCACCACCGGCGACACCGTGCTCGCCGCGCGCCTCGAACCGCAGGCGCGGGCGGCGGTGGCGTGGATGTTCCGGGACGGCGGCCTGTCCGACAGCGGCTACCTCGTCTACACCCCGGACCCGGGCGGCCTCGTCAACCAGAACTGGAAGGACTCCGAGGGCGCGATCTGCTTCCTCGACGGCACCCAGGCCGAGGGCCCGATCGCGGTCGCGGAGGCGCAGGGGTACGCGTACGACGCCCTCGTCCGTACGGCCCGGCTCGCCCGCACCGTATGGGGCGACGACGACTGGGCCGACGAACTGGACGCGGCGGCACGGGACTTGCGGGAACGCTTCGTGCGGGACTTCTGGATGACCGGCCCCGGCTTCCCGGCGCTCGCGCTGGACGGCAAGGGCCGCCAGGTCGACTCCCTCGCCTCCGACGCGGGCCACCTCCTCTGGTCGGGCATCCTCGACGAGGAGCACGCCCGCCGGGTCGGCCGGCGGCTGCTGGAGCCCGACTTCTTCTCGGGCTGGGCGATCCGCACCCTCGCGGCGGGACAGCCGGGCTACCACCCGCTCTCCTATCACCGGGGCACCGCCTGGCCGCACGACAACGCGGTCATCGTCCTCGGCCTCGCGCGCGCGGGCCTGGCCGACGAGGTCCGTACGGTCGCGCGCGGCCTGCTGGACGCGGCCGGCCACCACGGCGACCGGCTGCCCGAGGTGATGGCCGGCTACGGCCGCACCGACCACCCGCGCCCCGTCCCGTACCCGCACTCCTGCTCCCCGCAGGCGTGGGCGGCGGCGACCCCGCTGGCGATCCTCACGGCGCTCCGGGAGACGGCCGGGGAGTAAGCCGGGGAGTCATAGGTACGAGCGAGGAGGCGGCCGGATACGGCCGCCTCTGCGCGCTCAGGCCACCGGCCCCGGGCGGAACGTGTGGACCAGCTCGATGGGGCCGACGAGGTGCGCGTTGAAGAGGTCGAGCTCCTCCGCCGGGACCCACAGCTCCAGGATCGTCCGGCCACCGGCCTGCTGGACCGGGTAGCGGCCGAGGAACTCGCTCTCGACCTCGAACCGCGTCACGTAGCCCGCCCCGTCGAACCGGACGTTCCAGTCCCGGGCGATCTTGATCGCGTACTCCTCGTCGAGGACCGGGTAGAAGATCGGCTGCTCCGGCAGCCGGGGCGGCCAGGCCCGCCAGTCCGACGCCTCCACCAGGGCGAGCTCCTCGGGCCCGGTGGGACGCCAGAGCGTCGTGGTCGTCGGCCCGCCGGTCATGTCTTCCCTCTCCCGTTCACTCCTGAGTGCGGGACGGGACGGGACCGACCGGATTCGAACCGGCGTCCTCCTACATGCCGTGAAGGCGCGACAACCGCTGCGCTACGAGCCCCGTCCCGCCGGTGATCCTATGCGGGGACCGCGTCGCTCAGCAGCCGAATACGCGCGGCCCGGGGCGGGAGCACCCGGAGCCGCGAGCCGGGCGCGGTGGGCCGAGACCGCTGTTCCTCTCCCTCAGGACGGTGGCCAGGAACGCCCAACTCCCTACATTCCCACCGGTTCCCGGCCGCTTCCCCGCCCGTTTTCGGCCGCAAGTTGACCGAGAGCATCGTCCTGCCCAAAGATCTGCCCCCATGAAGCGGACCCCCTCCCAGAACGCGGCCCTGATCGGCCGTAATGGCGCGATGGCCCTGGTCACCCTGCTGCTGCTCGTCGCGGGTGCGTGGGCGTCGTGGGAGACCGCGCACCACATCATCCTGGCCAAGGGCCGTGAGCACGGCACGCTGACGGTGACCGGCTGCGGCGAGGAGACCTGCACCGGCGCCTACACCCCGGACGCCCAGTCCCCGCCGCGCTCGGGCGTGATCGTCACGCGCTCGGTCGCCGCACAGCGCGGCGACGAGTTCCCGGTGGTCCTGAAGCCGGGCAGCGCCGAGGCCGTACGGACCGGGGTCCCCGGATTCCTGCACGCCTGGCTCCCGTTGGGCGGCGCGCTGATCCTGGCCTCCCTGGTCCTGGGCGGCGGCCTGCGCCTGACCCGTACGGCATGGGCGGCGGGCGTCGCGGGGGCAGGGCTGCTGGTGGCGACGTTCCTCGCGCTGTGAGCCGGCGACGGGGAGGCCGTCGCCTCAGGCCCCCGAGGCGGTCACGGAACCGGGCGGGGACCCGCCGCCCGCCCTCAGCGCCGCGACCGCCGACACCGGATCGTCCGCGTAGAAGCGGAAGACGCGGGCCTCGGCGGACCTGCCCAGGACGCGCGCGTACCGCAGCGGACCGGTGAGCTCAACGGTGACCGTCGTCCGGCTCCCGACGGCGAGGTCGGCCGTGCCGTGCTCGTCCACCGCGCCCGGCCTGCCGTCCGGGAACCTCCGGTCCAGCCGGACGGAGGCGATGCGGTCGGCCGGGACGCGGATGTCGAGCAGGGCGCCGTAGCGCAGGCGCAGCGACCCGTCGGCTCCGATCACGTGCGGGCGCACCACGCTCGAGGCGTGCAGGGCGAGGAGGAACCAGCAGCCCCAGAGGTCGAGGACGAGCATGACGGCGTGCACCAGGGGCCACGGGATCACCAGCGCGAAGGCGACGGTCTCGACGACGCAGACGAAGAGCAGTCCGTACAGGGTCACCGCCTGGGCGGACGCGTACGGGACGGCGTGGTCGCCCTCACGTACGCCGTGCGGTCCGCGACGGGCCGCCCAGCGCAGGAGGCCGGCCGCGAGGGCGGCCTCGTGACGCCACAGAGTCCGTACGGGCGCCGGGACGCGCCCGGCGATCGCGGCCGGGAACGACCGGCGCCGGTCCGGAGCCTCGCGGCGGTCTCTCCCGTCGCCGCTCATCCGGCACGCCGCCCGAGCAGCTCGACGGCCCGGCGGACGGCTGCCGCCTGGGCCGGGGGGAACGCGGCGAAGAGGGCGTCCGTGAACGCGTCCGCCTCCCCCGGCCGTCGCGCGCCCTCGGTGGCGAACACGGCCCGGGCCGCCTCGTCCGGGACGCACTCCGCGATGGCGCGGGCGGTCTGCTCCACCCGCGGATCGTCCTCGGTCGCCTCGGCCAGCTCCTCCAACCGGGCGTACACCGCGTAGACCCGCCGCATGGCCTCGGCGTCGGCGCTCAGGCTTCGCCCCATGGCGTAGAGCCGGCTGCGGTCACCGGTGGGCACGGTGGTCTCCAGCAGGGCCAGCAGCTCCCGCTCCTGGGCGGCCATCGCGGGCTCGGGTTCCGGCAGCAGCGCCGCCGCGCGGGCCATGTCGTCGAAAAGGGCGGCGAGTTCGGGAGAGACCGGGGCTTCGGCGGGCAACCGCCCGTTCCGTTCCGCCTGTTCGAGCATCCGGCCCAGTCGGGCGCGGCGCTGCCGGATGGCCTCCTCCTGGCGGGCCAGGTCGGTGTCCAGCTCGGCGAGGATGTCGACGAGGTCCTTGCCCGCGTCGTCGGCGAGCGCGTCCTTCACCTCGTCCAGGCTCAGTCCGAGTTCGGTCAGCCTGCGGATGCGGGCCAGCTCGACGGCGTCGCGCAGCGCGTACTCCCGGTACCCGTTGGGCTGTCGTGGTGGCTCGGGCAGCAGTCCGATGCGGTGGTAGTGCCGCACCGCCCGGGTGGTGACGCCGACGACCGCGGCGAGCTCTCCGATGCGCATGACACCAGTAGAAACCTTGTCGCTGCGACAAGGTCAAGCCGGTCTACCCACGCGAAAGGCGCCCCCGCCCGGATCAGAGATCCGGACGGGGGCGCCCACTGAGCCGAGTACCGCTGGATCAGCCGGTGTTGCGCAGGCCCGCCGCGACACCGTTGACGGTGAGGAGGAGGGCGCGGGCGAGGAGCGGGTCGGCTTCCTCGCCGGCCGCCGCCGCGTCGCGCTGACGCTT
>NZ_JBSFFN010000028.1:0-116552 GCF_053596135.1 Streptomyces sp. NPDC001770 | reverse complement strand
CCCTCGCCTCCCACCGCCCGACGCCGACCAAGCACGCCGCCGAGAGGTACGCGCTCGCCGCCGCCGGTGCCGTCATCGTGGCCCTGACCGCCGCCTCCTCCGGCCGGCCGCCGTCCGGCTCCGGACAGATTTCCTCCGAGACCACCCGGCGCCTGCGCCCGGGGGCCCCTGCCGCGCAACCCCCCGTACCGCCGTCGGTACCACCGTCCGTCCCCGCGCCGACGCCGTCCGAGACCACCGCCCGGCTGCGGCCCGTCCCGGCCGCCCCCGCGCGCACCGCGCCGCAGGTCCCCGGCGCCCGGCCGCCGGTCACGCCCGCCCGGCCGCCCGCCGCCCAGCCGCCCGTGCCGCCCCCCGCCGCCCGGCGCAGGCCCGTCGGGGCGGTGGACCTCACGCCGCCGCCCGGCGCCCCGCCGCAGGCCCCGTACGGGACGCGGCACCCCGGCACGTACCCCGTACCGCCGCGCTACGGCTTCCCCGAGACACCGATGGAGCGGACCACCCGGCTGCGGCCGATCAGGCCGGAGCCCCGGCAGCGGGCCAGGACCGTCGCCGCGGCCACCTGCGTCGTGCTCGGCATCGGACTGATCGGCGGGGCGGCCGCCGGGGCGTGGCTCACCGACGACGCCTCCGCCTCGTCCGGCGGGAACACCTCCTGGTCCACCGCCCGCAGCGCCTGGCACAGCCTCCCCGTCGACACGCTCTTCCCGCGCACCCTCCAGGGCAAGGGCGCCGGACCGGGCGGAGCCGACCGGGTGTGGACCCGGCTCGGGGTGGCCGCCGACGGCGACTGCGCGGAGGCCCTCGACCCGCTGCTGGTACGCGCCCTCGGGCCGGTCGGCTGCGTGCGCGTGGTCCGCGCCACCTACACCGACGCGACGCGCAGCACGGTCACCACCGTGGGCATGGTCTTCACCGAGGCGGACGACACCGCGATGCGGGCGCTCGCCACCCGGTTCGCCGACCAGGGGCTCGGCGAGCGCAAGGACCTGATGCCCCGTACGTACCCCGTGCCGGCCACCGTCGCCGAGGGGTTCGGGGCCGCCCAGCGTGCCGCCTGGACGACGCACGTCCTGACCGGACTGCCCGTCCTCGTGTACGCGGTCTCCGGGTTCGCGGACGGACGCGCCGTCACCGATCCGCAGCCCGCCGCCCGCGCCATGGCCCGGGGCGCCACCACGGCCGTCGCCGAGGCGGGCCTCGGCAACGACGCCGAGGGCGTGGCCGGCCGGGTGGAACGCGCCCTGCGCACGGCGGTCGCCGACCTGACGGAGAGGAAGCCGCGATGAGCCCCCGATTCCCCGCCGCACCCGGCACCGCCCGCTCCACCGCCGCCACCGGGCGTGCGCGGGCCGCGCGGGCCCTCGTCGCCGCCTCCGCCGCCGGGCTGCTCGCGCTGCTGCCCGCCACCCCCGCGCGGGCCGACGCCATCCGGGACCGGCAGTGGGCCCTCGCCTCCCTCCACACCGACCAGGCCTGGCGGACCACCAAGGGCCGGGGCATCACCGTCGCGGTGCTCGACACCGGCGTCGACGACAGCCACCCCGACCTCGTCGGCGGAGTGCTCCCCGGCAAGGACCTCATCGGCTTCGGCGCGGGCCCCGGCGACAAGGCATGGGCCCTGCACGGCACCGCCATGGCCGGCATCATCGCCGGGCACGGCAACGGAGCCGGCCAGAGCGACGGCGTGCTCGGCGTCGCACCCGAGGCGAAGATCCTGCCGGTCCGGGTGATCCTGGAGTCCACCGACGCCGCCCGGGCGAAGGCGCGCGCGTCCCGGGGCACCGCCCTCGCCGACGGCATCCGCTGGGCCGCCGACCACGGCGCCGACGTCATCAACCTCTCGCTGGGCGACGACAGCAAGTCCGCCCACGCGGACGCCTCCGAGGACAACGCCATCCAGTACGCCCTCGCCAAGGGCGTCTCCGTCGTCGCCTCGGCGGGCAACAGCGGGGAGAAGGGGGACAGCACCTCCTACCCGGCGGCCTACCCCGGCGTCATCGCCGTCGCCGCCGTCGACAAGTACGGCACCCATGCCTCGTTCTCCACCCGGCACTGGTACGCCACCGTCAGCGCACCCGGCGACGACATCGTCGTCGCCAACCCGGACCGCCACTACTACATCGAGTGGGGCACCTCGGCCGCCGCGGCCTTCGTGTCCGGAGCCGTCGCCCTGGTCCGCGCCGCGCACCCCGACCTCACCCCCGCGCAGATCAAGACGCTCCTCGCGAAGACGGCCCGCGACGCCCCGGCCGGCGGCCGGGACGACACCCACGGCTACGGGATCGTCGATCCGTCGGCGGCCATCGCGGCGGGCGGGGACGCCGCACAGGCGGACAGCAAGGCCGCCGCGGCCGGCTACGGCAAGAAGTACTTCGGCTCCGGCCCCGCCCCCGCGACCGACGACGGCGGACCGGCCGCCTGGACCGCCCCGGCCGCCGGAGTGGCCGGCGTCCTGTTCCTGGCGGCCGCCGTGGTGCTGTGGCGCGGCAGGAACCGCCCGGCATCACCCTTCGGCTGACCGTCCCCTCCACAAGCCGGGCATGCGGAAGGCCGCACCGTCAGCCCGCCGCCGCGACCGCCCCCACCGCGGCCTTCGCCGCCGCCTCGACCAGGGCGATGCCCGCCTGCTGGGTGGCATGCCCGTCGCTGAGCACGGCCACCAGATACGTCCTGCCGCCCGACGAGACCCGCCCCACGCTGTTGATGTCCCACAGTCCGGTGGTGGTCCGGGGCATCCAGCCGTTCTTCAGGAGCGCGTCGCCGCCCGCCGCCGACACGCCCCATCGCTGGTCCGCCTCCACCTGGCCCATCAGCTCCTGGACGTAGGCCCGGGAGTCCGCCGACAGGGGGGAGCGCGCGGTGGAGGCGGACGGGGCGAAGACCGCCTCCAGCAGCCGCACCTGGTCGGCCGCGGTGGTCCGGCTCAGCCCCCACGCGTGGGAGGCGGTGGTACCGGTCAGCCCCAGCCGCTCGTTCGCCGCGTCCAGCGCGCTCTCGCCGCCGACCACCTGGAGCAGCCGCGTCGCCGAGGCGTTGTCACTGTTCTCGATCATGGTGGCCGCGGAGGCGCGCTCACTCGCGGTCAGCTCCCGGCCCTCGTCCTGCGCGGTCAGCAGCAGCGCGGCCAGGATGTCCACCTTCACGATGCTGGCCGTGTCGAAGGTCTGCCCGGCGGTGCTCTCGTACGCGCCGCCCGCCCCGCTCCCGGTGTCGAGGACGGCGACCGACAGCCGCGCGTCACCGGCCACCGGCCGGACGGCCGCCGCCACCAGCGCGTCGTACTCCACCACGGCCTCCTCACTCGTCGCGCTCGCCGCCGCGGACGGTGTACCGCCCCCTGGCGAGGCGGCCCGCGACGAGGCCGAGGCCACCGAGGCCACCGGAGTGGCCGCGCCGTCGGCCGCGTGGCTCGTCAGGTACGCGCCGCCGGCCGCCGTACCGGCCAGCACGGCCAACGCCGTCACCGAGGCGGACATCACTGACCTGCGTATTCTCCGTCGGGGCATGGCCGCACGCTAGGAAGGGCAGCTGAGAGGAGCCTGTGGCGAACCTGTCGTCAGGGTGAGAAAAGGGACCCACTACGCTCGTCCCGTGGAGCTCAAGAACATTCCGGACCCCGGTTTCTCCGACGACGACGGCACCGCCGCCCCCGAGCTGACGGCGGCGCTCACCGCCTGGTCGGAGGACAGGTCGGCCGTCGGGCCGGTGCTCGCAGCCCTCCGGGACGCCCGGCTCCTGGTGCCTGTCGTCGCCGTCCTCGGCGAGGTGGAAGAGGACGAGAACGGGCTGCGCCGCGAGAAGACCAGCGACATGGCCGTCCCCACCCTCAAGGCGGGGAACCGGCGCGCGCTGCCCGCCTTCACGTCCACCGCGTCCCTGGCGCGCTGGGACCCGCAGGCCCGCCCCGTCGCCGTACCCCTGCACCAGGCGCTCCAGGCCGCCGCCCACGAGAAGGCGGACACGGTCGTGCTGGACCTCGCCGGGCCCGTCGCCTTCGAACTCTCCGGCTCCGCACTGCGCGCCCTCGCCGAGGGGCGGTCCAGCGCCGACCCGCTGGACGACCCCGCCGTCGTCAAGGCCGTACGGGACATCGTCTCCGCCGAACCCGCCGTGCTCCGCGCCCACTTGGGCCCCGGGAGCGCCGACGGCACCCTCGCGCTCGTCCTCGCTCCGGACGCCGCCCCCGCCGAGGCGGCGCGCCGGGTGGCCTCCGCGCTCTCCGCCAGCGAGGTGCTGCGCGCCCGGCTCGTACGCGGCCTCGACCTCGCCGTGCTGCCCGCCGGAGCGCCCGCTCCCGGCGAGGCGCTCTTCACCCGCTGAGCGCACGGCCTCCGGGGCCCGCCGGGTGCATGGGGGGCCTCCCGAGCCCGCGAGGCACACGGCCGGCCTCCGGAGCCCGCGAGGCGCATGGTCGGCCTCGGGAGCCGTCCCCGCCACCTGAACGGCCCAGCGAGCGCGTCCGCTGCTTTCCCTTGAAACTGGGCGAAGTGGAATAAAGCCGGACGAACTTCGCGAGGTGGTTGTATGCAGACGCGGACGGTTGTCTCAGAGTTTCTGGGGACGCTGCTCCTGGTGTTCTTCGCCGTCGGTTCCGCGGTGCTCGCCGTCGACTTCATCGGAACGGTGGGCATCGCCCTCGCGTTCGGGTTCACCCTGCTGGCGCTCGCCTACGCACTCGGTCCTGTCTCCGGCTGCCACGTGAACCCCGCGGTGACCCTCGGCATGCTGATGGCCCGGCGCATCGACCCGCGTACGGCGGTCACGTACTGGGTCGCGCAGTTCGCGGGCGGCATCGCGGGAGCGGCGCTGCTCTTCCTGCTGGCGAAGCAGGTCCCGGGACTCCAGACGCACGGCAAGTTCGGCAGCAACGGCTACGGCGCCCGCTCCGAGGTCCACCTCAGCCAGGGCGGCGCGTTCCTCGCCGAGGTGGTGCTGACGTTCCTGCTCGTCTTCGTCGTCCTGGCGGTGACCCACAAGGTCGCGGTGATCGGCTTCGACGGACTCCCCATCGGCCTCTCGCTCGCGGTGATCCACCTGGTGGGCATCCCGCTGACCGGTACGTCGGTCAACCCCGCCCGGAGTCTGGGGCCCGCCATCTTCGCCGGCGGCCCGGCGCTCTCGCAGCTCTGGCTCTTCATCGTGGCGCCACTCGTGGGCGGCGTCATCGCCGCGCTCGCCCACCGTCTGACGCACCCGGTCTCCACGGGTGCCGCCGAGGCGGGCGACGTTCCGGCCGACGAGGCGGGGACGGCCTGAGCGACGGCAACCGCCCGACACCACGGAGCCCGCCGTCCCCCATGGGGGGAGGCGGGCTCCGTGGTGCGCTCTCCGGGTGCTGCCTAGCCGTAGACCGGACCCGTGTACTTCTCGCCCGGGCCGGTGCCCGGCTCGTCCGGTACGAGCGAGGCCTCGCGGAAGGCGAGCTGGAGCGACTTCAGCCCGTCGCGCAGCGGCGAGGCGTGGAAGGTGCTGATCTCGGTCGTGCTGGCGTCCAGCAGGCCGGCGAGGGCGTGCACGAGCTTGCGGGCCTCGTCGAGGTCCTTGTGCTCCTCGCCCTCCTCGGTCAGGCCGAGCTTCACGGCGGCGGCGCTCATCAGGTTGACCGCGACGGTCACGATCACCTCGACGGCGGGGACCTCCGCGATGTCGCGGGCCATTTCGTCGAAGCCGGGGTTCTCGGTGCTGGGGGCGTCACTCATGCCCCACACGATACGGCGGGTCCCGTACGTCCCCGCGCGCGGGAGCCGGGCCGGAGGCGTGAGGGCCGCGGGGCGCGGGATTAGCGTCGGCGTCCGGTGGCTGCTAACCTTGTGTAACGACCGGCCGGACACCTATGTGCTCGGCCCACAAGTGGAGGCTCCGATCTCCCACCTGGTCGCCCTCAGGGCGACGGGTCACCGGTCAGACGGCCACCATCGTTCCGTACGGACGATGGAGCCGTCCGATGCGCCCCGCGGATTGCACGCGGCGGTGTTCCGGTATTTCCAGGAGCCCCGCCTGTGTTCCCGTCCGGGGCATTTTTCATATCCCGGCGCGGTTGGTCTTGTCGAAAACAGACGTTACGAGGCTGTCCGCCAGGCGGTCCCGTGGTGCTACCTAGGAGGATCCATCAGCGCCGAGCCCCGCATCAACGACAGGATTCGCGTTCCCGAGGTGCGACTTGTCGGACCCAGCGGCGAGCAGGTCGGGATTGTTCCGCTTGCCAAGGCCCTGGAGCTCGCACAGGAGTACGACCTCGACCTGGTCGAGGTGGCGGCGACTGCCCGTCCGCCCGTGTGCAAGCTCATGGACTACGGGAAGTTCAAGTACGAGTCGGCCATGAAGGCCCGTGAGGCGCGCAAGAACCAGGCGCACACGGTCATCAAGGAGATGAAGCTCCGGCCGAAGATCGACCCGCACGACTATGACACCAAGAAGGGTCACGTCGTCCGGTTCCTGAAGCAGGGCGACAAGGTCAAGATCACGATCATGTTCCGTGGTCGTGAGCAGTCCCGCCCGGAGCTCGGCTTCCGCCTGCTCCAGCGTCTCGCTTCGGACGTCGAGGAACTCGGCTTCATCGAGTCCAACCCCAAGCAGGACGGCCGGAACATGATCATGGTTCTGGGCCCGCACAAGAAGAAGACCGAAGCCATGGCGGAGGCCCGCGAGGCGCAGGCCGCCCGCAAGGCCGAGCGCCAGGGCACCACCCAGGACACCGAGTCCGAGGGTGAGCCCCAGGAGCAGGCCGAGGCACCCGCCGAGGCTCCTGCCGAGGCTTCGGGCGAGACACCTTCCGAGGCGTGACCTCGGGGCCGCCATCCAGGCGGCCCCCGGTCCTCCCGGAATCCACAGAGATCTGACGCCCCTGAACGCGCGGTGCCCGCACCGTGAGGGGCGCCACTGACGAGGAGAGAACGGCGCGATGCCGAAGAACAAGACGCACAGCGGTACCAGCAAGCGCTTCAAGATCACCGGCTCCGGCAAGGTGCTCCGTGAGAAGGCGGGCAAGCGCCACCTCCTGGAGCACAAGTCGTCCAAGAAGACCCGCTCGCTGACCGGCACGGTCGTCGTGGCTCCGGCCGACGCCAAGAAGATCAAGAAGCTTCTCGGCAAGTGAGGTCCTGGCCCCCGGTGAGTCCGGGCGGCCGACCTCGATCACACCGGGACCAATTCGTTTCCGGGCTGGGTGCGTCGAAGACATGAACACCAGCCCCGCTACAAGGAGTTAAAAGTGGCACGCGTCAAGCGGGCAGTAAACGCCCACAAGAAGCGCCGGGCGATCCTCGAGGCCGCCAGCGGTTACCGCGGTCAGCGTTCGCGCCTGTACCGCAAGGCCAAGGAGCAGGTCACCCACTCCCTGGTCTACAACTACAACGACCGCAAGAAGCGCAAGGGCGACTTCCGCCAGCTCTGGATCCAGCGCATCAACGCCGCTGCCCGCCAGAACGGCATGACCTACAACCGCCTCATCCAGGGTCTGAAGGCCGCCAACATCGAGGTGGACCGCAAGATCCTGGCCGAGCTCGCGGTCAACGACGCCAACGCGTTCGCCGCCCTCGTCGAGGTCGCGAAGAAGGCCCTCCCGGCCGACGTGAACGCCCCCAAGGCCGCCTGACCCAGGCGTACTTGAAGGTGCTTGACCCGGACCCGCAGGCGCTCGTCGCCTGCGGGTCCGGTGCGTCACACGCCTTCCCGGTGCGTCACACGCCCGTCCGGGGCGCGTGACCCTGATCCGCCGGACACCCCCGAGTCCCGCCGCACGCAGAGAGGCCCGCCGCCGACCATGGGCATCCCCGAACTGATCTCCCCGCGTTCGCCCCGCGTCGCCGCCGCCCGGAGGCTGGCCAAGCGGAACTTCCGCGTCAAGGAGCGACGGTTCATCGCCGAGGGGCCGCAGGCCGTGCGTGAGGCCGCCGTGCACCGGGGCGCCGATGGCGAACCCACCCTGATCGAGCTGTTCGCCACCGTGGAGGCCGCCGAGCGGTACACGGAGATCATCGACGCCGCCCACGCGGCCGGTGCCCGGGTGCACCTCGCCGACGCGGACGTCCTCGCCGACGTCTCCCAGACCGTCACCCCCCAGGGCCTGATCGGCGTCTGCCGCTTCCTGGACTCGCCGTTCGAGGACATCCTCGCCGCGAAGCCCCGCCTGGTGGCCGTACTGGCGAACGTACGCGACCCCGGCAACGCCGGTACGGTGCTGCGCTGCGCCGACGCGGCGGGAGCGGACGCGGTGGTCCTCACCGATGCCTCGGTCGACCTGTACAACCCCAAGTCGGTGCGCGCGTCGGTCGGTTCGCACTTCCACCTGCCGGTCGCGATCGGCGTACCGGTCGAGCTGGCCGTCCAGGGGCTGCGGGACGCCGGTGCGCGGGTGCTGGCCGCGGACGGGGCCGGTACCGCCGACCTCGACGACGAGCTCGACGCCGGCACCATGGGCGGCCCCACCGCCTGGGTCTTCGGCAACGAGGCCTGGGGCCTCCCCGAGGAGACCCGCGCCCTCGCCGACGCGGTGGTCCGGGTGCCCATCCACGGCAAGGCGGAGAGCCTCAACCTCGCCACCGCCGCCGCCGTCTGCCTCTACGCCTCCGCCCGCGCGCAGCGCCCCCGTACGGCGTCCTGACCCGGCGGCGCGCCTGTCCGGCGCGCCCGCTGTGTGCCCGCGCGTGCACATCCGCCCGTAGGCCCGCGTGCGACCGGGCGTGCGGGCGTGCGGGGCGTTCCCGCCCCTGCATGCGCGCGGTCGTGCGCCCCGGCGCGAGGCGACCGGGCAAGTTCCGGCCACGCATGAGCCGGTGTTCGCCGATGCGCCCTTCCGCGCGCCCCCGCAGGGTGTCGCGGGCTCACCGACGCCTAGTAGGGTGACGGGCTCGGGGCCCACTGCACCGGTTCGAGAGGTGGGGTACGGGAAAATGGCTGTCGGCATGAGCAGGCCGCGTCGGACGACGACCACCGTCGTCCGCCCCGGGGCGGACGAGTACGCGGCGGGCGGCTCCGCCCCCACGGACATCCTCCCCGGCGTCGAGCCGGACGACCTGCCGGACGGGCTGGTCGTCGCCGACCGGACCGGGCGCATCGTCTGCTTCAACGCCGCCGCCGTCAAGATCACCTCCGTGGCGAAGGAAGTCGCCCTCGGCAGCCGGCTGGAACAGGCACTGCCCCTCGAAGACCTCAAGGGCCGCCGCTGGTGGACCCTGACCGATCCCTACGGCGGCCTCGCCACCCGGGTCGGCCAGCCCGAGCGGAATCTGCTGCTCCCCGGCGGACGCGAGGTCCTCGTCTCCGCGCGGTACGTCCGCGACCACCCCACCGGCCCCGTCCGGCGGGTGGTCGTCTCCCTCCGCTCGACCGAGGCCCGCCGCCGTACCGAGCGCAGCCACTCCGACCTCATCGCCACCGTCGCCCACGAGCTGCGCTCCCCGCTGACCTCCGTCAAGGGGTTCACCGCCACGCTGCTCGCCAAGTGGGAACGTTTCTCCGACGACCAGAAGCGGCTCATGCTTGAGACGGTCGACGCCGACGCCGGCCGCATCACCCGCCTCATCGCCGAACTGCTCGACATCTCCCGGATCGACTCCGGCCGGCTGGAGCTGCGCCGCCAGCCCGTCGACATCTCGGCAGCCGTCGCCCGCCACGTACAGGCCCTCGTCGCCAGCGGCCAGTCGCCCGACCGCTTCCTCGTCCGTACCGAGCACCCGCTGCCCGATCTCTGGGCGGACCCCGACAAGATCGACCAGGTGCTCGGCAACCTGCTGGAAAACGCGGTGCGCCACGGCGAGGGAACTGTCACCATCGACATCGCACCCGCCCCGGCGGACAACGACGAGACAGGAACGGCGGTCACCGTGAGCGACGAAGGGCCCGGCATCCCCGAGGAGTCGATGGCCCGCGTCTTCACCCGCTTCTGGCGCGGCAGCAAGCGCGGCGGCACCGGCCTGGGCCTCTACATCGTCAAGGGCATCGTCGCCGCCCACGGCGGCACCATCACGGTCGACCGGGCGCCCGGCGGGGGCGCGGAGTTTCGATTTATCCTGCCCGTGAGCACCCCCGCGTACCTGCGATAACCAGGATCGCGCGGAGGGATCGGGCGCCTTCGCACCGCGCGGTGCAGGGCCTCCGAGCAGCCCACGGGCTTCGTACCGCCCCCACGGCCTTTAGACTCGACCTTTGGCACCTTTGCGTCCTCCTGCCGTCGAGCAGGGCCACGGGGGTCTCGGGGTGTCCCCCGATACGGGCAGTATCAGCCAATCGGAAGCACGGGAAGAGATGTCGGCACCGAACAAGTCGTACGACCCAGTCGAGGTCGAGGCACTGAAACCGGAAGAGATCGAGCGCATGCGGGACGAGGCGTTCGCCGCCTTCGCCGCCGCGGGCGACCTCGACGCGCTCGCCCAGGCGAAGACCGCGCACACCGGGGGTACCTCGCCGCTGTCGCTCGCCAACCGCGAGATCGGAGCCCTGCCGCCGCAGGCCAAGGCCGAGGCGGGCAAGCGCGTGGGCCAGGCCCGCGGCGCGGTCTCCAAGGCCCTGGCCGCGCGCCAGGCCGAGCTGGAGGCCGAGCGGGACGCCCGGGTGCTCGTCGAGGAGGCCGTGGACGTCACGCTGCCCTACGACCGCGTCCCGGCCGGCGCCCGCCACCCGCTGACGACCATCATGGAGCGCGTCGCGGACGTCTTCGTGGCCATGGGCTACGAGATCGCGGAGGGCCCCGAGGTCGAGGCGGAGTGGTTCAACTTCGACGCCCTGAATTTCGTGCCCGACCACCCGGCCCGCCAGATGCAGGACACCTTCTTCGTCCGCGGCACGACGGCCGACGGCCGTCCCACCGAGGGCGACGAGTCCGGCGTGGTGCTGCGTACCCACACCTCGCCCGTCCAGGCGCGGTCGCTGCTCAGCCGCAAGCCCCCCGTCTACGTGGTCTGCCCCGGCCGGGTCTACCGCACCGACGAGCTCGACGCGACGCACACCCCGGTCTTCCACCAGATCGAGCTGCTCGCGATCGACGAGGGCCTCACCATGGCCGACCTCAAGGGCACCCTGGACCACATGGTGCAGGCGCTCTTCGGCGCGGACATGAAGACCCGGCTGCGGCCGAACTACTTCCCGTTCACCGAGCCGTCCGCCGAGATGGACATGGTCTGCTTCGTCTGCCGCGGCGAGTCCGTCGGCAACCCCGACCGCCCCTGCCGCACCTGCGGCAGCGAGGGCTGGATCGAGCTGGGCGGCTGCGGCATGGTCAACCCGAAGGTGCTCGTCGCCTGCGGTGTCGACCCCGAGAAGTACAGCGGATTCGCCTTCGGGTTCGGCATCGAACGGATGCTGATGTTCCGCCACAACGTCGAAGACATGCGAGACCTGGTCGAGGGTGACGTCCGGTTCACCCGACCGTTCGGGATGGAGATCTGATGCGCGTCCCGCTTTCCTGGCTGCGGGAATACGTCGACCTGCCGGCTTCCGAGACCGGCCGTGACGTGCAGGCCAAGCTCGTCGACGCCGGCTTCGAGGTCGAGACCGTCGAGCAGACCGGCGCCGGCCTCACCGGCCCGCTGGTCGTCGGTGAGGTCCTGACCATCGAGGAGCTGGAGGGCTTCAAGAAGCCCATCCGCTTCTGCACCGTCGACGTCGGTACCGCCAACGGCACCGGCGAACCGCAGGAGATCGTCTGCGGCGCCCGCAACTTCGCCGTCGGCGACAAGGTCGTCGTGGTCCTCCCCGGCGCCGTCCTGCCCGGCGACTTCGCGATCGCCGCCCGCAAGACGTACGGCAAGACCTCGCACGGCATGATCTGCTCCACCGACGAGCTCGGCATGGGCGACGACGGCACCCACGGCATCATCGTGCTGTCGCCGGAGACCGAGGCGGGTACCGACGCGATCGAGCTGCTCCAGCTCGTCGACGAGGTCCTCGACATCGCCGTCACCCCCGACCGCGGCTACGCCCTGTCGATGCGCGGCATCGCCCGCGAGACCGCCACCGCGTACGGCCTGCCGCTGCGCGACCCGGCGCTGCTCGACGTACCCGCCCCGAACGCGTTCGGCTACCCGGTCCGGATCAGCGACCCGTTCGGCTGCCCGCGCTTCACCGCGCGCACCGTCACCGGTCTCGACCCCGAGGTCCGCTCGCCGCTCTGGATGACGCGCCGGCTGCAGAAGGCCGGCATGCGCGCCGTCTCGCTCGCCGTCGACATCACCAACTACGTGATGCTGGAGCTCGGCCAGCCGCTGCACGCCTACGACCGCACCCGCGTCGAGGGCCCCATCGGCGTCCGCCGCGCCCAGCAGGGCGAGAAGCTCACCACCCTCGACGGTGTCGTCCGCGTCCTGGACGCCGAGGACCTCGTCATCACCGACGACCGCGGCCCCATCGGCCTCGCCGGTGTCATGGGCGGCGCCCACACGGAGATCGCCGACGCCGGCACCGGGACCGCCGCCACCACCGAGGTCGTCGTCGAGGCCGCGAACTTCGACGCGCTCTCGATCGCCCGCACCTCGCGCCGGCACAAGCTGTCCACCGAGGCGTCCAAGCGCTTCGAGCGCGGCGTCGACCCGCAGGCCGCCGCCGCTGCCGCGCAGCGCACGGTCGACCTGCTGGTGCTGCTCGCCGGCGGCACCGCCGAGGCGGGCGTCACCGAGATCACCGCCCCGTCCGCGCCCCGCACCATCGCGATGCCCGCGAACCACCCCAGCCGGGTGGCCGGGGTCGACTACGGCCGCGAGATCGTCGTCCGCCGCCTCCAGGAGGTCGGCTGCGACGTCTACGGGCAGGACGAGCTCCTGGTCACCGTGCCGTCCTGGCGCCCCGACCTGAGCGAGCCGAACGACCTCGCCGAAGAGGTCATCCGGCTGGAGGGCTACGAGAACCTCCCGTCGACCCTGCCGACCCCGCCGTCGGGCCGCGGTCTCACCGACCGTCAGCGGCTGGGCCGCCGCATCGGCCGGGCCCTGGCCGGCGCCGGCTACGTCGAGGCGCTGAACTACCCGTTCATCGGGAACACCGTCCTCGACCAGCTCGGCCTGGACACCGACGACGCCCGGCGCCGCACGGTCCTCCTCGCCAACCCGCTCTCCGACGAGGAGCCGGCGCTGCGCACCACACTGCTGCCGGGCCTCCTCGGCGCACTGCGGCGCAACGACGGCCGCGGCTCCCACGACCTCGCGCTCTTCGAGACCGGGCTGGTCTTCCGGCCGACCGGCCACGAGACGCAGGCCGTCCGGCTCCCGGTGGACCGGCGCCCCTCGGAAGAGGAGATCGCCGCGCTCGACACCTCCCTGCCGCGTCAGCCGCGCCACGCCGCCGTCGTCCTCGCGGGCGCCCGCGAGCAGGCCGGCTGGTGGGGCAAGGGCCGCCCGGCCACCTGGGCGGACTCCGTCGAGGCGGCGCGCACCCTCGCCCGCGAGGCGGGCGTCGAGGTGACGGTCCGCGCCGACCGGCACGCCCCGTGGCACCCCGGCCGCTGCGCCGCGCTGTACGTCACGGTGAACGGCGAGGAGACCCTCCTCGGACACGCGGGCGAACTCCACCCGCGCGTCGTCAAGGAGCTCCACCTTCCCGAGCGAACCAGCGCCATGGAGATCGAGATCGACGTCCTGGAGCGGGCCGCCGAAGGCGCGCTCCGCGCTCCGCGGATCTCCACCTTCCCGGTGGCGACCCAGGACATCGCGCTCATCGTCCCCACCGACGTCCCCGCCGCCGAGGTCGAGGCGACTCTCCGCGAGGGCGCGGGCGAACTCCTCGAATCGCTCCGGCTGTTCGACGTGTTCACCGGCGACCAGATCGGTGAGGGCCGCAAGTCGCTCGCGTACGCGCTGCGCTTCCGCGCCCCGGACCGCACGCTGACGGTCGACGAGGCGTCGGCCGCCCGTGACGCCGCCGTGGCGCTCGCCGCCGAGCGCAACGGCGCGGTGCTGCGCGGGGCGTGACGCCCGGCGCGGCGGCCGTCGCCGCACGGTGAGGAGGGACGCATCCGATGACGGATGCGTCCCTCCTCCGTCTCGCCGTCCGCGGGGGACCGCACCCGGGCCCGGAGCCGGGACCGGAAGCGCTTCGGCCCCGGCCTCCGTCCCGTGGCCACCCCTCCTGTTCGTTCGGGCAGTGGGACCGTGCGGTCCTGCACCGCCCGCCCTGCCGTGGTGTGTCGGGCAGGCCGGCAGAGCGGGCGGTGCGGACGAGGGCCGTCGGAGCTTTACGAGGGGGAGCCGCGACGACCCGGCCGCGATCCGGCGAGACGCCCAGTCAACCCACGCCCGTCCCCCCGCGGGAGGGCGCACAGGGGGACGGTTCGGGCATTCCGTTCACACCCCGTGTGAATCGGTGCTTGGCTGGCACCTTGCGGCGTACGCGTCCGGCACAGGCCCGACCCACCTGTTCCGGCCCGGCGCGGGAAGGGGGGACGCGTGGAGCGCGACCGTACGGAGCCCAACATCCTGCTGGAGTCCCTCGTGGAGGAGGCAGGGGTCTCGCGGGCGGGGCTCGCCGCCCACGTGAACCGGGCCGGCCAGGCCCGGGGGCTGCGGCTGCGGTACGAACACACCGCCGTGTCCCGCTGGTTGAAGGGCCAGCGCCCGCGCGGCGAGGTACCCGACCTGATCTGCGAGGTCCTCGGGCGGCGCCTCGGGCGGCCCGTCACCCTCGACGACATCGGCATGGGCGCGGCCGGCGCACCGGCCGCGCCGTCGCCCGGCACCCCGCTCGCCGGCTTCGTCGAACGGGCCACCGCGCTCTGGCGTGCGGACGGGCAGCACAGCCCGCGGCTGACCGGTGTCCCCGCCGTCACCGGGACCGAGGCGGTGATGCCCGTCTGGGAATGGGAGAACCCGCCCGAGGACAGGGACGTCTCCCGCCCCGGCCCGTCCCGCATCGGCCCCGCCGACCTGGAGATCCTGCGCGCCGCCCGCAACCACTACGAGCACCTCTACCGCAAGGCCGGCGGCATCGCCACGAGAGGCCGGGTGGTGGGCTTCCTCAACGCCGGGGCGGCCCCGCTGCTGCACGCAGGCCACGACGACGCGACGGGCCGCCGGCTGCACCGCGCGACCGCCGGACTCGTCGCGCTCGCGGGCATCTGCGCCTACGACTCCGACGCCCACGGACTGGCCCAGCGCTACTTCCACCAGGCGCTGCGCCTCGCCAAGTCGAGCGGCGACCGGGCGCTCGGCGGCTATGTGATCGCCCTGCTGGTCAACCAGTCGCTGCACCTGGGGGAATTCCGCCGCGCGGTCGCCTTCGCCGAGGCGGCGATACGGGCCGCCGGCCACCGCATCACCCCCGCGCTCGCCGCGGACCTCCACGCCATGCAGGCCAAGGCGTACGCCCGGCTCGGGGACGACCGGTCCGCCCGCGAGCGCATCGGCCGCGCCGAGGCCCTGGCGGCCCGCATCCTCCCCGGCGCGGAGCCGGAGGAGACCGCATACGTCCAGCCCGGCCTGGTGGACGTACAGGTCGCCGAGGCCCTGCTCGGCCTGGGCGACCTCGAAGCCGCCAGGGAGCACGCGGCCCTGGCCGTGCACGCCCCGGCGCACGACCGGGGGCGCGTGCACCGGCTCGCGATGCTGACCCAGGTGGAGCTGCGCCTCGGCGAGCCCGACCGGGCGGCGCGTACGGCCACGGAGATGGCGGAACGCGCGCGCGGGGTCGAGTCCCGCAGGCTGCGCGAGCGGATGGGCGCCGTCCGCGACGACCTCGCGGCCAGCAAGAGCGCGGAGGCCGTGCGGGCCGCCGAAGTGATCGGGGGAGCGCTGCGCGTGCCCCTGTGAGCCCCGGCGCATTCGGAAGCGCACCCTCCTTCAACCTGCCACCCCTGCTGCGATGTTGCCACCAAACGAACGAAAGGTGGCAGAACTGTGCAATGGGCGAACCTGAACGAACAGTCCGTCTATGAAAACCGCTGGTTCCGAGTGAACCTCGCGGACGTCCGACTCCCCGACGGCAGGCACCTCGACCACTACGTCATCCGGCTGCGCCCCGTCGCCGCCGCCACCGTCGTCAACGACGCCGACGAGGTCCTGCTGCTCTGGCGGCACCGCTTCATCACCGACAGCTGGGGCTGGGAACTCGCCGCCGGAGTCGTCGAGGACGGCGAGGACATCGCCCGCGCCGCCGCCCGGGAGATGGAGGAGGAGACCGGCTGGCGCCCCGGCCCGCTGCGCCCGCTGATGACGGTGGAGCCCTCCAACGGACTCACCGACGCCCGCCACCACCTCTACTGGGCCGAGGAGGCCCACTGGACCGGGCCGCCCACCGACGGGTTCGAGTCCTCGCGCCGGGAGTGGGTGCCCCTCAAGTCCGTACCCGGCCTCATCGCCGGGGGCCGGGTCCCCGCGGCCAACATGGCAGCCGGACTGCTGATGCTGCACCACCTCAGGCTGGGGTGACGGCGGCCGGACACGACGGAGGGGCGGCCGGGGAAGCCGGCCGCCCCTCCGGGTGGGACGCGCCCAGGCGTACGGGTGGAACCGTTGCCGCAGGCCGCTGCCCGGGGGAGATGCGTGCTCTGCCGGGCGGGCCGGCCGGTCACCGCCGGGTGGTGGCCTCCGGCGCCTACGCGGGAGCGGTGTTGTCGAAGACCACGTGGGTGTCCGGCGACGCGTTGGAGAGGGTCATCAGGCCGATGGCGCAGACGACGGCGACGATGAGAAGGACCAGGACCGCGACGACGCACCGGCGCCGGTACTCCCGGCGGCGCCAGCGGGCCTGTTCCACGCGGTACGACGTCGCCGAACCGTCCGGTACCGACGCGGCGAGGTCGCTCAGTACCTTGCGCAGCAGGTCCTCGGTGTCCCTGCTCACCCGGCTGCTCCCTTCATGACACTCGTCAGCTTCGCCATGCCCCTGGCGGTGTGCGACTTCACCGCTCCGACGGAGATCTTCATCGTCTCGGCGATCTCGGTCTCCTTCAGGTCCAGCCAGTACTTCAGCACCAGGACCTGCCGCTGCCGGGACGACAGCGTACCCAATGCCGCCACGAGTTCACGCTGGTCCTGGTTGAGGAGTACCTGCTGCTCAGCGGAGCGGACCAGGTCTTCCGGCACGCGGTAGGTGTGCCGGCGGACGACCCTGATGCGGCGTATGCGCATCCGCGCCAGGTTGCAGACTATGGAGCGGAGGTAGCTCGCCGCGGCCTCGGGCGTCTTCAGCTTCGCCCATCGGTAGTGGAGCTGGCAGAACGCCTCCGAGACGAGATCCTCCGCGTCCTGTTCGGCGCCGAGCAGCACCGCGAGACGCACCAGCCCGGCGTAGTGCTGGTCGTAGATGTGAGCGATCGCCACTTCCCGGTCGGCGTCACGCAGGTTGAGGGTGGCGTTCTCGTCGAGCGCCTCCAGAGGGGCGAGCGGCGGGACCGCGACGTCCCGGGGCAGCGGGACTGCGGGCGCGAGGGATCGGAGCGGTTCGCTATGTCGTGGCAGGAGCGGCTTCACGGGGTGGGTTCCTCACTCATTCGACGACGAAGGCGTACTTGGAGCCGCGGCGTTCGAACCCCGCTCCTCCGGCCGTGCCGTCCGTGCCCCGCGGCACGCCGAGAGCGTCGAGGAGGGGCGTGAGCAGGGCGGCGACCGCGAGGTTGAGCGCGAGGGCGATCAGGGCGACGTACACCGGCGCGTGCACCGGGCCGACGCCGATGTCGACCACGGTGGAGAAGCCGCGCAGCCCCAGCAGGACGGTGCCGGAGACCATGCCCAGCGCCCAGCCGAGGAACAGCGCGCGCCGGTGGAACCAGCGGGTGAACAGCGACACCGCGACGGCGGGCAGGATCTGCAGGATCCAGACGCCGCCGAGCAGATGGAGGTTGATGGCGTCCTGCGGCTTCATGAGGAGCGCGAAGACGATGGCCCCTGCCATGATCACGAGTGCGGGGCCGCGGGCGACCCGCACCTCGTGCTTGGGGGTGGCCGTGGGGTTGAGGTACTCGACGTAGACATTGCGGACGAACAGCATCGCCGTGCTCATCGCCATGACGACGGCGGGCAGCAGGCCGGCCACGGCGAGTGCGCCGAAGAGCAGCCCGGCCAGCCAGTCCGGGGCCAGTTCGCGGACGAGCGTGGGTACGGCCAGTTCGCCGTGCCCGGGCGAGGTCGTCACCCCCGCGGCGAGCGCGGCGATCCCGAAGAAGGCCCAGAGTCCGAGCGTCATGCTCCACGCGGGCAGGAACGTGGTGGCTGCCCGCAGCGTCTCCTTGGACCTGCTGGCCATGGCGACCAGGAGAACCTGCGGGTACATGAGCTGGGCGAGCGCGGAGCCGAGGGCGAGCGAGGCGTACGTGGTGAAGTGCTGGGTCGGCACGCCGTAGGACTGCCCCATCGCCGTGCCGCGCCCGCCCGCGAGTTCGAAGATGTGTCCCGGTGTGCCGAGCCGGGTGACGGTCAGTACGAGCAGCACCACGACGGCTGCGCCGATGAGCACGGCCTTGACCAGCGAGATCCGGGCACACGCGCGCAGGCCCCCGGGCTGGGTCACCAGGGCGAAGGCCAGGAAGAGCACGACGAGTACCGTGCAGCCCGCGAACCCGTCGGGGGCCAGCCCGATGGAGCGCAACACGGCCGCCATGCCCACGACTTGGAGCCCCAGGTAGGGCATGGTCGCCAGAATGCCGGTGAGGGCCGTCGCGAGTGCCAGCGGATGGGAGCCGTGCCGGACACGGACGTAGTCGGCCGCGGTGACCAGACCGTGCTTCTCGCCGATGTCGCGCAGCCGGGGCAGCAGGATCAGGATCAGCGGCGAGAGCAGCATGGTGTAGACGAGGGAGTACAGCGCCAGCCCGCCGGTGCCGAACATGAGGCCGGGCACGGCGATGTAGGTGTACGACGTGTAGATGGTGCCGCCGAGCAGCAGGCAGGTGGTGGCGGTGCCGAAGCCGCGGCCGCCGAGCGCCCAGCGGGTGGGGTGCGGCAGCTCGTCGCGCGGCGGGCGGCGGGCCCCGGCCAGCAGGGCACAGCAGACGACGAGGACGAACCCCACAGCGATCGCGTGGCTGATGACGCCCCCTCGGCTCAGAACAAGGGATCTGCGGGGGACTGTGCCGGCCGGTAGGCCGAGTGCCCGAAGTCGCTCGGTGTGAGGCTTCCCTCGTCCACTCTTCTGCGTATTTCGTCAACCGGGTTCTGCTCAGCGGCACTTTAGGTCGCGCCCGAGCGAGGGGTCAAGGATCGGCCGGAGGGCGGTGCCGAATGATCACGCTTGCTCGGGCATGCGTCCTACCTCATGAAATAGGGGCTTCGCCGACGCGGAACGTGATCCACGCCACTCGACAAAAACAGCGTCCGCGTAAACCCTCCGCCCGGGGCGCGCAACCAACACCCGTAGCCGGCGGCCGGAGCGCGAGGACGCTCCCGCCGCCGCGCTCCGCGGGAGTCCGCACCTACGCGCCGCGCTGTGCCGGACCGCCTCTTTCGCGCACTCCCGTCTTCTCCGCCGGCCATGTCCCGTCACTCTCGGGCTACCGGCCACCGGATACGTCAACGACTCGGAGGGGTGCGGTTGTGCCAGTGAAGGCTGCGGGAGACGAGTGCGTCGGGAGCGGAAGCGGAAGCGGGAGCGGGGGTGGACGCGGGCCCGCGCGGCGCGTGGCCCGGTGGGCCCTGTTACTCCTGCCGGTGGCCGCCGCGGCGGCGACGCTCGCGGTGCCGCCCGACCGTCCCCTGCTGTTCGGGATTCCCCTCTTCTACGTACTGCACTTCGTCGTCTGCCTGCTGAGCGCGGCGGTCGCCCCCCTGCTGCGGCGCCTGTACAGGACCTCCGACGAGCCGCCCGGTCCGGCGCTGCCGCGCGGGGGTTCCTCGCCGATGCGATGAACCCCCGCGCGAGGACGGGGCCGCCTGGGCCCGGGATGCGGCTGTGCGTGCCCGGCCCATGACCCGGGTGGCGCGTCGTACACCGCCGGCGGATCACCGCCGGGCTTCACGGTGACTCAGGTCACATCAACTTTCCGCAGCCGGGCGTAACCCGAACGACATCGCCAGGCAACTGTTGTGAGTGAAGGGGGTGCCGGGCGCTGTTCCGGAGTGCCTCCGAGGAGACGCCCATACGTTCCGCGCGGGTGGCCGGTCGGCGCCGCGCGGGCACGAGTCGATGGAGGTTCGGTGCGACCGCTGAAGGTTCCACGGGCGGGTGAGGGCTCCCGGTCGTCCTCCTGCACTTCGCCGGCGGACACCGCCGGTGCCGTCGAAGCCCCGCGGGGAATTCCCTTTCTGCGGGGTATCCCATGCTGATCCGAACGCATCCGGTATCGAGGGGAAATTTTTAGCGAAGTGTCGCCGCCGCGCTCAGGTGTGCGCGGTGATCGCGGGGGCTCCTATTTCCGCTGAAACGCCCGTCGGGGCGGAATTCGTCGAAATCATCCTCGGCTGAGGACGGAGCGATCTCTCCGGGGCCGCCCGCCCCGGACGGACGGGGGACATCGCCCGGGCGCCGTGGCTCCGGAAGTCCGGGCTAGGTCGTGCAGGGGCTGAAGCGATGCCTTGTCCGTCGGCCGGCGGCCGAGGGGCTCACCGCCGGGGCCCCGGCACGTGCGGCCGTAGACCTCGCCCTCCCCGGGCGAATTCAACCCTTCTCTTGCCGGAGGGTCTCTTCGGCGTTGCTTTTTTATGCCCGGATTCCGGCCGGAAACGCCCCCTTGACCCCGGCGGTCGATTCACTTAGCTTTCCCTCTGGCACAAATTGGATCCGCCTTCTGGAATTCCCTGAAACGGTGCAGGTTCACCCGCGGCAGTGAGCTCGAGTCCGGGCACTCCTGCCCTCTCTCAACCCGAGGAGCCCTTTTCGTGAGCGTCAACACGGATGTCGTCAGGACCCTGACGAACGAAATCGCCACCGAACTCACCACCGAGACGCTGCTCAAGCTGGCCAACCGCGAGATCGGCGCGATCCACGTCCGCGGCTACTACCCCGTCGACATCGCCGAGGGCGTCGCGCAGAAGGCGATCAACCACCAGGCGCTGGGCAACTACCACAAGCAGCACACCAGCAGTGTCGGCCGCGTCTACATGCCGCACATCGACACCAAGTGGGACGCGGAGCTGACGAACAAGTACCACGACCAGGCCCTGCCGGCCATCCAGGACGTCCGCTCGATGTTCCACCCCTACCTCTCCCCGGTGGACCGGGTCCGCCTGGAGCTGCAGGAGCTGTGGCCGGCGGGCGCCAACCTGTTGCGCCTGCGCGGGCGCGCCTGCTTCGTGGGCGCCTTCCGGGTCTTCCAGCCCTCCACCTCGGAGTTCTACCCGCACAACGACGCGATCGACCAGGAGAGCGACGCCCCGGAGATCGAGGGCGTGGTCAACCAGCTCGTCGCCAACATCTACCTCCAGGTGCCGGAAAAGGGCGGCGACCTGCACCTCTGGCTCCGTGAGCCCACCGAGGACGAGACCAGGACCATCCTCGACGTCGAGGGCCTGGAGCCGGATTCCGTCGAGGAGCCGGTGCACGTCATCCACCCCGAAGCCGGCGACCTCATCATCTTCAGCCCCCGCATGCTGCACGCGGTGACCGCCGGACAGGGCGAACACCGCGTCGGCGCCGCCGCGTTCATCGCCTCCAAGGGCCCGCAGGAGCCGCTCGTCTTCTGGAGCTGATCCCGGCTCACCGGCACCCCCTCCGACCGACCGCCCACACGCAGAGGACTACGGCATGCTCCCGGCTCTGGTTCGTACGCACGCGACGGCCCACCCGAACCGAACGGCCGTCGCCGTGGGTCAGGACCGCCTGACCTACGCCCAGCTCGACGACCGGGTGTCCCGGCTGATCCACCAGCTGCGCGGCCGGGGCATCGGCCGTGGTTCTCTCGTGGGCATCCACCTCGACCGCTCCCCGGACGTGGTGGTGGCGCTCCTCGCCGTGCTCGGGACGGGCGCGGCGTACACGGTCGTCGAGCCCACCGACCCGGTGGCGGAGGGGGCCGGCCGGCTCGCCGCGGCCGCCCCCGGCCTCCTGCTCACCTCCCGGCGGTACCGCGACGAGCTCACCTCGTCGGGGTTCGACGTCCTGGAGGTGGGCGAGGCGGGTACGGCCGGTGCCGCCGGCCCGGCACCGCTCGCGAAGCCGGGCCCCGACGACATCGCGTACGTCCTCTACACCTCCGGGTCGACCGGCATCCCCAAGGGGGTCATGGTCACCCACGCCAACGTGCGGCACTACACCACGTCGCTGCTGGCCCGGCTGGACATCGCCGAGCCGCTCTCGTACGCACACGTCACCACGCTCGCGGCGGACCTCGGCAACACCTGCCTCTTCCTGGCACTGTGGACCGGCGGCACCCTGCACCTCGTCGACGACGCCACGCGCCGCGACCCCATGGGCCTGCTGCGCCACCTGCACACCGAGCGCATCGACGTACTCAAGACGACGCCCTCGCACTGGGGCGTCCTCTTCCGGGCCTTCGGCCACGACGCGACGACCCGGCCCGAGTTGCGCGTCCTGCTGCTCGGCGGCGAGCTGATGCCGGTGTCGCTGGCCCGCCGCGTCCTCGCCTCGGGCGTCACGCGCACCCTGGTCAACCACTACGGCCCCACCGAGGCCACGGTGGGCATCGCGGCACACGTCCTGCGCGACGCGGCGGCCCTGGACGCGATCGGCGACGCCGCGTCCGTCCCCATCGGCACCGCGTTCGGCGAGACCCGCCTTTTCGTACGCACCGAGGACGGCCGCTTCCACCAGCGTGACGCGGTCGGCGAGCTCTACGTCGCCGGGCCCTCGGTCACCCGGGGCTACCGGAACGACGCCGAGGCCACCGCCAAGGCGTTCACCGGCGAACTCGACGCCGCCATGCCGGGACTGGGCACGGCCTACCGCACCGGCGACACGGTACGGGCCGACGGCCGGGGCGTCCTGGAGTTCCTCGGCCGCGGCGACCGCCAGGTCAAGATCGGCGGCTACCGCGTGGAGCTCGGACACGTGGAGGCGGGCCTGCGCCGACTGCCCGCGGTCTCCGACGCCCTCGCCCTCCGGCCCACCGCCGAGCGGCCCGCCCTCGTCGCGGCCGTCACCACCGCGCAAGACGCCGCGGACGCCGAACCGGCCGCGATAAGAGCGCAGTTGCGGGGCACCCTGCCCGCATACATGATCCCGGACCGCATCGAAGTCTTCGACGACTTCCCGCGCAACGACAACGGGAAGACCGACCAGGCCGCGCTGCGCCGGCTCGTCGAGGCCCGTCTGAACGACCGCGCCGAGCGCACCCACGACGCCGACGAGAACGACCCGGTCCTCGCGGAGGTACTCGCGGCCTGGCGCCGCCACCTGGGCCACGGCGACTTCGGGGTGCACGACGACTTCACCCTGGCCGGCGGCAGTTCCATCGGCGCCATCCAGATCATCGCCGACCTCCAGGCCAAGGGCCACCAGGTGTCGGCAGCCGCGTTCTTCGCGGCACCCACCGTCGCGGCGCTCGCGGCCCGCATCACGACCGGCGCGGCCACCGAGCGGACCCCGCACGCCGGCGTCGGGGGAGGCGTCACCGCCGAGGATGACACGGCACTCTCCCCGGCCCAGCAGTGGTTCTTCCGGAACGGGTTCGCGCAGCCCGACCAGTGGAACCAGGCGCTGCTGCTGGACATCGACGCGGGCGTACGGCCCGACGCCCTGGAAGCGGCCGTCGCCGACACGGTCGCGCTGCACCCGCTGCTGCGCACCGCCTTCCGCGGCGAGGGCGGCGACCGCCGGCGCCACGTCGTCGACCCGGGCCGCACCTTCACCGCCTCGGCGCTGCCCGAGGGCGACGAGGCCGTCGCACGGCACATCGAGGAGACGGCGACCGCCAGACAGGCCGAGATCTCCATAGCGGGCGGCACCGTCTTCAAGGCGCACCTCTTCCACGGCGCGGACCAGGCCCATCTCCTGCTGATCTGCCACCACCTCTCCGTCGACGCCGTTTCCTGGCGGATCGTCGTCAACGACCTCAGCCGCTGCTACACCGAGCGGCTGAAGGGCAACGCGCCCACGACCGCCGCCGGCACCACGGGCTTCGGCGAGTGGGCCACCCACCTCAAGGACCAGGCCCGCGCCCTGCGCGCCGACCTCGCCCACTGGGACGACCTGAGCCACCTTGCTCCCGTACCCCGGGACGGCGAGAACCGTGAGGGCGACGCGCAGGCCGTATGGTTCCGGATCGGCCGCACCGAGACCGAAGCCCTCGCCCGCGCGGGCACGGCCAGCACCGGCACGCCGCTCCACGCCGCCCTGCTCGCCGCCTTCGCACAGGCGCTCGGCGAGGCCGACGGCCAGGACGAGTTGCTGGTCGACGTGGAGAGCCACGGGCGCGAAGCGTTCGACGACGCGGTCGACGTCTCCCGCGCCGTCGGCTGGTTCACCTCCACCTTCCCCATCCGCATCGACGTCGTCGACGGCGACGTGGCAGCCACGGGCAAGTCGACGGCGAAGGCTCTGCACGACGTGCCCCACCTGGGCATCGCGTACGGCTTCCACGACCAGCCGCAGCGTGCGGACGTGTGCTTCAACTACCTGGGCTCGTTCTCCCTGCCCTACGGCGACGACCTCCGCCCCTCGCTCTCGCGGCACGCGGTGGGCCCGGTGCGCGGCGCCGACAACGACCGCGGCTACGGCCTCAAGCTCACCGCCCGTCTCCACGACGGACAGCTCGTCGCCGACCTCTCGTACACGCCGCGCCGCCACGACCCGGAGCGGATGCTCCGGCTGGCCCGCGCCACCCGCGCGTACCTCCTCGAGTCGGCCCGGCTGCCCCGCTCCGAGGGCCAGTTCGTCATCCAGCCCGGGTCGGGCACCGGTCTGCTCGCGCAGGTGCCGCGCGCCCTGCACTGCGAACCGCCCGCCCGGGCCACCCGCGAGTACGGGGCCGTCCTGCTCACCGGCGCCACCGGGTTCATCGGCGCGCACCTGCTGCACCTGCTGCTGACCCGTACCACCGGGCACGTCCACTGCCTGGTGCGCGAGCACCCCGACCGGCCGGCGTTCGAGCGGCTTCGGGAGGCGTACGCCTGGTACCGGCCGGGCGACGACCTGGCGCGCTGGGGCGACCGCGTCACCGTGTACGCCTCCGACCTGGCCGAGCCGGGCTTCGGACTCACCGACGAGGAGTACGCGACGCTGACCCGCGAGGTCGAGGCGGTGTACCACCTGGCCAGCAACACACGGCTGTTCGGCGACCGGGACACCTTCGACCGGGACAACACCGGCCCCGTGCGCGCCATGATCCGCCTCGCGGGTACCGGCCGCCCCAAGGACCTGCACTACGTCTCCACCCTCGCGGTCTGCGGCAGCGGCGCGGAGGGCGAGCGGGCCGTCTTCTCGGAGGACAGCCTCAACATCGGCCAGCGCTTCCTCAACGAGTACGAGCGCAGCAAATACGACGCGGAGCGCCTCGTCGAGGAGTTCACGGCGGACGGCGGCGCCGGGTTCGTCTACCGGTCCGGCAACGTCACCGGCCACTCGCTCACCGGCCGCTTCCAGCGCAACGGCAGCGACAACCGGCTCATCCAGCTCCTGCGGGCCTGCGCACGCCTGGGCCGGGTGCCCCGCATCGGCTCCGAGACACTCGCACTGAGCCCCGTGGACACCGTCGCCGAGGGCATCCTGGAGATATCCCGCAGCACCCGGGTGCGCGGCGGCACGTTCCACGTCGACACCCACCACGAGGTGCCGTACGACGAGGTCTTCGCAGCCCTGCGGGAGCTGGGCTGCACCGTCGAGGAGGACGCGGCGCCCGACTTCGCGACGCTCTTCGGCGACCACATCGGGAGCGGGGACGAGCAGATCTCCCTCGCGCACTTCTGGGCGAGCCGCCCGGAACGCAACGTCCGCTACGACCACACGCGCACCCGGCGCCTGCTCGCGCACCTCGGCGTGGAGTTCGCGCCGCTGGACCGCGCCTGGCTGCGCGCGTACTTCACCGGACTCATCCACCAGGGGGAGATCCCCCTCGCCGCCGACCGGCAGGCCGACCGGCAGGACACGCACGACAACCAGGGGATTCGACATGACTGAGGCAAAGAGCGAAAGGCGCGTCGCCGTCGTGACCGGGGCGTCCTCGGGGATCGGCCGGGCCGTCGCCGCAGCCTTCGCCCGGAGCGGCATCCACGTGGTGGCCGCCGGGCGCAGGGCCGACCGGCTGGCCGCCGTCCAGTCCGAGGCGGCCGGCCTGCCCGGCTCCGTGCTGCCGTTCCCCGGGGACATGACCCGGCCGGCGTACACCGAGGAGCTGCTGGTGGCGGCCGAGCGGGAATTCGCCCCCGCCGACATCTTCGTGGCCTCGGCCGGACGGGGCCTGGCCGGCACCGTCCTCAACTCGGACCCGAGCCAGTGGCAGGAGGTGATCGAGGCGAACTACCTCGCCATCCTCCACCAACTGCGGGCCGCTGCAGCCGAGTTCGTGAAGCAGGCGCAGGCGGACGGCGGGCGCCGGGTGCGCGACATCGTCGTCATCGGCTCCACCGTCGGACGCCAGGTGTCGGCCGCCAACCCGGTCTACGGCTCCACGAAGTTCGCCGTGCACTCGCTGGTCGAGGCGCTGCGCCAGGAAGTGTGCGCGCACAACATCCGGGTGACGCTGATCGAGCCCGGCTTCGTGCGCTCCGGCTTCCAGGAGGCCGCCGGCTACGACTCCGAGTGGTTCGAGTCCGTGGCCGAGCAGAACGGTCCGCTCCTCGTGCCCGAGGACGTCGCGTCCGTCGTCGAGTTCGTGGTCGGCCGGCCGACCCATGTGCACCTCGACGACATCCGGCTGCGCCCCACCCGTCAGAAGGCCTGAGGACCGTGCCCGTGGACGACTTCCTCACCTCCCGGTGCACCCCGCGCGGCCGCCCCTCGTCCACCTGACCACACCCGACCGGCCGCAGCCGCGGCACCCACCAGATGAGGAATGCAGTTGTCCCAGAACAAACCGGTCGTCGTGCTTGTCGACGCGTACACGTCGGGCAAGTACCTGCCCCCGGAGTTCGCCGCCCTGGGCGCGGATCTGGTGCACGTCCGGAGCACCCCCGAGTTCATGCCGTCGATGCCAGCCCCCGACCTGAGCGCCTACCACGCCGCCCTGGTGCACGAGGACCTGGAGAAGACGCTCGCCCGGCTGGAGGAGTACGGGCCGCTGTGCGTCATGGCCGGGCAGGAGCCGGGTGTGCTCCTCGCCGACCAGCTCTCGGAGGGGCTCGGCCTGCCGACGAACGGCACGGCGCTGTCCGGGGCACGGCGGGACAAGTACCTCATGGGCGAGGCGCTGCGGGCCGCCGGTCTGCACTGCGCGGACCAGCTCAAGGGCCGGGACGCGGAGACGCTGGCGCGGTGGGCCGAGGAGGCAGGCCGGTTCCCGGTGGTCGTCAAGCCCCTCAACTCGGCTGCCGGCGACGGCGTGTTCATCTGCACCGACGCCGAGCAGGTGCGGGCCGCGGCGGGCGGGATCCTGGGCACGGAGACGATCTACGGCGACACGAACACGGAGGTGCTCGTCCAGTCCTACCTCCAGGGCACCGAGTACGTGGTCGACATGGTGTCGTACGGGCGGCGGCGTTACGTCTGCGGCGTCTGGGAGTACGAGAAGCGGCTGCTGCCCTCGGGCCGCAACATCTACGACCGCGAGCGGCTGCTGGCCGCCGACGAGGGGCCGGCGCCCGAGCTGATCGCCTACGTGGAGAAGGCCCTGGACGCACTCGGCGTCCACTTCGGGCCGACCCACGCCGAGGTCATCGTCACTCCGCAGGGTCCGGCCCTGGTCGAGGTCGGCACGCGCATCGCGGGGAACATGCACCCCGGATTCCACAACGCGTGCGCGGGCGCCAACCAGGCCGCACTCACCGCGCTCGCCTACCTGGCTCCCGCGCGGTTCGTCCAGGAGTACGCGGGACGGCGCTACGAGAAGGCCCGCGAGGCCATCTGCTGCACCACGTCGACGACGCGGTCCGGGATCGTCGAGAGCATCGACGAGGCCGCCCTCGCCGAGCTCTCCGGCCTGGAGTCCGTGGCCCGCTTCGACCTGAAGATCGAACCGGGCGGCGCCCTCCGCCCGACCGTCGACCTCTATTCGAGCACGCTGCGGATCTTCATGTCCGCGGCTTCGATGGGCGAGATCGACCGCGACTACCAGCGGATCGAAGAGATCAAGGACCGGATCTACCGGCTCCGTGACACAAGTGCGGGTGAAAAGTGAGTACGGTCGTCGTCGCGGTCTTCCCCAACTCGGGTGTAAGGCCGCTGAACATCGCCGAGGCCGCCCGCGCGTGCGGGCTCTCCCCCGTCTACGTGGCGCTGACCGGCGCCCTGGACGAGCAGGAGCGTGCCGAGTACGCCCGGCTCGGACCGGTCTTCGAGTCCGACGAATACGAACTGGGCCCCACGGCAGCCGCGTTGAGCGTCCATGCCCCGTCCGGCGTGACGACCTTCAGCGAGGGCCTGCTGCCCTTCACCGCCCGGCTCGCCCACGAGCTTCGACTGCCGTACCACGACCTGGAGACGGTGACCCGGCTCACCGACAAGCGGGCTCAGCGGCAATGCCTCGCCGAGCGGGGCGTGGACGCCGTCCGGTCGGTCGCGGTGACCAGCCGTGCCGAGGCCCTCGCACTCCTCGGCGAGTGGGCGGCCCCCGTCGTGGTCAAGCCGGTGCGCGGCCAGAGCAGCATCGACACCCACTTCGTGGCGAACGTGGACGACTTTCCCGCGGACCTTGCTCCCACCCCCGACCGCCCCTTCGTCGTCGAGGAGTTCCTGCACGGCCGGGACGAGGGCGACTTCGGGGACTACGTCTCGGTCGAGTCCCTGGTCGTGGACGGCGCCGCCCACACCCTCGGGGTCACCGGCAAGTTCCCGCTGATGCCGCCCTTCCGCGAGCACGGCGCGTTCGTGCCCTCCCACCTCGCGCCGGCCGAGCACGGACGCGTCGCCCGGCTCGCCAACGACGCGGCGCTCGCCCTCGGTATCCGCCAGGGCCTGGTCCACACCGAGATCAAGCTGACCCCCGAGGGCCCGAGGGTCATCGAGGTCAACGGCCGCCTGGGCGGGTTCGTGGCCGACATGTACCAGCGTGCCCTGGGCCTCGACCTGCACGAACTGGGCCTCCGGACGGCCTGCGGCCTCCCGGTGGAGCTTCCCGAACTCTCCCCGGACTCGGTGGCGTTCCAGTACTTCGGCCTCTCCCCGCTGCCCACCGGCGGCGTTCTGCACCGCGTGGAGGGCGTCGAGACGATGCTCAAGGAGCCCGGTGTCGTCGGGCACTTGCAGCGCCTGGCCGTCGGCGGGCAACTTCCGCCCGCCGCGACCTCGTTCTTCATGGACATCCTGCTCGGCAGTGCCCCCGACCACGCCGCGATGCTGGAGACCGTCGACCGCGCGCTGGCCCATCTGCGGCTCACCTACGTGGAGTCCGAAGGCGGTACGAGCGTGTGGCAGGCACGCCGCGGCGCGATGAAGCGCATCGGGTGGACGCCACCGCCCACCCCACCGCACACCGAATCCGACACGACCAGGAGTACGCCTTGAAGGGCTCCCCGTATCTCAACAACCCGCGCGCGCAGGCTCTCAACAACTGGATCTTCCTGCGCAAGGCGGGCGGCAGGAACCGCCGCCGCATCATGCCCTCGCACGCGGTCTTCCCCGAGGTCTGGGAACTGGAGCGACAGTTCCCGGACCTCCAGGCCGAGGTGGACGCGCTGCTCGCGAGCCGCAGCATCCCGACGTACGACACCTTCGACCCGGAGCGCGCGGCCCAGGTCTCCGAGGAGTGGAAGCTCTACTACGCGTACATGTTCGGGAACAGCAACAAGCTGGCCAAGAAGGACCTGCCGACCCTGCTGTCCTTCGCCCAGAACACCCCGAACGTGGTCAACGCCTTCGTCTCCATCCTGGAGCCGGGCGTCGTGCTGCCCTCGCACAAGGACCCGTACGCGGGCATCCTCCGCTACCACCTCGGCATCCGGATCCCCGCGGACAACCCGCCGCGCATCCGCCTCGCGGACGAGTACTACCAGTGGAAGGAGGGCGAGAGCACCGTCCTCGACGTCTCACTGGAGCACGAGGTCCACAACGACAGCAGCGAGCCACGCGTGATCGTCATCATCGACTTCCGCCGCCCCATGGGCCCGCTCGCCGGCCTGCTCAACCGCTACTGCCTGTGGCAGAAGCGCAAGTTCGCCCCGCAGTTCGTCGAGGCCAGCAAGTACGACGTCATGCACTGAGAGGCACCGCGGGGCCGGGGCACCCACGCCCCAGCCCCGCTGCCTTCCCCCGCCGAACCACCTCGATCCAGCGACACCAGGAGGGCGCCCCGTGCTCACCCCCACGACGACCGAACGGCAGCCCGGCAGGGTCCGCGCCGTGGAGCGGGCCGCCGACCTGCCCAGGGAGGGCTGGGACGCCCTGGCCGGACCGTCCGACATCTTCCTCACCTGCCGCTGGCTCGACGTCGTCGAGGCGACCGCCGGGGTCCCCATGACCTACCTGTGGACCGAGCGCGAGGGCCGGCCCGTCGCGGGCCTGGCCACCGCGACCGCCACCACCTCCGTGCCGTGGGCGCTCGGCCGGCCCGACGTGGTGCTGCGCAACAGCGCGGAGGCCGAACTGCCCGGGGCGGCCGGGATGCTGGTCGACGTCGACGACCCTTCACGGTCGCTGATGCCCGCGCTGGTGGCGGGCGGGCGCCACGTCGGCAGTACGCGCGTCCTGCGCTCGCCCGAGGCCACCGCCGAGGACGTCGAGCCACTGGTCGAGGCCGCCGAAGCACTGGCGCGCGATGCCGGGCTCGCCTCGGTGTGCTTCCTCTACCTCGACGAACAGGACGCGGACCTCGCGAAGACCCTGGACGCGCGCGGCTACCTCTCGTACACGACCGGCCACTACAGCACCCTGCGGGTACCGGAGGACGGGTTCGACGGCTATCTCGCCTCCCTGCCGCGCAAGCGCCGGGTGTCCATCGGCGCCGAGCGCCGCCGGATACGGGAGGCGCAGGCCCAGGTCGCCGTCGAGTCCCTGGACACGGCGGACCTGCCGCGCTTCGCGGAACTGGAGTCCGGGCTGCTCGCCAAGTACGGCATCGACATCCGTCCCGACCAGGTCCTCGCGCAGATCCGCCAGGTCCGCGACTGCTTCGGCGACGACGCGTTCGCCGTCGTGGCCCGCGCCGAGGACGAAGTCCGCGGGTACGGCCTGATCCTGCGACACGGCGACCACTGGTACGCGCGCCAGACCGGCTACGACTACGCCTACCAGGAACGCACCGGGCTGCCCCTGTACTTCGAAGTCCTCTACTACAGCCTGCTCGAAGAGGCCGCCGCGGCCGGGGTCACCACCCTGCACTACGGCCTCGGCAGCGAACGGGCCAAGCGCTCCCGCGGCTGCACGGCGACGGAACAGCGCTGCCATCTGCTCCGGCTGTGAGCCGCCGCCCGGCCGACCGAACCCCATCCCGCAGGCACCGAAGGACTCCGTGACATGACATCCACCACTGTGAAGAACAGGAGCGGGGCCGCCCCCGTGCTCCCGCGCGGGCCGGGTGTCGTCTGGTTCGGCCTGTCGGAGGTCGTCAAGGCCCTCGGCACCGGCTTCTTCTACCCGTTCTCCCTGCTGTTCTTCACCGAACTGTCCGGGGAGTCGCTGCGTTCGGTCGGCCTGGTCCTGACCGTCACGGCGCTCGCGGTGCTGCCGGGACTCTTCGCGGTCGGCCGCCTGGTGGACCGGGTCGGTCCGAAGCCCGTGCTCATCGCGGCGGCGCTGGTCCGCGTCGCCTGCTTCGTGGGCATCGTCTCCTTCCGGGGCCTCGTCCCCCTGGTCGTGTGCACCCTGCTGCTGGCCCTCGGCAACCGGGCCGAGCAGGCGTCGAGCCCACTGCTCGCGATCCGGCTGGCCCCGGAGGGGCAGAGCGGCCAGTGGCTCGCGCTCACCCGTGTCGCCTTCAACGCGGGGATCGGCGCCGGGGCCCTCCTGGCCAGCCTCTTCATCGTGGACACGGCGTCGGGGTTCGTGGTGCTGGGAATCGTCACGGCGGCCGGCTTCGTCCTCACGGCCCTGCTGTACCTCCGCGTACCGCCGGGGCGGTCCACCGAACCCGCGCAGCGCAGGGGCCTGGGCGGCAGCCATGCCGCACCCTGGCGCGACCTGCCGTTCCTGCGCACGGCGGGCGCGAACGCCCTGCTGCTGACGTCCGCCCTGGCCGTGGAGAGCGCCCTGCCGGTGTTCGTCCTGCGCGAGCTGCACATGCCGTCGTGGATCGTGGGCGTGCTGTTCGCGGTCAACACCGTGCTGCTCACGCTGCTGCAACTGCCCCTGAGCCGGGTGCTGGAGCGGTTCCGGCCGGGGCTCGTACTCGCGGTCGGCGGGATGTCGTACGTCGCGCTGTACGCGTCGGCGCTGCTGGCCGGGAGCGTGCAGCGCGGGGCGCAGATCGCCCTGCTGGTCGCCGGTATGGCCCTCTACACCCTCGGTGAACTGGCCGTCTCCCAGGCCGCCATGGTGATGCTGACGAGCCTGCCGCCCAAGCAGGAGCAGGGCGCCTACCTGGCGTTCAACCAGCTCTTCGCGGGCGGCGCGACGGCCCTCGCCCCGCTGCTCGTCGCCACCCTGCTGGCCAGCTTCCCGCTGACGCTCTGGTGGGTCCTGGCGGCCGGAAGCGTGATGGCGGCGCTCCTGGCCATGACGGTCCTGCGCACGCACGAGCGGGCCGCCGCCCGTACCGCCGAAGCCGGCGTGTGATCTCCGGCATCAGCCGGCTGGAGGCCGCACACGCCTCCGACCTCGGGCAACGCGCCTCGGCGGGTCCGACAGGCCCGGCGGGTCCGACAGGCCCGGCGGGTCCGCGCCGGGCCTGTCGGCAGTGCGGTCAGGCGTACGGGTAGAACCCCGCCCCCGACTTCCGGCCGAGCCGGCCCGCGTCCACCATGCGCTGGAGCAGCGGGGGAGCGGCGTACAGGGGCTCCTTGTACTCCGCGTACATCGAGTCGGCGACGGACGCCACGGTGTCCAGGCCGATCAGGTCCGCCAGCTTCAGCGGCCCCATCGGGTGGGCGCAGCCCATCTCCATGCCGTTGTCGATGTCCTCACGGCTGGCGATGCCCGACTCGAACATCCGGATGGCGGAGAGCAGGTACGGGATCAGCAGGGCGTTGACCACGAACCCGGAACGGTCCTGCGCCCGGATCGGGTGCTTGTCCAGCACCTCCCGAACGAGCGCCTCGGCCCGCAGCACGGTCTGCTCGCCCGTCGTCAGGGCGGGAATCAGTTCGACGAGCTTCTGCACCGGCGCCGGGTTGAAGAAGTGGATCCCGATGACCTGGTCCGGCCGGGAGGTGGCCACGGCCAGCTTCACCAGCGGGATGGAGGAGGTGTTGGAGGCCAGGATCGCGTCCGGCCGCGTCACCACCTGGTCGAGCACCCGGAAGATCTCCGTCTTGACCTGCTCGTTCTCCACGACGGCCTCGATGACCAGGTCGCGGTCGGCGAACTCGCCGAGGTCGGTGGTGAAACTGAGCCGGCCCAGGGCCTCGTCCCGCTCCTCGTCGGTGATCTTGCCGCGCTCGGCAGCCTTCGACAGGGAGTTGTGCAGCCGGGTACGCCCTATCTCCAGGGCCTCACCGGTGGTCTCCGCGACCATCACGTCCAGACCGCTGCGCGCGCAGACCTCCGCGATACCTGCGCCCATCTGGCCACAGCCGACCACTCCGACGCGTGCAATGTCGGCCATAGAGTCCGTCACCTCGTGCCTCTCCCTGATCTCCGTATCGCGGGACCCGTGGGTGGCGGTACCCGCTTCGACCTCCAGACGGTACCCGGCGACGCGGCCCAAGTTACCTGCGGGTCATCGAGGGTCCGAGAAGGCATGATCTGCGTCACGCAGCCGACCGGAGCGGTCCGGCGGGGCGCGAGAGGAAGGCGGAGAGCATGCGGCGCATGGGCCGGAGGGCATTCGTACTGGGCGCGGCCGGAGTGGTGGCCGCCCTGGCGGCACCGGGTCCGGCGGGGGCGGCGGGGCGCGTGCCCCGTGAGCGACGTCACCGCGCGTCGGCCGGGCTGCGCGGGATGTGGATCGCCACGGTCGCCAACGTCGACTGGCCGTCGGCCACCGGCCTGACGGCGGCCACCCAGCGCAGCGAGCTCATCGCCCACCTCGACCGGGCCGTCCGGTTCGGCCTCAACGCGGTGATCTTCCAGGTGCGGCCCAGCGCCGACGCCCTCTGGCCCTCGCCCCACGAGCCCTGGTCGCAGTACCTGACCGGCGTCCAGGGCAAGGACCCCGGCTGGGACCCGCTCGGCACGGCGGTGACCGAGGCCCACGCCCGCGGCCTCGAACTGCACGCCTGGTTCAACCCGTACCGCGTCTCCAACCAGACCGACCCGAAGAAGCTCGTCGCCACCCACCCCGCACGGGTCCACCCGGACTGGGTCGTCCCGTACGGCGGGAAGCTGTACTACGACCCCGGGCTGCCGGAGGTCCGCGCCTTCGTCCAGGACGCCATGCTGGACGCGGTCGGCCGGTACGACATCGACGCGGTCCACTGGGACGACTACTTCTACCCGTACCCCGTCTCCGGCCAGAGCTTCGACGACGCCGGCACCTACGCCGCACACGGCGCCGGCTTCAGCAGCAAGGCGGCCTGGCGCCGCGACAACATCGACCGGCTGGTGAAGGAGACCTCCGACCGGATCAAGGAGATCAAGCCGCACGTCCGCTTCGGCATCAGCCCGTTCGGCGTCTGGCGCAACAGGACGACCGACCCGCTCGGCTCGCCGACCGCCGCCGGGGTGCAGACGTACGACGACCTGCACGCGGACACCCGTAAGTGGATCAAGCAGGGGTGGATCGACTACATCTGCCCCCAGCTGTACTGGAGCATCGGCCAGTCGGGCGCCGACTACGCCCAGCTCGTCCCCTGGTGGGCCGAGGTGGTCGAGGGCACGGACGTCGACCTCTACATCGGTGAGGCGCTCTACAAGGCCGGCGACCCCGCCCAGAACGCGGCCTGGCAGAACGCCGCCGAACTCTCCCGCCACCTGACCCTCGCCGAGGACTACCCGGCCGTCGGCGGACACGCCTTCTTCTCCGCGAACAGCGTGAAGACGGACCGGATCGGTGCCATGGCCCGGGTGGCGGCGGACCACTACGGGGTGGGGTGAGGTTCCTCGCCGGGGCGGGGTGAGGTGCTTCCGTGGGGCGGGGGCGCTTCCCTCTCCCTGATCCGTACGCTCGCGCGCCCTGGTCCGTACGCGTACGCGCGTGCCCTGATCCGTACGCTCGCACCCTCCCCCGATCGAGCGCATGGTGCTACTTTCATTAGCACCATGCTGCTGAGACTGAACACCGCTGACGCCAGCCCCCTGCACGAGCAGGTGGCGGGCGCGATCCGCCGCGCCATCGCGCAAGGGGAGTGTCTGCCGGGGGACCGGCTTCCTCCGGCACGTGACATGTCCCAGGCGCTGGGCGTGAACGTCAACACGGTTCTGCGCGGCCTCCGGAGCCTTCGGGACCAGGGGGTTCTGGAGTTCCGTCGCGGACGGGGCGTGACGGTGGCGGCCGGAGCGGACCGGCGCTCCGCCCTGCTGGACCGGGTCGCCGATCTGGTGGTCGATGCCGCGCGGCTGGGATACAGCAGGACGGAGCTTGCCGAGATGATCAGGGGGGCGGCGCAGTGAACGAGCGCGCGAAGGACAGGAGAGGTGCCGTAGGGGGTGCCGTCTGCTGGGCGGTCGGGATCCTGGCACTGCTGGTGGGCATGGTGCCGGCGGCGAGCGGACGGCTGCCGGAGCGGGTGGCGACGCACTGGAACGAGGCGGGGCGGCCCGACGGTTCCATGCCCCTGTGGGCCGCCGCGCTCATACCGGCGCTGATGTGGGTGGTGGCGGCCGTAGGGATCGGGATCTGGGCGCGGCGCGCGAACGCGTGGCCGGGTGGCGCGGCGCGAGGGTGGGCGGCCACCGCCCTGCTGACGACGGGGGTCTTCCTGGTCGGCTGCCAGGCATCGATCGTACGGGCGAACCTGGACCGGGCCGACTGGCATCAGGCTCGCTCGGTGATCGGATGGATGGTCGGAACTCTCCTGGTGGCGGCGGTGGTTGGGACGGCAACGCGGTGGGCGAACCGCCGGGGCGCCACCGCCCCGGGGCGGGCGGGGGGCGGTCCGCGCATGGATCTGCCCGCCGGGCAGAAGCTCATGTGGTTCTCCCGGGCGTCCAACCCCTGGCTCCACGTGTCAGCGGCCCTCGCCGGAGCCGTGGCCCTGGTCGCCGTCATGGCCGCGGTCGTGGGGGTGGCGGCCCCGCACTGGACGCTGATCGCGATTTCCGCGCTCACCTCGGTCCTGTTTCTGGGCTGCGCCTCCGTGCGGGCCACCGTCGGCGAGAAGGGACTGAAGGTGTCGTTCGGACCGTTCGGCTGGCCGGCGCGGCGCTGGGACCTCCAGGACATCGACTCGGCCCGGTCCGAGCAGCGCAGACCGAGCCAGGTGGGAGGCTGGGGCTACCGACTGAGCGGGCTGGGGACCACCGTGATGCTCCGCGGCGGAGAGTGCCTCGTCATAAGCGCCAGGGGCGCGGACTTCGCGGTGAGCGTGGACGACGCCGAACGCGGCGCCGCGCTGCTGAACTCCCTGGGCGGGCGGCGGCCGGGACGAGGAGCGCCCGGTGGTGCCTGACGGGCACCCCATCGGCGGCGCCAGGGCCTCCGGGTCCGCGACGGGCTGAGAGACGCGTCCGCCGCACACCGGCTCCGCCTGCAGACGGCGGCCATCAGGATGGCCCCTCTGTACGGTTCGGCCCAGGGCCACGGCCTCGACTCGGGAAGAGGGCCGGCGGGGGAGGCGTTCGGGGACAAGACGGTGCTGTCCTCGGTGCTGTCCGTACGCACCTCGGTGCTGCCCGTACGCGTTCGAAGCCGGCCTCGATCGGCCGGGCCCTCACACGGCCCTGTGGCGGGGGCACTGGCAGTGGGGCCAGGCCGACGTAACCTCCGGGACCTTGAGCGGTTTCACCGGCCGCAGGGGGCGGATCACCTGGCGGGAGCCTTCGCGCCCCAACCGGTACACACCGATTCTTGTCGTCACGGGCATTCCCCGGTCAGTCGCCCACCGTCCCTGTCGTGCCGCTCGGCCTCCCGGTGCCTGCCGACCCAGACCCGGAGCAGGCGCCGGGTGATGTCGGCCGCTTCCCGCACGTGGGCGTAGGCGCTGAAACACGGCGTCTCCCGCGTGGGGGCCTTCGCCGCCAGAAGGACGTACGCCTTGCCGATCACATCCCGTACGAACGGGTCCTGGTCCGCGCCCAGTTCCTCGCGGACGAGCAGGTTGAGGAACCCGTGGACTGCCGCAGCATGGGCGAGGATGTCCTCGCGGGTCGAGGTGGTGAGGCGCAGGTCCAGCACCTGGCCCGTGATCTCCGAGATGGTCTCCACATCCACGGGCGCGGTGGCGTGATCCGCCGCCGCTTCTCTGTCGGTCCGGCTTGTCGGCACGGCTTTCTCCTTCTGTTGATCTCTCACGCCCTACGTAACCGTGCAGTCACGCACAGCGGTACCGTGAAGATGGCGCGAGAACTTTAAAGCCTTGAAAACAAGGGTGGTTGACTGTGCCTCAGAAGATGCCGAACGAGGGACTGGCTCGCCTTCTGCGAGAGACCGGGTGGACCTACAGCAGCTTCGCCATGGCAGTGAACCGGGCGGGGACGGAGATCGGGAGGCCTACCCGCTACGACGAATCCGCGGTGAAGCACTGGCTTGACGGCACCATGCCGCGCAAGGTGGCCAGAGGCCTGATCCTCGAAGTCCTCTCCCGTCGGTTGTCCCGCCCGGTTACGCATGAGGAGACGGGCCTTCCTCGGCTTCAGGGAGAGGAAACCCCACTCGATACGGTGGAAGGACTTGTCGATCTGGGGAGGCAGGACATGGACCCTTCGCGTCGTTCCGTACTGGGTGCGGCGCTGTTCTCCGTGGCGCTCACCATCCCGGACTGGCCGGATGTGGTGGGTCGCGCCGAAGCGTTCGCAGCGGGCCGGGTGACCCGTATCGGACGCGGAGAAGTCGAGATGGTCACGCAGATGACGGAGCGGGTCTCCGAGTTGGACGACCAGTTCGGAGGCAGGCACGCCCGGCCGATGGCGGCGGCGTTTCTGGTGAATACCGTCGCCGGGTACCTGCACGCACAAGCTCCGGACCCGGTGCGGAAGGAGATGATGTCCGCCGCTGCGGACCTCTGTTACCTCACCGGCTACATGGCGGTGGACGAGGGACTTCACGGACTGGCCCAGCGCTATTACCTCAAGGCTCTGGAACTGGCCGGTGCTGCCGACGATCACCTGACCTACTGCACGACGCTGCGGGGCATGTCCGTCCAGGCTGTGGATCTCGGGCACGGGCGGCACGCACTACGTCTGGCCGATGCCGCTGCCGCTGCCTCCCCGCACGCCGGCCCCCGGATGCGGGCCTTCCTGGCAGGCCAGCAGGCGCACGCCGCTGCGCAGCTCGGTGAGCGCGACAGTGCCCTACTCCGTATGAAGGAAGCAGAAAAGGCAATGGACGTAGCTGAATCGCAGGCGAAGGCCTTCGGTTCCTACGATCCCTCCTCGCTGATGTATCACGTGGCCCAGGTGCGGCATGAACTCGGCGATGCTGCCGGAGCAGTTGAGTCCATGCAGGAGTCGAACAGGCTTCGCCACAGTCTCTACAGGCGGGCCAAAGTACGCCATCTCGGTCTGACCGCGGAGCGTCAGCTCGCCATGGGGCACCTTGAAGCAGCTGTGAGTACCTGGCACGAGGCCATGGACGACTACCCGATGGTGCAGTCCGGCAGATGTGACGATCGCATGCGCGAGATGGTGTCCGTGCTCTCCCCCTACTCTTCGAATCGGCAGGCGAGAGGTCTTCTGGAGCGCGCCACAGCTGTCGGCGTCACGGTAGCCGCCTGATGGCGTAGCCCCCGTTCAGCGTCTCGCGCCGAGCCTATGGCCGCGCTTTACAGGGTCGGCGCACGAAGGGGGCCACCGGGCAGTCATCTCCTGCCACGGGGACCGACTGCCGTCGGCGGTACCCGAGCCTCTCCGCCCGGTGGCCTGGCTCACCACCGCTCGGGTTCCTTCTGGCCGGTCCTGTCGGCGCCCGCGTGCCGCACCACGCTGTCCGGCCCCGGGTACGCGAGCGACTCGTGGCCGTCCGCGTAGCGCAGCCGGTACGGCGGGGTGCCGCGCGGGCCCCGCACCTCGATGATCTCCGCGACCCGGTCGGGCCGGCCGACGGTTCTGCCGTGGGTCAGCAACCGGTCGCCGGTGTGGGCCTCCATCGGGAACGACCTCCTCCTGGACGGCGGTCCCTGTACCGACAAGTCTATGACCGTGGGGCTCAGTGCTCGCGCGGTCGCGGGGTGCCCGCCCGCTGGGTCACCGCGATGCAGACGAGCACGGCCACCGCCGCGAGCGGAGCCGCCGCCGACAGGTCCTCGCCGAGCAGCAGGAACGACCAGACCAGGGTCAGCAGCGGCTGGGCCAGTTGCAGCTGGCTGGCGCGCGGGATGCCGATCTCCGCCATGCCCCGGTACCAGACGTACAGCCCGATGAACGTGGACCCGGCCGCCAGCCAGACCAGGCCGGCGATCCCGTGCCCGGTCAGCGTGACGGGCTCGTACGACAGCGCGACCACGCTGCTCGCCACCGTGACCGGGAGTGAGAGGACCAGCGCCCAGCCGATCACCTGCCAGCCGGGCATCGACCGCGCCAGCCTGCCGCCCTCCGCGTACCCGGCCGCGCACACCACCAGCGAACCGAACAGGTACAGGTCGCCGGCGGAGACCGCCCCGCCGCTCTGGGCGACCGTGAACGCCAGCACCACGGCGGCCCCCGCGAGCGCCGCGATCCAGAACGCGCGGGGCGGGCGGGTTCCCGTGCGCAGGGAGGAGAACACCGCCGTGGTCAGCGGCAGCAGCCCCACCACCACGGCCGCGTGCGAGGAGGTCGTCGTCCTCAGCGCGAGCGTGGTCAGCAGCGGGAACCCCGCGACCACCCCGCCCGCCACGACCAGCAGCCCGCCCAGGTGACGGCGGCCCGGCCACGGGATGCGGGCCGCCAGCAGGACCGTGCCCGCGATCAGCGCGGCGAGCACGCTGCGCACCGTCACCAGCGACCAGGGGCCGAAGCTCTCCAGCCCCCACAGGGTGGCGGGGAAGGTCAGGGAGAAGGCGACGACGCCGAGGGAGGCGAGGACGAAGCCCGTCCGCTCGGAGGGCGGGGGCTGGGCCGGCGTCGGTGCCGGGGAAGCGGCGGGAGGAGTGGCGGTGGGGGCGAGCGCTATCGTCGGTGACGGGGTAGCGCTATCGTTGTCTCTCATGGAAGAGCGTAGCAGTGTGGGGGAGTTGGCGAGATCCCTGCGCCAAGAGCTGAACCGCTACTCACCTGGCGGGAAGCTGCCGTCGAGCCGCGCCCTCGTCGAGCGCTTCCGGGTCAGCCCCGTCACCGTCACCCGGGCCCTCGCCCAACTGGCCGCCGAGGGGCTGGTCGTCACCCGGCCCGGCGCCGGCGCCTTCCGCGCCCAGCCGCGTACGACTGCCCCGGCCCCGGGCGACACGTCCTGGCAGGAGGTCTCGCTCAGCGGTGACGGTGGGCCCGAGGTGGTGCCCCGTGCCGTCGACGCCTCGGGGGTCCTCGTCACCCTCGCGGCACCCCCGCCGGGTGTCATCGAGTTCAACGGCGGCTATCTCCACCCCGTCCTCCAGCCCGAACGGGCCCTGGCCGCCGCCCTCGCGCGGGCCGGCCGCCGCCCCGGCGCCTGGGACCGGCCGCCGGTGGACGGGCTGCCCGAGCTGCGCGCCTGGTTCGCCCGGGAGATAGGCCCCGGCGTCGGCGCGGCCGACATCCTGATCACAGCGGGCGGCCAGGGCGCACTGGCCACCGCGCTGCGCGCGCTCGCCCCGCCCGGGGCACCGGTGCTCGTCGAGTCGCCGACCTACCCCGGCATGCTGGCCGTCGCCCGCGCCGCCGGGCTGCGGCCCGTCCCCGTACCGGTGGACGCGGACGGAGTGCGCCCCGAACTGCTGGACGCGGCGTTCCGCGCCACCGGGGCCCGGGTCTTCGTCTGCCAGCCGCTCTTCCAGAACCCGACGGGCGCGGTCCTCGCCCCCGCGCGCAGGGCCGAGATGCTGCGGATCGCCCGGGCCGCGGGCGCCTTCGTGGTGGAGGACGACTTCGCCCGCCGCCTCGCCCACGAGGACGCGGGCCCGCTGCCGCCGCCGCTGGCCGCCGACGACCCGGACGGGGTCGTCGTACACGTCTGTTCGCTCACCAAGGTCACCTCGCCCAGCCTGCGCGTCGGCGCGCTCGCCGCGCGCGGCCCGGTGCTGGAACGGCTGCGCGCGATCCAGGTCGTGGACAGCTTCTTCGTGCCCAGGCCACTCCAGGAGGCCGCCCTCGAACTGGTCGGATCTCCGGCCTGGGGCACCCACCTTCGCTCCGTGGCGGGCGAGTTGGCCCGCCGCCGCACCCTGCTCTCCGGTGAGCTCCGCCGCTCGCTGCCCGAACTCGACCTGCCGCACGTGCCGTCCGGCGGTGGCAGCCTCTGGCTGCGCGTCCCCGGCGGGGGCGGCAGCGGTGCGGACGAGGCCGCGTTCGTCACCGGAGCGCTGCGGGCCGGGGTCGCCGTGGCGCCCGGGCGCCCGTACTTCTGCGCCGAACCGCCCTCCGCGCAGGTCAGGATCAGCTTCGCCGCGGCCTCCGGCGCGGGCGAGATCGCGGAGGGGGTCAGGCGGCTGCGCATCGCGTACGACACCCTGCGGGAGGGCGGAGCGCCCGGGGTGTGACCGGGAGGAAAAGGGGCGGACGGGGTGGTGGGGGCGGCGCGTGCGCCGGGAAATCGGTGGGCACGCCCGGAGAGTCGTTCTAGCCTGCGTCCATGACCGGAACGATCACGCAGGACTACGACATCTCGACCGACCCCGACCGGCTCGACCCGGCCCGTATCCACCACTGGCTCTCCACCGACGCCTACTGGGCGCTCGGGCGCAGCCGCGCCAAGCAGGACGCGGCGATCGCGGCCTCGCTCAACTTCGGTGTATACGAGCGGAGTTCCGGCAACCAGGTCGGGTACGCCCGGGTGGTCACCGACCAGGTCTCCTTCGCCTGGCTCTGTGACGTCTACGTCGACCCGGCTGCTCGCGGGCAGGGGCTCGGCGTACGCCTGGCCGAAGCGGTACGCGACCACCTCGCCCCGGCCGGTGTCCGCAGGATTCTGCTCGCCACGGGCGACGCCCACGGAGTGTACGAGAAGGCCGGCTTCCGGAGGCTGGAAGAGCCCGGCAATTGGATGGCTCTGGTCAACCGCTAGATCGTCAACTCCCTTCTGTACGAGCCCTCTTGACCGTGGCGGTCGACGGCCTCACGATCGCGGCCATGAGTGTTCGGGTTTCCCTCGTGGCGGCAGCGCGGAGCTCGTCCCTGCTCGCCGAGCGCTTCGACGACGACCGTCCGCTCGACCACGCCGGATGGCACGAGGTGCAACTCGTCGCCCATGCGCTGGTCCCGCTCGGTGCGGCCGACCTCCGCTACTGTGCGCCGACCCCACGGAGCCGGGCCACCGGCGACGCCCTCGGGTACGCGCCCATGGCCCAACCCGACCTGCGCGACTGTGACATGGGGCGCTGGCGGGGCATGACCCTGGCGGAGGTCGCCGCCCGCGAGCCCGCCGCCGTCGACGCGTGGCTGGCCGATCCCCGGTCCGCGCCGCACGGCGGCGAGCCGCTGCTCGGCTTCATCACACGCATCGGCCACTGGCTCGACACCCGCCCTTTCGACGGCGGTTCCATCGTCGCGGTGGCCGAGCCCCCCGTGGTCCGCGCGATCCTCGTCTACGCGTTGAAGGCCCCGCCCTCGGCGTACTGGAACATCGACGTACGCCCTCTCTCCGCCGTCACCCTCGCGGGTCAGCCCGGCCGTTGGATCCTCTGCCTGGAACCGCCGGTCCACTGACGCGCCCCGCGCCCCGCGCCTGGTGACTCGTGCCCGTCCGCCTCGTGCCGCGACCGACGAAGGCCTCAGCCGCACGGGAAGGGTGAAACCCCTGCGACGGAGGGTGCACATCGGCCACAATCCCGGACATGCAACGGTTTGCGGAGATGTTCACCGATCCTGGAAGCGACCCACGGGCAGAGGTCCCGACGCAGAGCGACGAGCGGACCATGCTCGCCGCATCCCTGCGCCGCCAGCGGGAGACCCTGGTCCTGAAGTGCTCCGGGCTCGACGCCGAGGCCATGGCTCTGCGGTCCGTGGACTTCTCCGGCCTGTCCCTGCTGGGACTCGTCCGGCACCTCGCCGACGTGGAACACCGTTGGTTCAGACTGCGGTTGGCCGGCCAGGAGGGCCCGGCACCCTTCTCCACGGTGGACGAGCCGGACAGCGCGTTCGACCGCGCCGTGCCCGACGCCGCCCGCACCGAGGAAGCCTGGAGGGCCTGGCGCGAGGAGGTCGACTTCGCCGAACGGTTCGTCGCCGAGGCCGTGGATCTGGACGTCTCCGCCATCGACCCCTGGCAGGGGCGGGTCTCGCTCCGGTGGGTGATGCTGCACATGGTGGAGGAGTACGCGCGCCACAACGGCCACGCCGACCTGCTGCGCCAAGGGGTCGACGGCGCCGTGGGGTTGTAGCAGGGGAAGGCCGGGTGCCGGAAGTACGGGGGTGACCGGGGAGGTCCGGGTCCCGGTCCGGACCCTCGGGCGCCGGGCCGGACGCCCGGGCCGGCGCCGCGCCACCCCTTCCCGTCGGTCCGACCCGTCGGTATGTTGCCCGGGACGCCCAGGACGAGGAGGCCACCGTGACGCAGATCCGCGGCCACTGCGACGAACGGTTCGCCCGCGTGCGTACCGCGTTCGAGGAGAACTTCGACGCACGGGGCGAGCTGGGTGCGGCCGTCGCGGTCCTGGTGGACGGCGAGCCGGCCGTCGACCTCTGGGGCGGATGGGCGGACGGCGCGCGGACCCGTCCCTGGGAACGGGACACCCTCGTCAACGTCTGGTCCACCACCAAGGGCCCCACCGCGCTCTGCGCCCACATCCTCGCCGACCGTGGCCTGCTGGACCTCGACGCCCCGGTGGCCTCGTACTGGCCCGAGTTCGCCGCCGCGGGCAAGGAGGACGTCCGGGTACGCGACCTCCTCTCGCACCGGGCCGGCCTCGCCGGACTGCGCGAGCCGCACTCGCTCGCCGACCTCTACGACTGGGAGCTCACCACGTCCCGGCTCGCCGCGACCGAACCCTGGTGGGAGCCCGGCACCCGTTCCGGCTACCACGCGCTGACGTACGGATTCCTGGTCGGCGAGGTCGTCCGGCGGATCAGCGGCGACCTGCCCGGGGAGTTCCTGCGGCGCGAGGTCACCGGCCCTCTCGGCATCGACTTCACCGTGGGGCTGCCGGAGAAGGAGGCCGGCCGCGTCGCCGAACTCGTCACGACGAAGGCGACGCCCGAGCAGATCGCGTTCTTCACGAGCCTGCCCCCGGTGGCCGTCGCCTCCCTCGCCAACCCCGGTACGGGAGCCACCGCGGCCAACACCGCCGCGTGGCGGGCGGCCGAGATCCCGGCGGCGAACGGCCACGCCACCGCCCGCGCGGTCGCCTCGCTCTACGGAATCCTCGCCGGCCGGGGCACGCTCCACGGCCACCGCGTCCTCTCCGAGGAAGCGGCCGAGCGTGTACGTGAGGGCCAGGGGAGCTGCCGCGATCTGGTGCTGGGCGCCGGATTCGCGCACGAGACGGAGATCGCCCTCGGCGTCTGGCTGAGCGGCCCGAACGCCTCCTACGGCCCCAACCCGCGAGCGGTCGGCCACGACGGGGCGGGCGGCTCCTGCGGGCTCGCCGACCCGGAAGCGGGGGTGGCGCTCGGCTACGTCATGAACCGGATGGGCGTGGGGCTCGCCGACGACCCGCGCAAGATGGCCCTGGTCGACGCCGTGTACGCGTCCCTCTGACCACTCTCCGGGACCCGTGCTCCGGAGCGGGGCCTGTGCTCCGGGACCGGCGCTCCGGGGCCACGCTCCGGAACCGGAGAACGAGAAACGCGCGGACCGACGGTTCCCCGTCCGCCCGCGCGTCTCCGAAACGGAATCCCTGAACGGATTCCTTGACGGGATCCTTAGAGGACGCCGCTCTCCGCGATGGTGATCTTCGCCGAGGTGCGGCCGCTCTGGGAGCCGAGGGACTCGATCTTCTGGACCAGCTTCATGCTGTCCTCGTCCGCGACCTCACCGAAGACGACGTGCTTGCCGTCGAGCCACGGGGTCAGGACGGTGGTGATGAAGAACTGCGAGCCGTTGGTGTTCCGGCCGGCGTTGGCCATCGAGAGCAGGCCCGCCTTGTTGTGCGTGAGCTTGAAGTTCTCGTCCGCGAACTTCTCGCCGTAGATGCTCTTGCCGCCCGTGCCGTCGCCACGGGTGAAGTCGCCGCCCTGCAGCATGAAGTCCGGGATGACGCGGTGGAAGGAGGAGCCCGCGTAGCCGAAGCCCTTCTCGCCGGTGGCGAGGGCGCGGAAGTTCTCCACGGTCTTCGGGACGACGTCCTCGAAGAGGTTGAACGTGATCCGCCCGGCGGGCTCGTCGTTGATGGTGATGTCGAAGTAAGCCTTGATGGTCATACAACCATCCTGACACTTCTCGGGCCGGGCCTCGCGCAGAGGGGTCCCCACTGCGCGCTGGGCGCCCCTGCTGGCCGCGCAACCGACCACCTCGCCCACGCCTCAGCGCCTGCCCGGCCGCCCGCCCCGGCGCCGGTCGCGCCCGAGTCCGAAGGGACCCCGCCACCCCGTCCGCGACCGGGGCCGTACGGGCCGCCCCGTTCGGCCCCGGGGCCCGTGACCCGGCACCGCGGGGCGACGGTCGCCGTCCGGGGACGGCAGCGGGGCCTGCCGGTCGGCCTGGGCGCGTATCTCCTGGTGAGCGGCGTACGACGTGGTACGGAACGCCTCCTCGTACGACGCGAGGGCCGCCCCGATCGCCGCCCCGGCCGTCCCCCGGCGCCGCACCCTGGCCGCGAGCGACGCCAGCAGGCCCATGACGGCGGCCAGACATCCGGCAACGATCAGCAGCGGCAGGAGAACACCCATGGCGGCGAGCGTAACGAGCGGGCTCGCGGGGCGGTACGGGCGCCGTCGCCCCGGGAGCCGGGTCGCCGCGTGTGTACGGCCGGTGCCGCGTACGACCGGCGCCACGCGCCCTCCGGCTACCGGCCGCGCGGCTTTCCGCGCTTGGCTCCCTTGGCCCCGCCGGTGCTCTTCGTGCCCTTGCCACCCGCCCCGCCCCGCGGGTTGCGTGCGGACGGCTTGCCCGTGCCGGCACCGCGACGGGCACCGGCGGCCGGCCGCTTCTCCTGCTTCGGCTGCGGGGGAGTGGGAGTACGCCCGCGAGAGCTGTTCACCGTGCGGCCCCGGACGATGCCGATGAAGTCCTCGACCCTCTCGGTCGTCCTCTCCTCCGGCCACGAGAGCGCGATGCGCGACTCCGGGACGTCCGTCATCGTCCGGTAGGTGAGGTCCTTGCGGTGGTGGAGCCTTGCGAGCGACTGCGGGACGACCAGCAGGCCGATCCCCGCCGCGACCAGCGCCACGGCGTCCTCCGTCGTCTCCGGCCGCTCGAACGCGGGCAGACCCGGCGGGCGCTCCCAGCCGAGCGGGTCGTCGAGCGGGTGCAGCACGATGTCCTCCGCGAGGTCCTCGGCGGACACCTCCTCCGCGGCCGCGAGCAGGTGGTCCTTCGGGATCACCACCACCGAGGTCTCGGTGTACAGCGGGATCGCGCTGAGCTCCTCGCGCCCGACCGGCAGCCGTACGAACCCCGCGTCGGCACCGCCCTCCACCAGCAGCCCGGGGGCCTCGCCGGACGGCACGGAGACCAGCTCCAGCGGGATGAGGGGGAAGCGCTCTTTCCAGATGCGCACCCACTTGGAAGGCGTCACGCCCGGTACGTAGGCGAGGCGGAACGAGGGGGATGCGTCGGAGCCAGTCACCCCGCCAGGTTACCGGCCCCACCCCCGGGGGCGTCCGGCGGATCATGGCCGGGAGCCCCTCGCGCCACCCGTAGCGAGCGGTGTGGTCGGCGGCCTCGCACACGCTCGCTACTCTTGACACATGACCTCGCACCAGACACCCCAGACGATGAAGCCCGCCACCGCGGCGAAGAAGCTGGGTGTGTACCTCGAAGCCACCCCCGCCGAGTTCCAGGAGGGTGTGGTCTCGCGCAGCGAGTTCAACGCGCTGCAGGCCGAACCGCCGGCCTGGCTGGAAGAGCTGCGCCGCAACGGCCCGCACCCCCGCCCGGTCGTCGCCGCCAAGCTGGGCGTCTCCATCTCGGGCCTCGCGCGCGGCGGAGTCACCGAGCCGCTCACCACCGAGCAGATCGACGCCCTCAAGAACGAGATGCCGGAATGGCTGAGCGCGGAGCGCGCCACCCAGGCCGACGTCCGCAAGGAGGCCGTCCGCATCAAGGAGCGGAACGCCGCGCGTGCCGCGAAGGCCGACTCCGACTCCTGATCCACGCTCCACCACCGCCCGGCCGCCGGCACACCTCGCGCGGCCGGGCGGAGCTGTGCCCGCGGCCGGGCCGGCCGCTCCGTCCCCCCGCCCGATCCGGCTGCCCGGAGCGGGCAGGGGGGCCACCGGATAACCGGGTGGCCCCGCCCCGGCCCCAATTCCGGTGGCGGGAGTGGCTCGCCGCCCTCCCGGACCTCCCCGACGGCGTGACCGCGACGCCCGCCGCGGACCCCGACGTACGGGTGGCGGCCGAGCTCGCGTTCCGGACCATGTCCACGACCGCCGCCAGCCGGCTCGCCCGGCACCCGCACGCCGAGGTGCGGCCCGCCACCCGGCCCTGCCTCCGCCCGTACGCGCCGTGCTGCTCGACCACGCCGACCACGAGCAGGCCAGGCTGCCGCGGCCGACCCCGCCCTGCCGGTCGCCGAGATGATCCGACGCCTCCCGCCTCCCGCCTCCCGCCGCACGTCGTCCCCGGACTCCTCGGCACCACGTAACGTGCGGGTGGGGGCGTCGGCCGAAGGCGCCGCCGCTTCAGCGTCCGTGTTCCACCTGGCAGAGAGGCCGACACCGACCATGACCGACACACTGACCGTCAGCGTTCTGGGCACCGGGATCATGGGCGCCGCCATGGCCCGCAACCTCGCCCGCGCCGGACACTCCGTACAGGTCTGGAACCGCACCCGGGACAAGGCCGAGCCGCTGGCCCGGGACGGGGCGCGGATCGCCGGCACCCCCGCCGAGGCAGTCGACGGCGCCGACGTGGTCCTGACGATGCTGTACGACGGGGTGGCGGTGGCGGAGGTCATGCGGCAGGCGGCCCCCGCACTCCGTTCCGGGACCGCCTGGGTGCAGTCGACCACCGTGGGCGTCGACGCCGTCGAGGCGCTCGCCGCCTTCGCCGACGAGCACGGCCTGGTCTTCTTCGACGCACCGGTGCTCGGCACCCGGCAGCCCGCCGAGGCCGGGCAGCTGCTGGTCCTCGCGGCGGGACCGGCGCGGCGGCGGGCCGCCGTCGCCCCGGTCCTGGACGCGGTCGGGGCCCGTACGGTCTGGACGGGTGAGGACGGGGCCGACGGCGGCGCCACCCGCCTCAAGCTCGTCGCCAACAGCTGGGTCATCGCCGCCACCACCGCCACCGGAGAATCCCTGGCGCTCGCCAAGGCCCTCGGGGTGAACCCGCAGGACTTCTTCGACGCCATCGCCGGCGGCCCGCTCGACATGGGCTATCTGCGCGCCAAGGCCGGCCTCATCCTCGACGACGGCCTCGAACCGGCCAGCTTCGCGGTGACCACGGCCGAGAAGGACGCCCGCCTGATCGTGGAGGCCGGTGAGCGGTACGGCGTCCGCCTCGACGGTGCCGCCGCGAGCGCGGACCGCTTCGCCCGGGCCGCCGCTCAGGGCCACGGCCACGAGGACATGGCCGCCGCCTACTTCGCGAGCTTCGACCCGGACGAGTCGCGCTGACGCCTGTCCGCTCACCACCCGTTCCCGGGGGACGGCGGCTCAGGCGAACCGGGAGCTGCGCACCGGCCCCGACGAGGCGAGCCCGCGCCGGGGGCCTCGCAGCCACGAACCCCGGACGCCCGCGGTGAAGGCTTCGAGCACCTCCACCGGATCGGCGGGGGAGTCGCCGTCGCCCGGGGCCGGAGCGGGATCCGCCCCGAGGATCTCGGCCGCGAGCGCCTCGGCCGGACGGCCGTCGGCCGGACCTCGCTCAACGTCGCCGCCGGCGCCCGCACGCAGCTGTTCCGCCCAGGGCGCCGCCACGGACTGGTGCAGGAGCGTGACGCTGTCCGCCGTGACCCCCGGGGCATCGGTCCAGCAGCTCGCGTGCTCGTGCAGCACCTGCCCGCGGGCGCGCTCCACCAGGCCCAGGAGCGCTTCCCGCCCGCCGTCCTCCTCGGCCACCTCGACGAGGTCGTACGCGATCACGACGGTGTCCGGCTCACCGGGGCGGAAGGGCCGCGCGGGCAGCCCCAGGACCTCGGCCGCCGCGAGGCCGAGGATCCGGCTGCCACGACCCGGCAGCAGGGCAACCGAACGCGGCGTCACCTCCGCCGCGGCCAGCAGGGACTTCAGACGCTGGAGCCCGAGCAGGCACTGGGCGTACGAGTCCTGGAAGAAGGCGTAGCGCCCGGTCATTCCGGCGGTGAAGCCGTACGGAGACAGCGTGCCGAGCAGCGTTCCGCCGATCACGAACTGCCAGCCGCGCAGGTCGGTGCCGTCCAGCGAGGTCGTACCGGCGGCGCTCGCGGCGCGTTCCAGCATCCGGTTCTGCCGGTCCCGGGGCGCCAGCCACTGCGGGTCCTGGGGAGCCGGCAGCAAGGCGTGCTGACGCCGCGCCAGTTCGAGGTCGCCGGAGAGGATGGCGTTGTGGACCAGGAGATAGCGTTCCGGCCAGTCGGAGAAGCTCTTCTCGTACCCGGTCAGCAGCTCCACCGCGTCACGGTGCAGGCCCTGGCTCTCGTACGCCGCGACCAGTTCGTGCACCACCGCGAGTGAGCCCGGACTCAGGCGCAGCGCCTCCCGGAGCGGGGGAACGGCCAGGTCGTCCAGCCCGCGCTCGATACAGGCGTATCCGAAGCGGTACAGGGCCCGCGCGTCCTCGGGGTCGGCGGACAGCGTCGCCGAGGCGTCCCGGAGGTCGTCGAAACCAGCCGCCGCGGCCGCTCGCCCGATCACCAGCGCCACGTCATCCCTCGGCTGGTTCTCACCGGCGGCCCGTACCTGGCGCAGAGCGCCGGGTACGTCCCCGGTGTCGAGGCTCCTCCAGGCGTCGAGGAGTGCGGCGGACTTCGGGAGTGCGGCGGACTTCGGGCGGTGGTTCCTGCGGGAGAACATCCGGCGATGTTCTCCGACGAGGGGAACGGCTTCAACCGAATTGTTGTCGGCGGGCGTTGGCCCGGCCGCGGGCCCGCGCGGGCAGGTCGGCGGCACGAGCGGCCCGCCCTCCTCGACCACGTTCTCCGTCGAAGGGAGGCGGCCGGCAGCACGTGACCGGCCCGGAGGTCTCCCCTTTCCTCGTGGCTCCTCGTGGCTCCTCGTGGCTCCTTGTGAATCGGAACATCGTTCCGTATTGTCGTTCCGGAACGATGTTCCGTTTTCGGTTCGCCGAACCGGACGGGGCCGTCGCAGGCGCCGTACATGCGGGGCCGTCCGTACAAGACTCGGCACAAGGCCGTGCACACAAGGAGAACCATGCGATACCGCACGCTGGGCCGGACCGGCATCAAGGTCAGCCCGTACTGCCTGGGCGCCATGATGTTCGGCGCCATGGGGAATCCCGACCACGACGAATCGGTCCGCATCATCCACAAGGCGCTGGACGCGGGCATCAACTTCGTGGACACCGCCGACGCCTACTCGCGCGGCGAGTCCGAGGAGATCGTCGGCAAGGCGCTCAAGGGCCGCCGCGACCACGTCGTGCTGGCCACCAAGGCCCACCTCCCGATGGGCGACGACCCCAACCAGCAGGGGAACTCACGGCGTTGGCTGGTCCGCGCCCTGGAGGACTCGCTGCGCCGGCTGGGTACCGACCACGTGGACCTGTTCCAGATCCACCGTCCGGCGCCGGACACCGACATCGAGGAGACCCTCTCCGCCCTCACCGACCTGGTCCGCTCCGGCAAGGTCCGGGCGATCGGCTCCTCCGCCTTCCCCGCCACCGACATCGTCGAGGCGCAGTGGACCGCCGAACGGCGCGGCCTGCAGCGTTTCCGCACCGAGCAGCCGACGTACTCGATCCTCAACCGGGGCATCGAACGCGAGGTGCTCCCGGCCTGCGAACGGTACGGAATCGGCGCGCTGGTCTGGAGCCCGCTGGCCGGGGGCCTGCTCACCGGCCGTTACCGCAAGGGCCAGGAGCCCACCACGCACCGCGCGGGCTTCGGCTTCAAGCACCTGAAGGACGAACGACGCCTCGACGTCGTCGAACAGCTCATCCCCCTCGCCGAGAAGGCGGGGATGCCCCTGACGCACCTCGCCACCGCCTTCGCCATCGCCCACCCCGGTGTCACCTCGGCGATCATCGGACCGCGCACCATGGCCCACCTCGACGACCTGCTCGCGGGCGCCGAAGTCAGCCTGAGCGACGAGATCCTCGACCGGATCGACGCCGTGGTGCCCCCCGGCACCGACATCGGGAGGCTCGACATGGCGTACGACCCGCCCGCCATCCAGCAGGCCGCGCTGCGTCGCCGCGCCGAAGCCGAGCGCGCCGCCGCTTGATCCGGGGCGGGTCGGAGGCGGGGCGGGTTGTCGGCGGGGTACAGCGCGGGGTGCCGGGGCGGCCCGGAGAGGCGTTCCAGCAGCCACTCGGCGGGCAGTTGCCCCGCCGACGGCACCAGGGCGACGGCCGCCTCCCGGACGACACCGGCGGCCGTATCGTCCAGGAGCGGCAGCAACCGCCCGGCCTCCACGCGGTCCAGAAGCCGATCCCCGCCCTCCCGGCCGTCGTACCGGGGGATCGTACGGCCGGGCGGTCCTCAGAACCGCCCGGGCCGTTCCTCGGGCAGGCCGTTCAGTTCCTTCCGGGCCGTACCGATCCGTTCGGAGTCACTCGACGTATTCGATGAGCTGCATCATCCCCTGGTCCTCGTGCTGGAGCTGGTGGCAGTGGACGAGGGCCCGGCCGGTGAAGTCCTCGAAGCGGACGCGCAGGGTCACCGAGCCTCCCCGCCTGATGCCGATGGTGTCCTGCCACACCGGCGTGGCGAGGGCGCGGCCGTCGACGGCGGTCACCAGGAAGTGGTTGGTGTGCAGGTGGAACGGGTGGACGGGGTGGCCGTTCGAGTTGTTGCGCAGGGTCCATTCCTCCGTGTCGCCGAGCCGGAGAGTGTGGTTGACGTGGTCCGGATCGAACCGGCCGTACGTCGGATCCGTCGGATCGGCCACGTCGCGGGTCGCCGGCGTCGCTCCGTCGCCGGTGATGCGGAACGCCTGCGGGAAGGGCTGCCCGGGGAAGGCGTTCCTGTCGCTGTGGAAGGTCAGGGAGCGGCGGCGGGTCACCGCACCCGGATCGATGTACGGGGTGGGCCCCGGCAGGTCCGTGGGCAGTTCCATCCGCGCGCCGGAGCCGGACCGCACGGTCATCGTCGCCAGCAGGATGTCGCCCGCCATGATCCGGTAGTCGCCCGGGCGCTGCGCCCTGATCATGACGTCGGACCGGTTGCCCATCGCCAGGGTGACTCCGTCGAGCTCGACGGTCCGGGTGAGGGCGATGCCGTCCACGGCGATCTGGTGCAGCGCGTGTCCCTCCACCCGGATCGGCAGGACGGTGAACGCCGACGCGTTGATCAGGCGCCAGCGCTGCACCTCGCCCTCGCGCACCTGGATCACCGGCCGGAAGAGGCCGTTCACGACGTACGTCGACTCGACCGAGTCGAGGTCGCCCTCGGCGTGCAGGTCCGGCACCTGGCCGTTCGAGAGCTTGAGTTCACCGATCGCCATCACGACGTCGCTCGCGGCCGCGATCTCCGGAACCCGGTCGATCGCGCCCTCCACGACGATCGCGCCCAGCAGGCCGCCGGACAGCTGGACGGCGGTCGACCCGTGCACGTGCGAGTGGTACCAGTACGTGCCGCCCTCGTGGCCGGAGGGGATCTCGATGCGGCTGCGGTAGCTCGTGACGGTCTGGCCGTTGGCCGGATCGTAGGGAGCGAACTCCCGGAAGACGTTGTCCGCCTCGCCGCTCGGCGACACGTGGAGCCCGTGGGTGTGCAGGTTCACCGTGTTGAACCGGTGCGGCACGTTGTGGTCGCTGTGAGCGGCCTGATCGGGGTCGGGCGGCAGATCGTTGATGTGCTCGATGTCGAGCAGGTCGCCCGGCCGTACGCGGAGCGTCGGTCCGATGGCTTCTCCGTTGTAGAGGCGGAGATCGACGTCGCCGACCCCGGCGAGCGTGCGCCGGGCGTACGCGACCCGCAGCGTGGTCGACAGGACACCGTCCGCCGACCCGATCACCGGAGGCCGGCTGAACCGCGGCGCCGCCGACGCCGAAGCGCGGGGGGTCTGAAGTGCGCCGGCGGCCAGGGCGGGAGTCGCCGCCAGTAGCGCACGCCTGCTGATACCGCGTGATGGGTCCATGGAACTCACCCCTACTCGTGAACGGGCAAAGACCGTCCAGCGTGGCGAGCGGACCACCGGTTCCGCCGGACGACACGTCCCGCGCCGCCCGGCTTCCACCGATCGGCGCACCGGGTGGCCGGAGAAGCCTTGCTGATCCCCGGTCGGATCCCTGGCCGGATCCCTGGCCGGATCCCCGGCCCCCTCGGAACCGTACGGGTGCCTTTCAGCGCGGGAACCGGACGAGCGCATCCGGCTTCACCGGCCGCTTCGAACCTTCCACCGGCCGGCCGTGTCCCCAGCCGCACGGGGCGGTGCACCTGAGCCGCACGGGGCGGTGCACCTGAGCCTCACGGCGCGGTGCACCTGGCGTTCCGAATTGGCCAGGCCCCGGCAGCGCGCAGAGTTCCGGCCAGTGTGGGGAGTCCGATCCAGACCACGAGCGTGGACACCCCCAAGGCGAAACCCGTCACCGCGAGGGTGAACGCCGCCACCCGAGGGGTGTTCCAGACAGCAGATAGCCCCGGTCCCGACGGAACCGGTGGGCCACGGGCCTACTCCCGAAGGGCACTTGGGGCACGGCGCGGAGTGAAGAGGCCAGTCATGGCGTCACAGCTGTCGAGTCCGCCGCCCACGCGCGTCGGGCTGCGTCACCCCGCTGTCGGCAGGGGGTTCCGTGTCCGGTGGCAGGCGCCTACCGCGGATGAGATCACGCCAATCGTGTTGATCATCACTCTGAGAGACCCCGTGATTGCTATTAGCGTTCCGATGTGACTTCCCATCAGATTCGCGACCACGCCCCCCACCCGCCGCTCTCGCTCACCGCCGATCTCACCCACGCGCTCTACGGCGGCCGCCTCGCCGAGACGCATGATCGCTGGCGCGGTCTGTTCAGCTCGGCCCCCTTCTCGTTCCGTGAAGGGCTGACCCGTGAGGAGCGGATAGCGCTCTCCTACGAGCGTCTCCGGCTGGTGCGCGCAGCTGTTCCCGGCCGGATGGAGCGGTTCGTGGCGGACGCGGCGGAGCTGTCCGCCCTCCACGAGTGGGCCGGGGTCGACCCGGGCATGGCCACCGTGAGCTCGATCCACTTCAACCTGTTTCTCGGGAGCCTGGTCGACCACGGCCGCACCGGCGACGATCTGGCCGGGTTCGCCGATCGGACCGGGACGTTTCTGTGTACGGAGCTCGGTCACGGCAATGACGCGGCGAGATGTGAGACCACGGCGACGTTCGACCGGGAGTCGGGCGGATTCGTCCTGGACACTCCGACGCCCGGGGCCGCGAAGTTCATGCCCAACACGTCCTCGGCCGGCGGTGCGAAGGCGGCGGTCGTGGCCGCACGTCTGATGGTCGACGGTACCGACCACGGGATCTTCCTCTTCCTGACCCCGCTGAGCGATGCCGACGGGGTCCACCTGCCGGGGATCGAGGTGCGCGAACTTGCAGAGACGGCCAGTGCCCCGGTCGATCACTGCGTCACGACGTTCCGCGGTGTGCGTCTGCCCTACGAGGCGATGCTCCAGGGCGACCACGGACGCCTCACCCGCGAGGGGGGGTTCAGCAGCGCCGTGGGCAGTCCCCGGCGCCGGTACCTGCACTCCATAGGCCGGGTCACCATGGGCAAGCTGTGCATGTCCGGGTACAGCCTCGGCGCGACGCGCCACGCGCTGGCCGTGACCATGCGGCTCTCCCACGACCGGATCACGTCGTCGATGACCACCCGGGCGACGCAGCCCCTGATCGAGCACCGCAGTCACCACGCCCCCCTCCTGGAGGCGGTGGCCACCACGTACGCGGCCACCCTGCTCCACCGGTCGGTGGTCACGCGGTGGACCCGCGCCGCTGACGGCACGGACGAGGACCGCGCGGCGTGCGAGCGGGACATAGCCGTCGCCAAGACATGGATCACGTGGGAGGCCCGCAGGACGATGACGGCCTGCCGGGAGAGGAGTGGCGCCCGCGGGCTGTTCCTCGGCCACGGCATCGCCATGCAGCTCGCGGCCAACGAGGGAACCATCACCGCCGAGGGGGACAACCAGGTCGTCGCCGCCAAGGCCGGCGGAGAGATGGCCCTCGGCGCCATCGCCCTGAAGCCGCCGAGTGAAATCCCTCCCGCCGAACGCCTGCTGACCGATCCTCAGTTCCAGCTGGACCTCCTGTCCGATGTCGAGCGCATCTGGCACGACAGGGCCAGCGAGGAACGCCACCAGCCCGCCCCCTCGGCGTCGGCACGGTGGAACAACATCGTGGGCCCGGCTCTCACGCTGGTGGACGCCCACGTCCGACGGCGGGCCGGGGAGGAGATGCTCACGGCGGCGGCCCGGGCCGGCTCCGACCAGGGGCGGAGGCTGCTGCTGGACCTGTTCGGGCTGTTCGCGCTGCGCCAGGTGGCCGCGCACAGCGGGGACCTCCTGGCCGAGGGCAGGATGACGGCCGACCAGGTCCGCAACCTGTACAAGGTCACCGGGAAGCTCCTCGACGTTCTCGTGCCGCACTCGCTGTCCCTCGTGGAGGGCTTCGCCGTGCCCGGCGCTCTCCTGGAGTCGAATTCCATGCTGAACCCCTGAAAAGGCTCCGGGGTGCCGTCCACCGGGTTCCGTGGCAGATGGCGCCCCGGGCCGCGCGATGGAGCGATCGGCCACCGGCGGCGGAGGTGCACCTGCCGCCCTCGTTCGCCGGCATCGTCCGCCACGGCTCGTCGAGGGCGGAGCGCCCCCGGACGATCCCGTGTGACGGCTGCTGACAGTTGGCGGATCGCCGGGGGATCTCGCAGGTGACGTGTCTGTGGCCGGACGTGGTTGGCGAGTCCGGTCGGCGATGGCCGGCGGGCTCATCGCCGTTCCGGTCACTGAGGGGCAGAGATCGTCTGGGGACCCGGTCGCGTACAGAGCGTGACCCGCCACTGTCAGTGGCCGACCGCCGACTGTCGCCGGCCGTCGCATTCCGCTTCGGCCGAGCCTCCCAGAACCTTTGCATAAAAGTGCACACCTGCGTATAGTCATGCCATCGATGAGGAGGATTCCGATGGTGGTACGTGCAGCGGTGGCAGGGGCGAGCGGATACGCCGGCGGTGAGCTGCTGCGCCTGCTGCTGGCCCACCCCGAGATCGAGATCGGCGCCCTGACCGGCCACTCCAACGCGGGGCAGACGCTCGGTGCGCTCCAGCCGCACCTGCGGCCCCTCGCCGGCCGGGTGCTGGAGCCGACCACCGCGGAGGTGCTCGCCGGGCACGACGTGGTGTTCCTCGCCCTGCCGCACGGGCAGTCCGCCGCCGTCGCCGAGCAGCTCGGGGACGAGGTCCTGGTCGTCGACATGGGGGCCGACTTCCGGCTCAAGGACGCCGGGGACTGGGAGAAATTCTACGGTTCGCCGCACGCCGGTACGTGGCCCTACGGCCTGCCCGAGCTGCCCGGCGCCCGCGCCGCGCTCGCCGGGTCCAAGCGGATCGCCGTCCCCGGCTGCTACCCGACCGCCGTCTCCCTCGCGCTCTTCCCGGCGTACGCCGCCGGGCTCGCCGAACCCGAGGCGGTCGTCGTCGCCGCGTCCGGCACCTCCGGCGCCGGCAAGGCGGCCAAGCCGCACCTCCTCGGCTCCGAGGTGATGGGGAACATGACTCCGTACGGCGTCGGCGGCGGTCACCGGCACACCCCGGAGATCACGCAGAACCTCAGCGCCGTCGCCGGGGAACGCGTCTCCGTCTCCTTCACCCCGACCCTCGCCCCCATGCCCCGGGGCATCCTCGCCACCTGCAGCGCCAAGGCGAAGCCGGGCGTGGACGCGGAGGCGCTCCGCGCCGCCTACGAGAAGGCGTACGCGGACGAGCCGTTCGTCGAGCTCCTCCCCGAGGGCCAGTGGCCCGCCACCGCGGCCGTGTACGGCTCCAACGCCGTCCAGATCCAGGTGGCGTACGACCCCGCCGCCGCCCGGATCATCGTGATCAGCGCCATCGACAACCTCGCCAAGGGCACCGCCGGGGGCGCCCTGCAGAGCACGAACATCGCCCTCGGGCTGCCCGAGGACACCGGCCTGACCACGGTCGGCGTGGCCCCCTGACCGGCGTGCGCCCGGCCGCACCCGCCCCGGGCGCCGGGCGTACGGACGCCGGGCCCCCGACCACCACGGAAACCCCCGCAGCGCCGCACCGCGCGGGCGGAGAAGCGAACGAGGAGATGCAGTGAGCGTCACGGCAGCACAAGGATTCTCGGCGGCGGGCATCGCCGCCGGGATCAAGGAGAGCGGCAACCCGGACCTGGCCCTCGTGGTCAACCTCGGGCCGCGCCGCGCCGCCGCGGGAGTCTTCACCTCCAACCGCGTCAAGGCCGCACCCGTCCTCTGGTCCCAGCAGGTCCTCAAGGGCGGCGAGGTCTCCGCCGTCGTCCTCAACTCCGGTGGCGCCAACGCCTGTACGGGCCCCAAGGGCTTCCAGGACACGCACGCCACCGCCGAGAAGGCCGCCGAGGTCCTCGAGGGCCACAGCGCGGGCGAGGTCGCCGTCTGCTCCACCGGGCTCATCGGCACGCTGCTCCCCATGGAGAAGCTGCTCGCGGGCATCGACAAGGCCGCCGCCGCGCTCAGCACGGAAGGCGGCACGGACGCCGCCATCGCCATCAAGACCACCGACACCGTCCACAAGACCGCGGTGGCCGCCGGCGAGGGCTGGACCGTCGGCGGCATGGCCAAGGGCGCGGGCATGCTCGCCCCGGGCCTCGCCACCATGCTCGTCGTCCTCACCACCGACGCCGACGTCGAGGCGTCCGCGCTGGACGCCGCCCTGCGCGACGCCACCCGCACCACCTTCGACCGGGTCGACTCGGACGGCTGCATGTCGACCAACGACACCGTGCTGCTCCTCGCCTCCGGCGCCAGCGGCATCACCCCGGAGCAGGACGCGTTCGCCGCGGCCGTACGGACCGTCTGCGCCGACCTGGCCCGGCAGCTCATCGGCGACGCCGAGGGTGCCTCCAAGGACATCCGGATCGAGGTCGTGGGAGCCGCGACCGAGGACGACGCCGTCGAGGTGGGCCGCTCCATCGCCCGCAACAACCTCCTCAAGTGCGCCATCCACGGCGAGGACCCCAACTGGGGCCGCGTGCTCTCCGCGATCGGCACCACCCGGGCCGCCTTCGACCCCGACCAGCTGAACGTCGCCATCAACGACGTCTGGGTCTGCAAGAACGGCAGCGTCGGCGACGACCGCGACCTCGTCGACATGCGGTACCGCGAGGTCCGGATCACCGCCGACCTCTCCGCCGGCACCGAGTCGGCCGTCATCTGGGCGAACGACCTCACCGCCGAGTACGTCCACGAGAACAGCGCGTACAGCTCATGAGCGACTCGAAGAACACGAACACCGAGAAGAGCACGGCGCGGAAGCACACCGCCCTCCCGAAGGCGCAGATCCTCATCGAAGCGCTGCCCTGGCTCACCCGGCACAACGGCCGGACCGTCGTCATCAAGTTCGGCGGCAACGCCATGATCGACGAGGACCTGAAGGCCGCCTTCGCCCAGGACGTCGTCTTCCTGCGGCAGGCCGGCCTCAAGCCCGTCGTCGTGCACGGCGGAGGTCCGCAGATCAACGCCCAGCTCGACAAGCAGGGCCTGGTCAGCGAGTTCAAGGCCGGACTGCGGGTCACCACGCCCGAGGCGATGGACGTCGTACGGATGGTGCTGGCCGGACAGGTGCAGCGCGAGCTCGTCGGCCTGCTCAACCAGCACGGGCCGCTCGCCGTCGGCATGACCGGCGAGGACGCCCGCACCATGACCGCCGTCCAGCACCGCCCGACCATCGACGGCGAGCTCATCGACATCGGCCGGGTCGGCGAGATCACCGAGATCGACACCGGGGCCATCGAGGCCCTGCTGGCGGACGGCCGCATCCCGGTCATCTCCTCGATCGCGCGCTCCGCCGACGACAACCACGTCTACAACGTCAACGCCGACACCGCCGCGGCCGCCCTGGCCGCCGCGCTGAACGCCGAGACGCTGATGGTCCTCACCGACGTCGAGGGGCTGTACGAGGACTGGCCGCACAGCGACGACGTGATCAGCCGGATCACGGCGACCGAGCTGGAGAAGCTCCTGCCGGAGCTGTCCAGCGGCATGGTCCCGAAGATGCAGGGCTGCCTGTACGCGGTGCGCAACGGCGTCGAGACCGCCAGGGTCATCGACGGGCGCGTCCAGCACGCGATCCTGCTGGAGATCTTCACGGACGAGGGGGTCGGCACGATGGTCGTGCCCGACGCCGGCACGACAGCCGAGAACGGCACGGAGGGGGCAGCATGACGAACGCGGAACTCGGTCAGCGGTGGAGCCACGCGCTGATGGACAACTACGGCACGCCGCAGATCCCCCTGGTCCGCGGCGAGGGCGCCCGCGTCTGGGACGCCGACGGCAAGGAGTACCTCGACTTCGTCGGCGGGATCGCGGTGAACGCGCTGGGCCACGCCCACCCCGCGATCGTCGAGGCCGTCTCCACGCAGATCGCCTCCCTCGGCCACGTCTCCAACCTCTTCATCGCCGAACCGCCGGTCGCGCTCGCCGAGCGGCTGCTCCAGCTCTTCGGCCGGAGCGGACGGGTCTACTTCGCCAACTCCGGCGCCGAGGCCAACGAAGCCGCCTTCAAGATCGGCCGGCTCACCGGCCGGACCGGCATGGTGGCCACCACCGGCGGCTTCCACGGCCGGACCATGGGCGCGCTCGCTCTCACCGGACAGTCGGCGAAGCGGGAGCCGTTCCTGCCGCTGCCCGGCGAGGTCACCCACGTGCCGTTCGGGGACGTGGAAGCGCTCCGGGCCGCGGTCACCACGGACACCGCGCTCCTGGTCATCGAGCCGATCCAGGGCGAGAAGGGCGTGGTCGTCCCGCCCAAGGGCTACCTCACCGCGGCCCGCGAGATCACCCGGGCCACCGGCACGCTGCTCGTCCTCGACGAGGTGCAGACCGGCATCGGCCGGTGCGGCACCTGGTTCGAGTACCAGGCCCACGAGGACGTCGAGCCCGACATCGTCACCCTCGCCAAGGGCATCGGCGGCGGACTGCCGCTCGGCGTGACCGTCGCCTTCGGCGCCGCGGCCGACCTGCTCAAGCCGGGCCAGCACGGCACCACCTTCGGCGGCAACCCGATCGCCTGCGCGGCGGGCCTCGCCGTGCTGGACACCCTGGCGGCGGACGGCGCGCTCGACAACGTGAAGCGGCTCGGCGAGCGCATCCGGGACGAGGTCGAGGGTCTCGGACACCCCCTCGTCTCCCACGTCCGCGGCTCCGGCCTGCTGCTGGGTATCGTGCTCACGGGACCCCACGCACCGCAGGTGCAGCAGGCGGCCCAGGAAGCGGGACTGCTGGTCAACGCCCCCGCGCCCGATGTCGTCCGGCTGATGCCGCCGCTGATCATCGGCGACGCCGAGGTGGACGCCTTCCTGGCCGTGCTGCGGGGTGCCCTGGACACGGTGAACCCGGGCGAGGGCGACGGAGAACCCGGAGCATGAGCACCCGGAGAATGAGGCGACGACGATGACCGAGGCGCAGGACACCGAGCACGGAGGCCCTGCCGTGCCGCAGACCCGCACGGCACGCCACCGTCGGATCGTGGACATCCTGAACCGGCAGCCGGTGCGCTCGCAGAGCCAGCTGGCCAAGCTGCTCTCCGACGACGGACTGAGCGTCACCCAGGCGACGCTCTCCCGCGACCTCGACGAACTGGGCGCGGTCAAGATCCGCAACACCGGCGGGGAGCTCATCTACGCGGTGCCGAGCGAGGGCGGCTTCCGCACCCCGCAGGCGCCGCTGGGCGGCTCCGCCAAGGAGGAGCGGATGCGGCGCCTCTCCTCGGAGCTGCTCATCTCCGCGGAGGCCTCGGCCAACCTCGTCGTCCTGCGCACGCCCCCGGGCGCCGCACAGTTCCTCGCCTCGGCCATCGACCAGGCCGAACTCCACGACGTCCTCGGCACCATCGCCGGGGACGACACGCTGATGCTGATCAGCCGTGACGCGGCCGGGGGCCAGGCGCTCGCCGACCACCTGCTGCGTCTGGCGCAGAACGAACGCTGACACACGCGGCGCCACGCGCACCCGAGCCCGGTCCGCCACTCGCGGACCGGGCTCGGGTGCGCCGTGGGCGCGTCAGTAACGGGTGACCGCCAGCGCCCCGCCGGAGGTGCCGATGGCGATGTGCGGGTGCGCGTCCGGGTCGGCCCACGCCAGGACGCGGTCCATCGCCCCCGCCGGCACCGAGACGCAGCCGGCCGTCGCCCCTTCGCCGTCGACGTGCAGGAAGATCCCCGCGCCCCGGCCCCGTACCGGCTTCGCGTAGTTGAAGCCGATCACCAGCGCCCGCGCGTACTGCGTGGGGTACGTGACCAGCTGCTCCGCCTCCGAGGCCCGGCAGTCGGACGGCAGCGGCTCCACCCACCGGTTGTAGTCGCGCGCCTCGTTGTCCTGGCACCACCACGAACCGTCCGTCACCCTGCGGTACGGATACGCCGTACCGGCCGGAGCGGCCCGCACACCGAAGGCGTACGGAAGTCCGTACAGGCCCGTCGGCGTGGTGTTCGTGCCCTGCTGCCGGGTACGCCCCTCGGCGAGACCCGCCGCCCCGAACCGGGCCGGCGCGGACCCCGCCTCCACCCACCGCCCCCGCCGCAGCTCCCACCAGGTGACCGTGCCGGTGGTGGACCCGGCCGCGGGGGCCTCGGCGACGATCAGCTGCCGGCCGCCGCCCGTGTCGGCCAGCCGCTCGGGCACCGTCCGGCCGGCGGCGGCGGGCGGGCCCGCCGCGACGGAACCCGCCAGGGCCAGGAGGACGGACAGGGTCACCAGGGATTTGCGCATGCTCCGGACCGTACGGGCGGCGGGGACGTGGCTCCACCGGGGTGCTCCGTACGGTCCAGAGGAACGCTCGGGGAAGCGTCCGTCAGCGCGGGGCCGGGGCGGGCATCGGCGGCAGCGGAAGCGGCAGGCCGGGCAGGCCGTCGATGCTGGTGGCGATGTCGGGCTTCTTCTCGAAGTACGAGCCGAGGCTCTCGTCGTCCTCCCGGGCGAACCGGTCCGCGTGCAGCGGCCGGTCCCGCTCGTACGCGAGGAACGGCACGGCGAACCCGCAGGTGTCACGGATCAGTCCGGCCGTCACCACGATGACGGCGCGCAGCCCGTGGGGCGTCGGATCCACCTGGTCGAAGCGCGCCAGCAGCCCGGGGAAGCGGGGGTCGTCGCGGAAGACCGGTTCGCCCCGGCCGTGCACCCGCACGATGTTGGGCGGGCCCTGGAACGCACACCACATGAGCGTGATGCGGCCGTTCTCCCGCAGATGGGCGATGGTCTCCGAGTTGCTCCCGGCGAAGTCGAGGTACGCCACCGTCGTCTCGTCGAGCACCGCGAACGAGCCGCTGACGCCCTTGGGGGAGAGGTTGACCGTGCCGTCACCGTCCAGGGGAGCGGTCGCGGTGAAGAAGAGGGGCTGCTCCTCGATGAACGCGCGCAGCCGTCCGTCAATGCGTTCGTAGGTCTTTCCCATGTGCGGATTATCTGCCGTCAGGAGGTCCTGTGGTCGCTGCTTTTCGGCCACCGCAGGCCCTCGCTCCCTCGGCTCAGGCGGGTGGCAGCGGCTCGTACCGGGCGCGCTGCGCCTCGTGGGCGACCTCAGGATCCTCGTCCTCCTCCATCCCCGCCAGCACCCGCTTGCGCAGGCCGAGGCCGTGCGCGCCGAGGAGACGGAGACCGGCCCGGCGGACGTGCGCCGGCCGGGCGGGGGCCACCAGTGCGGCCAGCCACTCCTCCGGCACGAACAGGACGTACGGCTCCAGCGCCTTGCGGGCGGTGCGCACCACCGGCGGATGGGGATCGTCCATGGCGGCCATCAGCTCGTCGGGGGAGACCACGCCCAGCATGCGCAGCCCGGCCAGGGCCGCCGCGCGCACCCGGCCCTCCGGATGGAGCGTCAGCGGCCGCAGCAGACCGGCCGCGTCCGGCGCCCCGGATTCGGCCAGCCCGAACACCGCGCCCGGCGGCAGGCCGGGCGCGGCCGGATCCGCGCACCGCTCCCGGTAGAACGCCCACGGGTCCGTGCCCTCCAGCCGCAGCACCAGCCGGGCGGCCGACCGCACCCGGGCCGAGGGATCGGCGAGACGGCCGTACGCCTCCGGGCCGCGGCCCGCCCGGTGCAGCGCGGTCACCGCCGAGGACCGGGTCGCCGCCGAGGACGCGGTGAGCAGCGGGTCGAGGAGGCGGTCCGGATCACCGGGGGAGACCCGCGCGAGGAGTGCGTCGGTGCAGAGCCGGCGGACCGCCCGGTCCTCGGCGGTGAGGACCAGCTCCGTGAGCCGGGCGGCCGGCAGGAGGCCCCGGTCCAGGCAGAGCCCGGTGCCGAGCAGCCGGGCCCTTTGGCGGGGGCTCGCCAGCAACCGGCCGGGCAGCGAGGACGGAAGCGTGCCGGCGACGGCGAGGACCAGCGCGAGACCGGGGCCGCCGTGCGGGCGGAGCGTCAGCCGTACGGCCAGCGGGACCAGTTCCGCGGCGCGCCCCGCGCCCCCCGGCCCGTCCAGGGCCGTGCCGAGCGTCCGGCGGGCCCGGTCGCGTACCGGAGCCCGGCCGTCCGCGCACCGCAGGAGCAGCAGCGGGAGCAGGGCGGGGCGTCCGGCGGCGAACGGCAGGGCGGCCTGGCGCACCTGCCACCGGTGATGGCAGAGCGCGAGGGCGGTCTCCGGCTCGGACGGTGGGAAGACCGACCAGGTCACGTCCTGGACACTGTCGTCCCAGTCGGGGGCGAGGGGGCGGCCGGGAACCCCGGAGCCCGCGGTGCCGGGGCCCGCGGAGGGGGCGCCGGGTGACGGGCTCGCGGGGTGGGCGCCGGACGGAGTGGTCGCGGCGGGTGCGCCGGGCGGAGCGGCGGTGGAGGGGGCGCCGGGTGACGGGCTCGCGGGATGGGCGCCGGGCGGCCTGCTCGTACCTCCCCTCGCGGTCGTCGCGCGGATCCGCCGGTCGAGACCGATCCAGGCCTCGGGATCGGCCGTGTCCACGGCGGCGGCCAGGGGGTTGCCCAGCAGCAGGTGCTCGTGCGGCGCGAGGTCGCGCGCGGGGGACGGGTGGATCGGCTTCCGCATGGGCGCAGCCTATGGGCAGCCCGGGCGTCCGCCGCCCGGGCCCCGGGAGGCGTACGGCGGGGCGGTCCGGTGCGACATGCGAGGGAGCGTCCGGGCCCGAGTCCAGGCCAAATCGGCTGACGGACCCCGTCGCGTCGGCCCCGCCCCTCGCGGCCGGTCCCCCCGCGGCAATGGGCGCAGAGCCGGACATCCCGCTTGATCAACGCGTGGCCGGATAGCGACGGCGAGCCCCGGGGCTCTGTTGACGGAGCTCCCTCCACCCATATCGTTGCCCCAGGCATCTAGTTCCGTGTCCTGGGCATCTGGTTCCGGGCCTCAGGCACCTAGTTCCGCGAGGGATTCCGTCCGACGTCCTTCTGCCGAGGAGGCAGGCATGACCGAGACCGTGACCACGACGACGCCGACCCCCCACCCCGAATTCCCCATGGCCAGGGCGGCCGGCTGCCCGTTCGATCCGCCCCCCGCACTGCGGGAACAGCAGGACTCCGAGCCCATCTCCCGGGTGCGCCTGTGGGACGGCGGCAACCCCTGGCTGGTCACCCGTCACGACCAGGTCCGCGCCCTGCTCGGCGACCCGCGCATCAGCGCCGACCCCGCCCGGCCCGGGTATCCCCACCGCGACGCCGGGGCGAAGGCCCGGGCCCACACCCGCCAGACCTTCATCACCATGGACGACCCCGGCCACGCCCGCATGCGCCGGATGGTGACGGCCCCCTTCGCGATCAAGAAGGTGGAGGCGATGCGGCCGGCGATCCAGAAGATCGTCGACGGGCTGATCGACACCATGCTGGCCGCCCCCGGGCCCGTGGACCTCGTCGAGGCGTTCGCCCTGCCGCTGCCCAGCCTGGTCATCTGCGAACTGCTCGGAGTGCCCTACGACAAGCACGACTTCTTCCAGAAGCACACCAAGGTCCTGGTCCGCCGCAACGGTGATCCCGAGGAGGTGATCGCCGCCTCGGAGGCACTCATCGGCTACCTCGAGGACCTGCTGGCCGACAAGCTGGCCGAGCCGGGAGACGACATCCTGTCCGACCTGGCCACCAAGCGCGTGGCCACGGGGGAGCTGACGGCGCGCGAGGCCGCCGAGATGGGCTCGCTCCTGCTCGCCGCGGGCCACGAGACCACCGCGAACATGATCGCGCTGGGCACGGTCGCCCTGCTCCAGCACCCGGACCAGCTCGCCCTGCTCCGCGAGACCGACGACCCCAAGGCGATCGCCGCGACGGTGGAGGAGCTGCTGCGCTACCTGACCATCGTCCACTCCGGGCGCCTGCGCGTGGCGGTGGAGGACATCGAGATCGGCGGCGTCACCCTGCGCGCCGGGGACGGCGTGATCTGCGCCACGGACGTCGCCAACCGCGATCCGGAGCTCTTCGCCGAGCCCGACCGGCTCGACATCACCCGTGACGCCCGTCGGCACGTCGCCTTCGGGTTCGGCGTCCACCAGTGCCTCGGCCAGCCGCTGGCCCGCGTGGAACTCCAGGTCGTCTACAGCACCCTCTACCGGCGCATCCCCACCCTGGCCCTGGCCACCGGGGTCGACCAGCTCCGCTTCAAGCACGACGGCGTCATCTACGGCGTCTACGAACTGCCCGTCACCTGGTAGTACCGACCACAGAATCGAGAAGCGCATGCGCGTCAAAGTCGATCAGCCCAAGTGTGTCGCGTCCGGGCAGTGCGTCCTGGCGGCCCCGACCGTCTTCGACCAGGACGACGACGGCATCGTCCAGGTCCTCGTCGACCGGCCGGACGCCGTGGACCACGAGGACGTGAGGGAGTCCGTGGCCGTCTGCCCGGCCGCGGCGATCTGGCTGGAGGAGGAGTGACGGCGGCGCCGCCGCGCCGCATCGTGGTGGTGGGCGCCTCGGCGGCAGGTCTGTCCGCCGCCGAGACCCTGCGGCGCGGGGGGTTCGACGGCTCCCTCACGCTCGTGGGCGAGGAGGCCCACCCGCCCTACGACCGGCCGCCGCTGTCGAAGCAGATCCTCACCGGGACATGGCAGGCCGACCGCCTGCGGCTGCGCCGGCCCGAGGACCTGGACGCCCTCGGGCTCGACCTGCGGCTCGGGACCGCCGCCACCGCCCTCGCCCCGGCCGCACGCACGGTGACCCTCGCCGACGGCACCGAACTCCGCTACGACAACCTGGTCGTCGCCACCGGGGTCCGGCCCCGCCGCCTGCCGGAGTGCGGGACACCGGGCGTCCACGTCCTGCGCGGCCTGGAGGACGCCCTGGCGCTGCGCGACCGCCTGGCGTCCGGCGGCCGGCTGGTCGTGGTGGGCGCCGGGTTCCTCGGAACGGAAGCGGCTGCCGCGGCCCGTTCCCTCGGGGCCGCCGTCACCCTCGTCGAGCCCGCCGAGGTACCGCTCGCCCATGTCCTCGGCCGGCGGCTGGGGGCCCACCTGGCCCGGATCCACCGCGACCACGGCGTCGACCTGAGAACCGGCACGAAGGTCACCGGGATCAGGACGGCCGGGGGCCGGGTCACGGGGGTCCACCTGTCCGACGGGACGGAGGCCGGGGCCGACGACGTACTCGTCGCCATCGGTTCCCGGCCCAACACCGAGTGGCTCGCCGGCAGCGGTCTCGACCTGACCGACGGGGTGGGATGCGACGAGTACTGCGCCGCCGCCCCCGGCATCCACGCCGCCGGGGACGTGGCCCGGTGGCGCAACCCGCTCTTCGGCACCGCCATGCGGGTCGAGCACCGTACGAACGCGGCCGAGCAGGGCATGGCCGCGGCCCGCAACCTCCTCGATCCCGGCCACCCCAGACCGTTCGCACCCGTCCCCTACTTCTGGTCCGACCAGTACGGGCTGAAGATCCAGGCGTACGGGCACCTCCGCGACCACGAAGAGGCCCGCGTCGTCGAGGGGGACATGGCAGGCGGTCCCTTCGTCGTCGCGTACCGCACCGGCCGCTTCCTGACCGGGGTGGTGGCGGTGGACATGCCCCCGAAGGTGCTGCGCCCGTGGCGGGCGGCGATCGCGGCCCGTACCCCCTGGCAGGCATGGGCCGTTGAACCGGCGGAGGCCGCCTCCCCGGCCTGAGGCGTCCCGCCGCTCCACGGACGTGGCGGCCCGGCCGGGGCGCCCGCCACCAGCCGCGTTGACAAAACATACGGAGGATTGCATAGTTATACCGACGGTGGGCGCACCGCGGAGGATCTCCCACCCCCTCCGCGAAGACCGCCGCCGCCCGGCGCGACCCCGCCCGACAGCGCGCGCCACGCCCGCACCACGCGTACGAAACCGGCCTCCCCGATCCTCCGCGGCGGGGAGGCGGTCGCACATCCACCCCCTTGTTCTTCGAGGAGCACGCAGTGAGCAACGCCAACGGCAACGGCAACAGCGACGTACGCCTCTGGGGCGGCCGTTTCGCCGACGGACCGGCCGAGGCGCTGGCCAAGCTGTCCGCCTCGGTCCACTTCGACTGGCGGCTGGCTCCCTACGACATCGCCGGATCCCGTGCCCACGCGCGTGTCCTGAACAAGGCGGGCCTGCTCACCGACGACGAGCTCACCCGCATGACCGGCGGACTCGACCAGCTCGAAGCCGACGTCACCGACGGCTCGTTCACCGGCACCGTCGCCGACGAGGACGTCCACACCGCGCTGGAGCGCGGCCTGCTGGAGCGCGTCGGCAAGGACCTCGGCGGCAAGCTCCGCGCCGGCCGGTCCCGCAACGACCAGGTCACCACGCTCTTCCGGATGTACCTGCGCGACCACGCCCGGATCATCGGCGGACTCGTCGCCGAGCTCCAGGACGCACTGGTGGGCCTCGCCGAGGCCCACCCGGACGTCGCCATGCCCGGCCGCACCCACCTCCAGCACGCCCAGCCGGTGCTCTTCGCCCACCACGTCCTCGCCCACGTGCAGGCCTTCTCCCGGGACGCCGAGCGGCTGCGCCAGTGGGACGAGCGGACGGCCGTCTCGCCGTACGGCTCCGGCGCGCTGGCCGGTTCCTCCCTCGGGCTCGACCCGGAGGCGGTCGCCGCCGACCTCGGCTTCGAGCGCGGCTCCGTCGCCAACTCCATCGACGGCACCGCCTCGCGCGACTTCGTCGCCGAGTTCGCGTTCATCACCGCGATGACCGGGATCAACCTCTCCCGGATCGCCGAGGAGATCATCATCTGGAACACGAAGGAGTTCTCCTTCGTCACCCTGCACGACGCGTTCTCCACCGGCTCCTCGATCATGCCGCAGAAGAAGAACCCCGACATCGCCGAGCTGGCGCGCGGCAAGTCGGGCCGGCTCATCGGCAACCTGACCGGCCTGCTGGCGACCCTCAAGGCCCTCCCGCTCGCGTACAACCGCGACCTCCAGGAGGACAAGGAGCCCGTCTTCGACTCCTGCGACCAGCTGGAGGTCCTGCTCCCCGCCTTCACCGGCATGATGGCCACGCTCACCGTCAACCGCGAGCGCATGGAGGAGCTGGCCCCGGCCGGCTTCTCGCTCGCCACCGACATCGCCGAGTGGCTGGTCAAGCAGGGCGTTCCCTTCCGGGTCGCCCACGAGGTCGCCGGCGAGTGCGTCAAGGAGTGCGAGCACCACGGCATCGAGCTCGACGAGCTGACCGACGAGCAGTTCGCGAAGATCTCCGAGCACCTCACGCCCGAGGTCCGTACCGTCCTCGACGTGCCCGGCGCGCTCGCCTCCCGCAACGGCCGCGGCGGCACGGCACCGTCCGCCGTCGCGGTCCAGCTCGCCGAGATCAAGCAGGACCTCGCGGTCCAGCACGCCTGGGCGACCGCCCGGAAGTAGCCGGCCACCGTCCGGACCGGGCCCACCCGCCCGGTCCGGACACGCGCGTCCCGACCGGGTCTCCCGGGTGGGTCCGAGGTGTACGAACGGCGCCGCGGGCTACGTTGACGGGGAAGGGCGAAGAACCGCCCCCGGACCACGAGGAGCCCGCGATGCCGTTCGACCGCCTGACCGCGGCCACCGCCTCGACCGCCCACATCGGGCTCGGCCTCGCCGCAGTCGGCAGGCCCGGCTACATCAATCTCCACCGCGAACTCGACCTGCCCGAGGACCGCACCCCCGACGCCCTGCGCGACCGCACCCACGAACTCCTGGACGCGGCCTACGCCCAGGGCGTCCGCTACATCGACGTGGCCCGCTCCTACGGCCGCTCCGAGGCGTTCCTCGCCGAGTGGCTGATCGCCCGCCCCGCTCTCACCGACGTGGTGGTCGGCAGCAAATGGGGCTACACCTACACCGCCGACTGGTCGGTCGAGGCCGAGGCCCACGAGGTCAAGGACCACGGGGTGGCCACCTTCGACCGCCAGCGCGCCGAGACCCGCGCCCTGCTCGGCGACCGGCTCGACCTCTACCAGATCCACTCGGTGACCGCCGACAGCCCGGCCCTCACCGACAAGGAACTCCACGCCCGGCTCGCCGGCCTGGCCGCCGAGGGCGTCACGATCGGCCTCTCCACCAGCGGCCCCGGCCAGAAGGACGCCATCCTGGCGGCCCTCGCCGTCACGGTCGACGGCGAACCCCTCTTCCGTACCGTCCAGGCCACCTTCAACGCCCTGGAGACCTCGGCGGGCCCGGCGCTCGCCGAGGCCCACGAAGCCGGACTCACGGTGATCGTCAAGGAGGCCATGGCGAACGGCCGGCTGGCCGGTACGCAGGCCCCGGCGCTGATCCGCGAGATCGCCCTCGACCGGGAACTCGGCAGCGACGCGGTGGCCCTCGCCCATGTGCTCCACCAGCCCTGGGCCGGGGTCGTCCTGTCCGGCGCCGCCACGGTCGGTCAGCTCTCCGGCAACCTGCACGCCGTCACGCTCGACCTCGACGAGGAGGAGCGCGCCCGGTTCGGCAGCCTGGTGGAGGACCCGGAGGCGTACTGGCGGTACCGGGCCGCCCTCCCCTGGAGCTGACGGCCCGCGGAGCCTACGGCCCTCGGAGCTGACGGCCCCGGAGCCGACGGCCGCCCCACGCCGGACGTGCCTCAGGCGGCCCAGGCGGCCAGCGCGTCGAAGTCCCGCCGCTCCAGGCCGACCGCCGGATCGACCTGCCGCAGCAGCGCCGGGCCGGGGTGGTGCGCCGCCACCCACGCCCGGTCCTGCTCGCCGACCTCGTCGTCGATCCAGGCGAACGGCCGCCCGGCCGCGTACGCCACGACGTGCGGCGTCTTCCAGAAGACCCCGTCGCCCGTGCTCCCGCCCACCACCGGCCAGTCGACGAACGGCAGCGGGGGCAGCCCCAGCGGCGGTCCGACCCACTCGTTGGCCTCGTCCTTCCAGGTGGTCGCCCAGACCAGTTCGTACCGGTCCGCCAGCGCCAGCAGCTCGCCGCCGTGCGCCGGATTGAGCAGCACCGGCAGACCCTGCCCCATCTCCCACCCCGTCGGGCGCATCCGCAGGCGCCGGTACCCCGCCGGGTTCCGGCGCCGGGACAGCGCCAGGTAGGGGTTCAGCGGACCGTCGATGTCGATCAGCAGCAGCGGCTTGGTGCCCATGCCCCCATGCTGCCGCCCGGCGGCCCCGAGCGGTAACGAAGTACGGCCGTCGGGCCCCGGGAGCCGCCTGCCACCACGGACCGCCTGGCGGGCCGGTGGTCCGTGCGCACCCGGGGCGTCTCCGGGGACGCGCGGTCAGCCGGCCGGCTTCTCCCACACCGAGACGTGCCGGCCGCTCTCATTGCCGAACGGGCTCCGGTCCCAGTCCTCGAAGCGCTCGCGCAGCCGCATCCCGGCGAGCTGCGCCATCAGGTCGAGTTCGGCGGGCCACACGTAGCGGAACGGGATCGAGCGGAAATCGCCCCGCCCGTCCACGACGTCCACGTAGTTCGAGCTCACCGACTGGGTGGCGACGTCGTACTCGTCGTACGCCCAGCGCGTCGCACTCGTGTGGAAGGGTACGACCCGCTGACCGGGCGGGAGCTTGCGCAGCTCGGGGACCACCACCTCGATCACGAAGGCGCCACCCGGTTCGAGGTGGTCCGCGACGTTGCGGAAGCAGGCCACCTGGTCTGCCTGGGTCGTCAGGTTCATGATCGTGTTGAAGACGAGGTACGCGAGGGCGAAGGTGCCGTCCACCTTCGTCCCGGTGAAGTCCCCGAGGGTCACCCCGATCGCGTCGCCGCCCGGCTTGGCGCGCAGCCGCTCCACCATCGCCCGGGACAGGTCGATGCCGTGCACCGGGATCCCGCGCCGCGCCAGCGGCAGCGCGATCCGCCCGGTGCCGATGCCGAGTTCGAGCGCCCGGCCCGTGCCCGCGAGCCCGGCCAGGAAGTCCGCCGTCGACTCCACCAGATCAGGCGCGAACATGTCGTCCGAGGGATCGTCGTACCGCGCCGCGATCGGCTCTCCGAAGTAGTCCTTCTTGTCGGTCACGCCGGGACCGTACCGTCCGGCGGCACACCACGCCCGCGAATTTCCCGGCCGGCGTCCGGGTACGCGAAGGGCCCGCCACCCGGGGAGAAGGTCCCCCGGGTGGCGGGCCCGGAAGCCCCTGCCGTTACGCGGCCTTCGCCTTCGTCGCGTACATGTCCACGTACTCCTGGCCGGAGAGGCGCATGACCTCGGACATCACCGAGTCCGTCACCGCGCGCAGTACATAGCGGTCGCGGTCCATGCCCTCGTACCGGGAGAACTCCATCGGCTCGCCGAAACGGACCGTGACCTTGCCCGGCCGGGGGATGCCCGCGCCGCCCGGCTGGAGCTTGTCCGTGCCGATCATCGCGAACGGGACCACCGGTGCGCCCGTCATCAGGGTCAGGCGGGCGATGCCCGTACGCCCCCGGTAGAGCCGCCCGTCGGGGGAGCGGGTGCCTTCCGGGTAGATGGCGAAGGCGCCGCCCTCGTCCAGCACCCGGCGCCCCGTCATCAGCGCCGCGACACCGCCCCGTCCCCCGTCGCGGTCCACGGGGATCATGCCGCTGCCGGTGAAGAACCAGGCCATCATGCGGCCCTTGATGCCCTTGCCGGTGACGTACTCGTCCTTGCCGATGTAGTACACCGGCCGGTCGCAGCAGATCGGCATGATCAACGAGTCGATGAAGGTGAGGTGGTTGCCCGCGAGGATCACCGGACCGTTTCCGGGGATGTTCTCGGCGCCCTCGATCTGAGGCCGGAACATCAGGCGCAGGATCGGTCCGAGCACTGCCTTGATGACCGTGAGACGGGACAACGGTTCCTCCGGTGTCGTGGCCGGGCCGGCCGGGGCGGTGACGCGATGGTCTGTGCAGGTGAGGACGATACTCGCGGCGACGGGCCGACCGCACATCGGGTTCACACGACGGATACGCGGTGTTGACGTGTGTTCGCGGTGCGTTGGCCCGCCCGACCCCCGGAGTACGGCCTCCGTGCCTACGCTCGGGGCCGCGCCGGAGCCCGGTGCAGCCGCCGAACGTCACATGCGAGGAGCGTCCATGACAGAGCGTACGCGCAAGAGCCCCGGCCGCCGGGCGCTGCTCGGAGCCGCGGTGCTCGGAACGACCACGCTCGGCCTCCCGGCCGCCGGCACCGCCGCGGCCGACGAACGCGGCCACGACGACCGCGGGGGCAGGGGGAGCGGCACCGGGCGTCGCCTGCGCGACCTGCCCGTCCCCACCGTCGTCGGGCACCGGGGCGCCAGCGGCTACCGCCCCGAGCACACCCTCGGCTCGTACCAGCTCGCCCTGGACCTCGGCGCGGACATCGTGGAGCAGGACGTCGTCCCGACCAAGGACGGCCACCTCGTCTGCCGCCACGAGAACGACATCAGCGGCACCACCGATGTCGCCTCCCACCCCGAGTTCGCCGGCCGCAGGACCACCAAGACGGTCGACGGTGTCGCGCTGACCGGCTGGTTCACGGAGGACTTCACCCTCGCCGAGCTGAAGACCCTGCGCGCCACCGAGCGCATCCCCGGCAACCGCCAGAAGAACACCCTCTACGACGGCCGCTGGGAGATCCCGACCTTCGAGGAGGTCCTGCGCTGGGCCGACGCCGAGGGCCGCGAGCGCGGCAAGCCGGTCTGGCTCTACACCGAGACCAAGCACCCCTCGTACTTCCGGGGTCTCGGCCTCGCCCTGGAGGAGCCGCTCGCCAAGCTGCTGCGCCGGTACGGACGCGACCGCGCCGACGCCGCCCTCATCCTCCAGTCCTTCGAGCCCGACTCCGTGCGCAGGCTCTCCCGGCTGGTCTCCACCCCGCGCATCGTGCTGCTCGCCGGCGCGAACTCCCGCCCCTGGGACTTCACCGAGGCGGGCGACCCGCGCACCGTCGCCGACCTCGTCACCCCGGCCGGCCTGAAGTGGATGGCCTCCTTCGCCCAGGGCATCGGCCCCACCCTCGACCTGGTCGTCCCGAGGGACTCCGCCGGCCGCCTCACCACCCCGACCACGCTGGTCCGGGACGCGCACGCGCAGGGGCTGATCCTGCACCCGTACACGATGCGCAACGAGAACACCTTCCTGCCCACCGAGTTCCGCCGGGGCACCGACCCCAACGCCTACGGCGACGCCTTCGGGGCCTTCCGCGCGTACTTCGCCACGGGCATCGACGGCATCTTCTCCGACAACGCCGACACCGCGCTCCTCGCGGCGGCCGACGCCCGCCGCGCCTGACGGGCGCCCCCGCCCGACCGGGGTACGTACGGCCGCCTCGCCGGGCCGCGCCGACCTGACGGGGCCGCGCCATGAGGGATCGCGTCAGCGCAGTGCCCGTCGTGCCCCGGTCGGGTGGGACTTCCCGCGTACGGCAACCAGCCGTGCGCGGGACGCGTTGAGCGGGCGTGACCCCCGCCGGCCACCGTGCCGCTACCCCCGCCGACCACCGCGCCGCAGGCGCCGTCGAGCGTGCCGACCACCGCGCCGCAGGCGCCGTCGACCGCTCCGGCCGCGCTCCGGCCGCTCCCACCGCGTACACCGTCGTGGTGCTGACGGCCCTGCATCCACTGGTCCGCGCCGAGGTGACGGCCGAGGCCCCGGCGGCCGGAACGGACCCGGCCGACCTCGAACAGACCGTCTGGCTGCGACTGCTGGAGCGCCTCGCCTCCGGCGCCCCGCTGCCCGACCCGGCCCGCTGGGTGCGCGACACCGTACGCGCCGATGTCCGCCGGGCCCGCCGCGCCGCCCTGCGTGAACACCCGCACGCGGACGACGTACCCGACGCCGGACCGCGCAACTGTCCCGAGCACGCGACCCTCGGCGCCGACGAGCGCCGGGTGTTGCGCGCGGCCGTCGCCCGGCTGCCGGGCCGCTGCACCGGACTGCTGACCGCGCTGCTCGACCCGGGCGACCGCACCTACCGCGAGATCGCGGGGGAGTTGGGTATGTCACAGGGGAGTCTGGGACCGATGCGTTCCCGATGTCTGGGATGTCTCCGGATAATGCTCGCGGCGGAGGTTGCCGCTCCCCGCGCGCGGGGAAGGGTGCGTTAGGCAAACCGGCCTATCAGGTGAGCGGGAGGCATGCACACATGGGCATGAGCGTGATCATCTCGGCGGCGACCCCGGACGACGCCGAACAGCTCTTCAGGCTCCAGTACCTCTGTTTCCAGAGCGAGGCGGAGCTCTACGGGAACTACCGCATCGACCCGCTCGTCCAGACCCTGGAGTCCGTCCAGGCCGAACTCGCCACCGACCTGGTCTTCGTGGCCCGCCTCGGTGAAGAGGTCGTCGGCGCGGTCCGGGGATCCACCGCGGACGACGGCACCGGCCGGATCGCCAAACTCTGCGTCCACCCCCGGCTCCAGGGCCACGGCCTCGGCGCCCGCCTGCTGCGCGCCGCGGAGGCCGGACTCGCTTCCGACCGCGCCGCCACCCGCTTCCGGCTGCACACCGGGCACCGCAGCGAGAGCAACCTGCGCCTCTACCGCCGCGCCGGATACGCGCAGGTCGGCGCGGAGACGGGTGAGGACGGCGTACGCCTGATCCTGCTGGAGAAGGAAGCCCCCGCGGCCCAGGAGTACCTGGCGAGCGCGTAACGGCTCCCCGGCCGCCGGCCGTCGAGGAACGAGAAGTCCCGGAACGCGAAGTCCCCCTACGGGAAGTCCCGGAACGCGAAGTCCCGCCCGGACGCACGGTGCAGGGCGGGACCGCGCGGTCTCCCCGGGACGCACGGCCCCCCGGACGGAGAGCCTGCCTCAGTCCGGGACGGAGCCCCGCTCAGGCCTGCTTGGCCCGGCGCAGCCAGAGCAGTCCGGTGACCGGGAGGATCACCGGGATGAAGACGTAGCCCATGCCGAAGTCCGACCAGACGGTGGCGTCGGCGAAGGCGGAGGGCTCCACCATCGTCCACGTACCGACGATCAGAACGCCCGTCAGTTCGGCGGCGCAGCAGACCAGGGCGGCCCGGCGGGCCTTCTCCCCGCCGCGCACCAGGGAGTACGTGATGAACCCGTACACCAGGGCGGCGACGGCCGACAGTACGTACGCCAGCGGCGCCTTGCCGAAGTCCAGGATGATCTGGACGATCGCCCGTGAGGCGGCGGCGACCGTGAACACCCCGTAGAACCAGACGAGTACGCGTCCGGGGCCGGTCCCCAGGTCGAACGACGGCTTCTGCGCCGTCGCTCCGGCCGACGCCGGGGTCTCGGTGCGATCGGTGTCGGTCACGTCAGTTTCCCCAGATGTCGTAGAGCCGTACTTCGAGCACGGCCAGCACCACCGCGCCGGCGGCCACCGTCGCCGAGCCCCAGCGGGTCCGCTCGGTCAACGAGAGGAAACCGGCCGCGGGCACGGCCGCGAAACAGCCGATGAGATAGCAGATGAAGATCGTCATGCCCTGTTCCGGGCGCTCGCCGCGCGCCAGCTGCACGATCCCCACCACCAGCTGCGCGAGCGCCAGCAGCGTGACGACCGCCATACCGATGAAGTGCCAGTCCTTGGTCGGCTGGTCCCGGTATGCGGCGAATCCGCACCAGGCGGCGAGGGCGAGCGCGGCCACGGCGAGCGTGACCGTCAGGGCGTCGAGCATGAGCCGAGGGTATTACGGCCGGACCCCGCGCCCGCCCCCGGCCCCGGCTCCCCGCGGTTGTATACGAAAGAGGGGGACCGGCCCCTCGGTGGCCACTCCGAGGGGCCGGTCGCCGTCTTCCGGTGGCCGCCTCCGAGACCGTGGCGGCTGTCTCCCGGCGGACCGGTGCACAAGCCTTCGAGGGCGGGGCCCGTGGCGTCCGCCACAGGCGCCCGGGCAGGGTGAAGGCGTGGAACCCGGACGGCCGGGTCCGATCCGTTCCAGTGTTTACGCAGGTCAGCGAGGTGTGCGGGGGAGAGTTGCCCGCGGTGCGACGGGGGGCGGCGGCCCCCCGCCCAGGGGTCCGGCATGCGGACGCGCCGGTTCCGCGCTCTGTTACGTCTGTTTTACTTGGGGCATGACCACGACGAGCAGCCGCACCCTTGCGACCGAGGCGATCACTACGCCCGGTGCTCGTTGTATGTGTCGAATGCGCGCCATCTGAGGGCCCCCGCCAGTGTCTCGCGCCCCGAAGCGAGAACCCGCCGACGCCGTCCCCTCCCGGTCGCCCCGGGCAGGAACGCGCCGGCCCCGTACGGCCTCGACCGGCACTCCTGTGCCGCGGCCGTGCCGAGACCCCGGCCGACGAGGGCCGGTGAGTCTCCCCGGACGAATGCCCCGTGCCCGGCGGACAACCACGCCGCGAGCACTCGACAGTGACGGAAACCCTGTGATCACCACTTCGGGCCTCACGAAGGTCTACCAGTCGCGCGACCGCGAGGTCACCGCACTCGACGGAGTCGATCTGCACGTCGAGGAGGGCGAGGTCTTCGGCGTCATCGGCCAGAGCGGCGCCGGCAAGTCCTCCCTCATCCGCTGCGTCAACCTGCTGGAACGCCCCACCTCCGGCACCGTGACCGTGGCCGGCCAGGACCTCACCGCCCTCGCCGGCCGGGGCCGCCGGGCGGGCAAGGAACTGCGCGAGGCGCGCAGCCGTATCGGCATGGTCTTCCAGCACTTCAACCTGCTGGCCTCGCGCACCGTCCAGGGCAACGTGGAACTCCCGCTGGAGATCCTCGGTGTGCCCGGCCGCGACCGCTCCCGCAAGGCCCTCGAACTGCTCGACCTGGTCGGCCTCGGCGACAAGGCGAAGGCGTACCCCGGACAGCTCTCCGGCGGTCAGAAGCAGCGCGTCGGCATCGCCCGCGCCCTGGCCGGCGACCCGAAGGTGCTCCTCTCCGACGAGGCGACCTCGGCGCTGGACCCCGAGACCACCCGCTCCATCCTCCAGCTGCTGCGCGACCTCAACCAGCAGCTCGGCCTGACCGTGCTGCTCATCACCCACGAGATGGACGTCGTCAAGTCGATCTGCGACTCTGCCGCGCTGATGCGCCGGGGCCGCGTGGTCGAGTCCGGCACGGTGGGCGAACTCCTCGCCACCCCCGGCTCCGAGCTGGCCGATGAACTCTTCCCGGTCGGCGGCGGCACCTCCGGCCCCGGCCGCACCGTCGTCGACGTCACCTTCCACGGCGACGCGGCCGGCCGGCCGGTGATCTCCCAGCTCTCCCGTACGTACAACATCGACATCTCCATCCTCGGCGCGGCCATGGACACCGTGGGCGGCAACCAGATCGGCCGGATGCGCATCGAGCTGCCCGGCGGCTTCGAGGAGAACGTCGTGCCCATCGGCTTCCTGCGCGAGCAGGGGCTGCGGGCCGAGGTCGTGGACGAGGCCGCCGCCACCGCGATCCCCGTACGGACCACCGCCCCGCTCACCAAGGAGGCCGCGAAGTGACCTGGTCCGAAATGCAGCCCCTGCTGACCCAGGGCACCGTCGACACCCTCTACATGGTGCTGTGGTCCGCGGTCGTCACCGTCGCCGTCGGCCTGCCGCTCGGCGTCCTGCTGGTCCTCACCGACAAGGGCGGACTGCTCCAGAACACCGTGGTCAACAAGATCGTCGGTGCGGTCGTCAACATAGGCCGCTCCCTGCCCTTCATCATCCTGCTGATCGCGCTGATCCCCTTCACGACCTGGGTCGTCGGCACCTTCATCGGTCCGACCGCGATGATCGTCCCGCTGGCCGTCGGCGCCATCCCCTTCTTCGCACGCCTGGTGGAGACCGCCGTCCGCGAGGTCGACCACGGACTCGTCGAAGCGGTCCAGTCGATGGGCGGCTCCATCCCCACCATCGTCCGCAAGGTCCTGCTGCCGCAGGCACTGCCCTCGCTGATCTCCGGGGTCACCACCACCGTGATCGTGCTCATCGGCTACTCCGCGATGGCCGGCGCCGTGGGCGGCGAGGGGCTCGGCTCCAAGGCCGTCACCTACGGATTCCAGCGCTTCGACAACCAGTTCATGATCGTCACCGTCGTGCTGCTCATCGTCATCGTGACCGTCGTGCAGCTCATCGGCGACCTCGCCGGACGCCTGCTGGCACGCCGGAGCCGCACCGCCTGACGCGCTCTCCCCGCCGCCACCTCCCCGCAGACTTCCGTCCCGCACCCGTAACGGCCCCGTTGTTACGAACGCGCGGCGACGGCCGGGCCCGCACTCCTTGTCCGGGCGCTCCACCCCACCCGAAAGAGGCACTTTTCGTGCGCAAGACCATCAAGCTCTCCGCGGCAGCCGCCGCCACCGCCGCCCTCGCCCTGGGCCTGAGCGCCTGCGGTACGGACTCCGACCCGTCCGCCGGCGGCACCGGCGCGAGCGCCGACACCTCCAAGGCGCTCGTCGTGGGCGCGTCCCCGACGCCGCACGCCGACATCCTCGACTTCGTGAAGAAGAACCTCGCGGCGAAGGCCGGCCTCAAGCTGGAGGTCAAGGAGTTCACGGACTACGTCCTGCCGAACACCGCCACCGAGAACGGCCAGATCGACGCCAACTTCTTCCAGCACAAGCCCTACCTGGACGACTTCAACAAGAAGAACGGCACCCACCTCGTGCCGGTCGTCAACGTCCACCTGGAACCGCTCGGCCTCTACTCCAAGAAGGCCAAGTCCGTCTCCGACATCACGTCCGGCCAGACGATCGCGGTGCCCAACGACACCACCAACGAGGGCCGCGCGCTCCTGCTCCTCGCCGACCAGGGCCTGATCACGCTCAAGGCCGGTGTCGGCACCGACGCCAAGCTGAGCGACATCACCGACGCCAAGGGCCTGAAGTTCAAGGAGCTGGAGGCCGCCACCGTGCCCCGCGCCCTGGACGACGTCGACGCCGCCGTCATCAACGGCAACTACGCGATCGAGGCCAAGCTCACGCCGTCGAAGGACGCGCTCGCCATCGAGAAGGCGGAGGGCAACCCCTACGCCAACATCCTGGTCGTCAAGAAGGGCGGCGAGAAGGACCCCCGCGTCGAGAAGCTCGCCAAGCTCCTCAACAGCGACGAGGTCAAGAAGTTCATCGAGGACACCTACAAGGGCTCGGTCATCCCCGCCTTCGGTGCCCCGGCCGCTTCCTGACCGTCCCGCGCATCCCGCGGAGCCCCGCACCTCCCGCCGTGGAGGTGCGGGGCTCCGCCGTACGGACCCGCCCATGCACGGCGCGCGCCCGATACTGCATGCTGTGCCTTTACCGGTCTTCGGCATGGAGCTGCGCATGACTACCACGTTTCCGTCGATCTCGATCAGCACGGACCGACTGGTGCTGCGCCCCTACGACATGTCGGACCTCCCCGCACTGACCGACATGATGGACGACGAGGCCGTCACCGCCTGGACGGACGCCCCGCACCCGTACACGCAGATCGACGCCGAGCGCTGGATCCGGCGGATCGCCCCCGGCGAGCGCACCCAGGGCCACGGCATCGTCCTCGCCGTCCACGAGTTCCTCACCCAGCGGCTCGTGGGCTCCGTACGGCTGCTCAACACCGACTGGCGCACCCGCTCCACCGAGGTCGTCTACGTCACCGCCCACTGGGCGCGCGGCGAGGGATACGCCACCGAATCGGTACTGGCGCTCGCCGAGTGGCTCTTCCGCGACCAGGCCTTCGAGCGGATCGAGTTGCGCACCCAGGCCGACAACACCGCCTCCCAGCAGGTCGCCCAGAAGCTCGGCTGCATCAGCGAGGGCGTCCTGCGCAACGCCCGGATAGCGCGGACGCAGACGGAGGACGGCGGGTGGGTCGACTTCCGTACCGACCTGATCGTCTGGGGACTCCTCCCGGAGGACCTCGAAGGCGTCGCCGAGCAGCTCGCGGACGCGGGCGGCTACGGCACCTACAACGACTGGAACTGACGGGGGCAGCCGGCCGCGGCCCTCCGGCCGGACCGGGAAAGGACCGACGCGGACCGGCGCCGGGCCCGGACCGGACCGGCGGAGGACCGCCGCCCGCGTGCCCTGCGGGGCGACCCGATAACCTCTACCCGGTCCGCCGCGCGGGCAAGGCCCCACCGGCGGACAAGCCCCCCTCACGCACCCCCACAGCTCCAGGAGACGGACGACGATGGCCGACCGGGTCACGGTGATCGGCTGGGACGGCTCACCGCTGACCAGAGCGGCCTCGGCAGCGCTCTCCGCCGCCACGCTCGTGGCCGGCGCCGCGCACCACCTCGCGCTCGCCGAAGTCCCCCGGGACGCCGAACGCATCCGCCTCGGCAGCGTGGACCTGGCCGCCCGGCGTATCGCCGGACACCGGGGGAGCGCCGTCGTCCTCGCCGACGGCGACCCCGGCTTCTTCGGAGTCGTACGCACCCTGCGCGCACCCGAACACGGCCTGGAGGTCGAGGTCGTGCCTGCGGTCTCCTCCGTCGCCACCGCCTTCGCCCGCGCCGGGATGCCCTGGGACGACGCCCAGGTCGTCGTCGCCCACCCGAGGACCCTGCGACGGGCCGTCAACGTCTGCCGGGCCCACCACAAGGTCGCCGTCCTCACCTCGCCCGGCGCCGGCCCGGCCGAACTGGCCCTGCTGCTCGACGGCATCCACCGCACCTTCGTGATCTGCGAGGAACTCGGCACCGCCCACGAGCGCGTCACCGTCCTCACCTCCGACAAGGCCGCCGACCACGCCTGGCGCGACCCCAACGTCGTCATCGTCGTCGGCTCCGGACCCACCACCGCGTCCGCCGGCTGGATCGGCGGCCGGGACCCCGCCCGCCCCGACGGCGTGCGCGGCTGGGCCCTGCCCGAGCACGCCTACCGCCGGACCGGCCACGGTCCCGCCGGAGGCGACCGGACGGGTACGGCGGAGAGCACCGAGGGCGAGTCCGCCGGGATGCGCGCCGCCCAACTGGCCCGGCTCGGCCCGCGCACCGGCGACCTGGTCTGGGACATCGGCTCGGGCACCGGCGCGCTGGCCGTCGAAGCGGCCCGCTTCGGCGCGGCCGTCATCGCCGTCGACCGCGACCCCGCCGCCTGCGCCCGTGCGACGGCCGCCGCCCGTTCCTTCGGCGTGGCCGTCCAGGTCGTCCAGGGCCTCGCCCCGCACGTGCTCGAACGGCTTCCCGAACCCGATGTCGTACGCATCGGGGGCGGGGGCGTACCCGTGGCCCTCGCCGTCGCCGACCGGCGCCCGGAGCGGATCGTCACCCACGCCTCCACCCGGGACCAGGCGGAGGCCCTCGTCACCGCGCTCTCCGGCAGCGGCTACACGGTGGAATGCGCGCTCCTCCAGTCCGTGGACCTGGACACCTCGGCCTGGCGGGAACGCGAACGGTCCGTCGCGTTCCTGCTCTGCGCGGTGCGTTCGGACCTTGCCCCGTGACCAGGTCGCTACAGCGCGGAAGGTAGGCTGGCCGATTGTTGTACCGAACCCGGTCGTTCGTCGCTTCGTTCGTCAATGTCCGGAAAAGGGAGTTGTTTTGTTTCTCCCTGTGGTACGGCACGACCGGGCACGCGCAAAGTGGCGCAGTCCACAGCGAACCGCGGCGCAACGACCTGTCGCTGCGGCGAACGGCCGCGAGAATATGTAGAGGTCTGCGGGCGTTTCGTGCCGCGCGGCGAGCCCGCTCGTTCTTGATGACGAGCACCGGCCTGCCGTGACGCGGGCGTCCCGGGAGATGGGCCGAAGGAGCACTGACGATGGGCGAGGGGTACGCATGACTGACACCGGCCAGGTCCCGGGCGAGGGACAGCCGGAGAACGCAGGCATGGTGGAGCAGCCGGGCGTCCTCGCCCCGGATGCCTACACCTACCTCGACCCCTCCGAGCAGGCACCCGACGAAGAAGAGATGCTGCTGATGCCCGCCGCCCACGGCGGCGCGTGGGGCGACCCGCAGATCGTCCCGCCGCCCGCCGGGGACGCCTACCAGCAGTTCCCCCAGCAGAGTGCCTACCAGGCCCAGGAGCCCCCGGCGCAGGGTCCCGCGAGCCACGACTCCGGGGCCTTCGACCTCGGCGGCGTACGGATCCCGGCCCCGGCACCCGCCCCCGCGCACGCCGCGGCCCCCGCCCCGTCGCGCCGTCCGCTCCACCGCGGGCCCTCGGTCGACGGCCCGTCCTACGGCGGGCAGAGCGGCGTCGTGCGCTCGCTGGCCGACCGGGGCCCGGCCGGGTCCCCGCAGCCCCAGGCGCCGGTCCGTACCGTGGCTCCGGCTCCCGTCGCGCCCGAGTACCAGGCGCCCGCCGAGACTCCCGTGCCCTCCGAGATCCCGGCACACGCCGAGACTCCCGTGCCCACCGAGATTCCGGCCCACGCCGAGACCCCAGCACACGCCGAGGCGCCCGCCGCGCAGGAGCCCGTACTCCCCGGCCCGCAGCTGGGCGAGATCCCGCTCCAGGGCGCCGACCCGTGGGGCGCCCCCGAGACGGTTGCCGCCACCGAGGAGCAGCCCTTCGCGGCCGAGCCCGCGCCCGTGGACGCCGCGCCGGCGGAGTACGTACCGGCCGATGCGCTCCACCTGCCCGCACCGGAATTCGTGCCCGCGCCCGAGGCGGCGCAGGGCTTCGAGCCGGCCGCCGCCCAGGACCTCGCACCGGGGCACGCCCCTGTCGAGGGACCGGCCGAACTCGCGGTGGAAGCCCCGGCAGAAACGGTCGTCCCCGAGGCGCCCGCCGAGCCCGCCGTCCACGCCCCGGTCTTCGTACCGGAGGCAGCCCCGGAGCCGTACGCCCCCGAGGCGGACCCGGTGCCCGCCGCCGAGTTCACCGGCGCCCAGCTGCCCGAGCAGGTCCAGCTCCCCGCGGAGGCCGCCGCCCCCGTGGCGCACGCCCCGGCGGAGCACACGGTCGCCGAGCCGATCGCCATTGAGCCGATCGTGACCGAGCCGCCGGCCGCCGGACCCTTCATCGCCGGGGAACCGGCCGCCGAAAGGACGGCCGAGGAGACCCCGGCCGAAGAGCCGACCGTCGAGGAGCCCGCCGCCGAACCGGCCCCGCCCGCCGAGCCCGTCGCCTTCGACGCAGCCGCGGCCGCCCTGCCGGAGCACGGCACGGAGCCCCGCACGGAGGCCGGCAGTGTCCCGGAGGCCGCCGCGCCGCACGCCGCCGGAGCGCCCTGGGCCGTCGAGCCCCCCGCCGCCGAACAGGGCGCCGGGCCGCAGTACACGGAACCGGAACACCAGAACGTGCACCAGGAACAGCCCTACCCCGCCGAGGCCCCGGAGGCCCCGGCCTTCGAGGCGGCCGAGCCCGTCACGGCCGAGCCGCTCGTCCCCGCCGCCGAGGCCGTCGCGGTGCAGCCCGCCGCCGAGGAGCCGGAGGCCGGGTACGCCGACGCCCCCGAGGAGCCGGCGACCGACCCGGCCCCCGGCTACGACGAGGCGGAGCGCGAGGCCGTACTGCGCGTCATGCGCGAACGCCGCGACATCCGCAACGGCTTCCGCAGCGACCCGATCCCGCACGAGGTGCTGCTCCGCGTGCTGGAGGCCGCGCACACCGCGCCCAGCGTCGGCCACTCGCAGCCCTGGGACTTCGTCGTCATCCGCTCCGCGGAGACCCGGCGTTCCATGCACGAGCTCGCCCAGCGGCAGCGCGACGCCTACGCGAAGTCCCTCCCCAAGGGCCGCGCGAAGCAGTTCCGGGAGATGAAGATCGAGGCCATCCTCGACACCCCCGTGAACATCGTCGTCACCGCCGACCCCACCCGCGGCGGCCGGCACACCCTCGGCCGCCACACCCAGCCGCAGATGGCGCCCTACTCCTCCGCGCTCGCCGTGGAGAACCTGTGGCTCGCCGCCCGCGCCGAGGGCCTCGGCGTCGGCTGGGTCAGCTTCTTCGACGAGCGCGAGATGGTCCGCGCCCTCGGCCTGCCCGAGCACCTCGAAGTCGTCGCGTACCTCTGCGTCGGGTACGTCGACGAGTTCCCCGAGGAGCCCGAGCTGATGCAGGCGGGCTGGTCCAAGCGCCGCCCGCTGTCCTGGGTGGTTCACGAGGAGACGTACGGCCGCCGGGCGCTGCCCGGTGAGGAGCCGCACGACCTGCTCCAGGAGACCATCGCCAACATCCGCCCGCTGGACGCCAAGGCGCTCGGAGAGGCGTGGGAACGCCAGAAGCGGATGACCACGCCCGCCGGCGCGCTCGGCATGCTGGAGATCATCTCCGCGCAGCTCGCCGGGCTCTCCCGGACGTGCCCGCCGCCGATCCCGGAGCCCGCAGCCGTCGCGATCTTCGCCGGCGACCACGGCGTACACGCCCAGGGGGTGACCTCCTGGCCCCAGGAGGTCACCGGCCAGATGGTGGCCAACTTCCTGGCCGGCGGCGCGGTCTGCAACGCCTTCGCGAGTCAGGTCGGCGCCGAGGTCTGCGTCGTGGACGTCGGTGTCGCCACCGAACTCCCCGCCACCCCGGGCCTGTTGCCCCGCAAGGTGCGCCCCGGCACGGCGGACTTCACCACCGGCCCCGCGATGAGCCGCGAGGACGTTCTCGCCGCGATCGAGGTCGGCATCGAGACTGCCCGCGACCTCGTCGCCGCAGGCAACAAGGGCCTCCTCATCGGAGAGATGGGCATCGCCAACACCACGGCGTCGGCCGCCCTCATCTGCGTCTACACCGGCGCCGACCCGTCCGAGGTCACCGGCCGGGGCACCGGCATCAACGACGAGATGCACGCCCGCAAGGTCGACGTGGTGCGCCGCGCCCTGGAACTCCACCAGCCCGACCCGTCCGACCCGATCGGCGTGCTCGCGGCCGTCGGCGGCCTGGAGCACGCGGCCATGGCCGGCTACCTCCTGGGTGGCGCCTCGCTGCGTACCCCGGTCATCCTGGACGGCGTGAGCGCCGGTGCCGCCGCCCTGGTCGCCCGCGCCATCGCGCCCGAGGCACTGGCGGCCTGCATCGCGGGCCACCGCAGCGCCGAGCCCGGCCACGTCGCCGCGCTCAACAAGCTGGGACTGCGCCCGCTGATCGACCTCGACCTCCGCCTCGGCGAGGGCACGGGCGCCCTGCTCGCGCTCCCGATCGTGCAGAGCGCCGCGCGCGCCATGCACGAGGTGGCGACGTTCGACTCGGCCGGCGTCACGGAGAAGTAGCCCCGAGGCCGTCCCCGGCCGGGCTCCCGCGCCCGCCCGGGGACGGCCCCGTGCCTCCCGGGGCCCTGCCCTCCGGTGGCCCCACCCCGTATGGTGGTCCCCGCCCCACCCTGCTGAACCCGCACGTCACAGCCGCTCCGGAGCCGCAGCGGCAGCCCCGTCCGCAGCCGCCGCGTCCCGAACGCCGGACCGGACTCGACCGGACTCCCCGTGCGGCGCCCCACCGCGCCGCACGCACCGTTCCCCGCCGAGGAGCCAGCACCGCCATGGCCGAGCACGTCGATCACCCCGCGTACCCCGTCGGACTGCGCCTGCACGGGCGCCGCGTCGTCGTCGTCGGCGGCGGCCAGGTCGCGCAGCGCCGCCTCCCCGCGCTCATCGCGGCCGGGGCGGACATCACCCTCGTCTCACCGTCCGCCACCCCGTCCGTCGAGGCCATGGCCGACGCCGGGGAGATCCGCTGGGAACGCCGCCGGTACGCGGACGGCGATCTCGCCGACACCTGGTACGCGCTCGTCGCGAGCAGCGACCCCGCCGCCAACGCCGCCGCCTCCGCCGAGGCCGAGCGCACCCGCACCTGGTGCGTCCGCAGCGACGACGCCGAGGCGGCCACCGCCTGGACCCCCGCCACCGGCCGCAGCGAGAACGTCACGGTCGCCGTGCTCACCACCACATCCAAGGGCCGCGACCCCCGCCACTCCGCCGCCGTGCGCGACGCCATCGTCGAGGGACTCCGCGACGGCACCCTCGCCGCCGCGCACCACCGCACCCGCACCCCCGGCGTCTGGCTCGTCGGCGGCGGACCCGGCGACCCCGACCTGATCACCGTGCGGGGCCGCCGGCTGCTCGCGGAGGCCGACGTCGTCATCGCCGACCGGCTCGGCCCCCGCGACCTCCTCGACGAGCTGCCCCCGCACGTCGAGGTCATCGACGCCGCGAAGATCCCCTACGGCCGTTTCATGGCCCAGGAGGCGATCAACCAGGCGCTCATAGACCACGCGAAGGCGGGCAAGGCCGTCGTCCGGCTCAAGGGCGGCGACCCGTTCGTCTTCGGCCGCGGCATGGAGGAGGCCCAGGCGCTCGCCGCCGAGGGAATCCCCTGCACCGTCGTACCCGGCATCTCCAGCTCCATCTCCGTGCCCGGCGCCGCCGGAATTCCGGTCACCCACCGGGGCGTCGCCCACGAGTTCACCGTCGTCAGCGGCCACGTCGCCCCCGAGGACCCCCGCTCGCTCGTCGACTGGGAGGCCCTCGCCCGGCTCCGCGGCACCCTCGTCCTCCTCATGGCCGTCGACAAGATCGGCGCCATCGCCAAGGCCCTCGTCGCCCACGGCAAGGACCCCGCCACCCCGGTCGCCCTCGTCCAGGAGGGCACCACCGCAGCGCAGCGCCGCGTCGACGCCACGCTCGCCACCGTCGGCGAGCGGGCCGCTGCCGAGGACGTACGCCCGCCCGCCGTCATCGTCATCGGCGAGGTCGTCGCCGTCGGCCCCGACGCCCCGGGCCGTGTCTGACCCTTCCCGCCGGGCGCCCACGGCCGGGCCCGGCCCGGCGACCCCCACCGCGTAAGACCGGCGGCCCCCGCCGCCGCCCCACCCCGGACAAGGCAGCACTCCTGTGGCAGAGATCATCACCGTCGAGGACCCCGACGACCCGCGCCTGCACGACTACACGGGCCTCACCGACGTCGAACTGCGCCGCAGGCGCGAACCCGAGGAGGGCCTCTTCATCGCCGAGGGCGAGAAGGTGATCCGCCGCGCCGGGCAGGCCGGGTACGCGATGCGCTCGATGCTCCTCACCCCCAAGTGGACCGAGGTGATGCGCGATGTCATCGAGGCGGCCGAGTCCCCGGTGTACGTGGTCACCCCCGAGCTCGCCGAGCAGGTCACCGGCTACCACGTGCACCGCGGCGCGCTCGCCTCGATGCGGCGCGAGCCGCTGCCCGACGCCGCCGGGCTGCTGGCCGGTGCCCGCCGGGTCGCCGTGTTCGAGGACATCGTCGACCACGCGAACATCGGCGCCGCCTTCCGGAACGCCGCCGCGCTCGGTGTCGACACCGTGCTGCTCACCCCGCGCTGCGCCGACCCCTTCTACCGGCGGGCGGTGAAGGTCTCCATGGGCGGCGTCTTCCAAGTGCCGTGGACCCGCCTGGAGTCCTGGCCCGCGGACGTCGGGGTGCTGCACGCCGCGGGCTTCACGGTCGCCGCGCTCTGCCTCAGCGAACGGGCGATCACCCTCGACGAGCTCGCCGCGCGGAAGGACGAGCGGCTCGCCCTCGTCTTCGGTACGGAGGGTGCGGGCCTCACCGAGAAGACCCTCGCCGCCGTCGACGACCACGTCCGCATCCCGATGGACGCCGGGGTCGACTCGCTCAACGTGGCCGCCGCCTCCGCCGTAGCGTTCTACGCCACCCGCCCGCGCCCGGCCTGACCCTTCGCCCGGCCTGACCCTTTCGCCCGGAACCGGAACCGGGACCGGGACCCGAGCCACGGCTCAGAAGGTGGGGTCGACAGCCGGCGCCACGGATCCGTCGCCCGGCTGCCCGCCCGCCGCGTACTGCCCGCCGGGCTGCCGCGCGGGCGAACCGCCCAGCCCGCGCGCCGGTCCCTGGCAGCCCTGAGCGGCCGCGATGCCGAGCGCCACCAGCAGCGTCACCACCACGAAGACGAAGAGGCGCTGCCGCAGCAACCGGGGGTTCGCCGGACGCCGCCCGGTCCCGGTCGGCCTGGCCCCGGGACGGGTGCCCGGCCTGCCGTTCGTACCGTTGGTCGGGCTCGGCCGGCGGCCCGGCGGGACCGCACCGCGGGCCGGCCGGGGCCGGGCGCCGGCCGGACGGGGCGCCCCCGCGCCCGCCCGCGAGGCGGACACCGACGCCGAGGACGTGGAGCCGGACGGCCCCGGCGAACCGGACGCGGAGGCTGGCGAGGGCCGGCGGGCCTGCGGCGAACGCCCGGTGGACGGGCCCTCGGACCTGCGTGTCTGCTGCTCGGTGTACGGGCCGTCGAGCCGGCCGGTGGGCCGGTCGGCCTCGTGTGCGGAACGCTGGACGGGCGGACGGCTCTCGTGCAGCCCCTGGGCCTCGCGCGCCGCGATCTCCTTGAGCCGCATCGACAGCTGCAGGGTGCTCGGGCGCTCCTCCGGGTCCTTCGCCAGACAGGCCCGCACCAGCGGAGCGAGCGCGTCGTGCACCTCGGCCAGGTGCGGCTCCTCGTGCACCACCCTGTACAGCATCACCTCGGAACTGCCGTGTCCGAAGGGGGAGTCGGCCGTCGCTGCGTACGCGAGGGTGGCGCCCAGCGAGAAGACGTCCGTCGCGGGCGTCACCGCCGCGCCGCGCACCTGCTCCGGCGCGAGGAACCCGGGCGACCCGACCGCCGTACCGACATGGGTGAGCGTGCTCGCCCCGGTCGCCCACGCGATGCCGAAGTCGATGATCCGGGGGCCCTTGGGAGAAAGGAGGATGTTCGACGGCTTGAGGTCCCGGTGCACCACCCCGGCCTCGTGGACCGCGACCAGCCCCTCGGAGAGCGCGGCCCCGATCGAGGCCACCTCCGAGGCGGAGAGCGGACCCTCCTCGGCGACCTTGTCGTGCAGCGAGGGGCCCGGTACGTACTGCGTGGCGAACCACGGCCGTTCGGCATCCAGATCCGCGGCCACGAGGCGGGCGGTGCAGCCGCCCCGGATGCGCCGCGCGGCGGACACCTCGCGCGCGAACCGGGACCGGAACTCCTGATCCTCCGCCAGGTCGGGACGGATCACCTTCAGGGCGACACGCTGCCCCCGCCGGTCGGAACCCAGATAGACGACACCCATCCCGCCGGCCCCGAGCCGCCGGTGCAGCCGGAACGAGCCGACGAGACGCGGGTCCTCGCGCCGGAGCCGCATCATCGCCATCGTCTGCCCATCCCCGCTGCCTGGTCCGCCTGACGAGGCACAGCTTACGTACCCGGCGCCCAGCGCGCTCAGAGGCCGCGCCTTCCCCCGGGATTCGATTGTCCGTACCGAACCGGACGTGTGAAGCACGGTCAGCAGTACGCCGATCCGGGCGATTCCGTACCCCTCCGGGCTCAAAGGGGCATCCCCGCACGGGTATTGGCGCACCGCCGGCGGACGGCGGCCGGACGGGCGCCTCCCGCGGGCCGTTCCGGCCCGGCGCCCCGGCAGGTCCGGGCCCCTCTCTCCTGCCCCACGAGAAGAGGCGTCCCCGCCCGGTCCGGCGTGAGTGATGTCACCCGTTCCGCCGCTTTCCGGACGAACCCCACCCGCAGTCCGCAGCCCGTCTCCACCCAGGGGAGTACTCCGGCTACCCACAGCTCATCCTCCCGTAGGCCCGCCGATCGGTACGCGGGCATGACGCCTGCCCCGCACCGTCTCCCTAGGCTGGGAACGAACGGGGGCGGAACCCTCCCGGCCGGGACCGGCCGCCGACGTTCGCACCGTCAGGAGAGGAACCATGTCGGACACGGCCACGCGGACCACGCTCCGCGCGCAGGGACGCAAGGCCCACGAAGCGTTCGGCGGCCGTCCGTCCGGCACCCGCCACCCCCTGGTGGCGGCGGCCATGGTCCTTCCCCTGGCGGCACTGCTGGTGGTCGTCTTCGGCGGCTGGGAATCAGTGGTCACACAGGCGTCGTCCGTGGGCGTGATGATGGGGCGCTGAAAGGCGCCCCCGGGTCCGGAAGAGCGGTCCGGACCGGGACATCCGGCCAACAGCCCCGTGGGGACGGGGGTACGGCGGACGACAGCGTTTGTCCGGCCGGCTGGGGAGCCGGCCGGACATCGCGCTCTTCGGGACCCGACACCCCCAGTAGCCTGGGGCTTTGCCACGACTATTCCCGGGAGACCCGTTGAGCGGCGCCGAGGTCGTCACCGCCCTGGGCGGCCTGGCCCACGCCGCCGCCCACCCGGCCGCCGACGGCGGCTGCGGCTGCCCGCCGCCCCGGGTGCTCGCCGACCGCCCGGACGGCACCGTCGTCCGGGGCGGCGGAACGGTCGCGAAGGCCCACGCCCCCGGCACCGGCGGACCGGAGTTCGCCGCCCGCCTCGCCCTCGCCGCCGCGCCCGCGCTCGCCGGGGTCCTGCTGCCGCCCGTTCCGGTACCCCGTCCGCTCCCGCGTGTGGACGGACGCCCCGTCACCCTCTGGCCGTACGGCGAACCCGTCGACCCCGCCGATCCGTCGGCCGCCCCCTGGGAGGAGGCGGCCGCCCTCCTCGCCCGCCTCCACGGCACCGCGCCCCCGGTGCCGCTGCCGCCGATGCGCGGACCCGCCAAGGCGGCGCTCGCCGTCGCCCGGATGCGGGCGGCGCACCCCGTCGGCCCCGGCCGCGCCGAGGTCCTCGCCGCCTGGGCGACGCTGCCCGGGTGGGCCCGTGACGAGGCGCCGGCCCCACCCGGCCGCGCGGGATTCCTCTGCCACGGAGACCTCCACCTGGGGCAGCTCGTCCGCCACCCGGTCCCGCACGGCCCCTGGCTGCTGATCGACATCGACGACACGGGCACGGGCGACCCCGCCTGGGACCTCGCCCGGCCCGCCGCCTGGTACGCCGCCGGACTGCTGCCCGACACCGTCTGGCAACGGTTCCTGGACGCCTACCGCGCGGCGGGCGGCCCGGCCGTCCCGGCCACCGGCGACCCCTGGCCCGAACTCGACGTCCCCGCCCGGGCCCTGACCGTGCAGACCGCCGCCCTCGCCCTCGCCAAAGCGGCGGACGAGGGGCGGGAACTCGACGATGTCGAACGGATGATGACCGACGCGTGCGCCCGTATCGCCTCACTCCCGCCCGAGTTGGCGCCACCGTGCACGTCGTAGGGTGAACCGACCGCCATCGGGCAGGAATTCCGGTGGCGGACCACCGAACGGCGAGGAGCCGAGCCGATGATGCAGTGTCCGAAGTGCCACGCGCAGATGCACACGTACAACCGCAATGGTGTCCAGATCGAGCAGTGCAGCGGCTGCCGGGGGATATTCCTGGACTTCGGCGAGCTGGAGGCCCTGACGCGGCTGGAGTCGCAGTGGACGCAGCAGGCGCCGCCCGCGCCGCCGGCCCCGCAGGCGTACCCGGCCGCCGGCCCCGCGTGGGGCGCCCCGCAGCACGGCGGCGGTCACTACGACCACCACCACCGCCAGAAGAGCTTCGGCCGGATGCTCTTCTCCTCCTGAGCCGGCGCCGCCGCCCGCCGGTCACGCCGGGCGGCGCTCCCGGACCCCCAGGCGTTGCGGACCTTCGTGGCGTCCGGATCCCCGGAGCGTTCCGGGGCACGACCTGGCCGCGGGCACAGCGAAAACCCCGGTCGTGTGGACGACCGGGGTTTTCCGTGGTGCGCGATACTGGGATTGAACCAGTGACCTCTTCCGTGTCAGGGAAGCGCTCTCCCGCTGAGCTAATCGCGCAGGGTGAACCTGCGTGTACTGCGTGCGCGATACTGGGATTGAACCAGTGACCTCTTCCGTGTCAGGGAAGCGCTCTCCCGCTGAGCTAATCGCGCGGGGCGAACTGCGTGTACTGCGTGCGCGATACTGGGATTGAACCAGTGACCTCTTCCGTGTCAGGGAAGCGCTCTCCCGCTGAGCTAATCGCGCGGGAAGATCCTTGCGGATGAGTGGACGATACTGGGATTGAACCAGTGACCTCTTCCGTGTCAGGGAAGCGCTCTCCCGCTGAGCTAATCGTCCTTGGAGGTGGAGACGGGATTTGAACCCGTGTAGACGGCTTTGCAGGCCGTTGCCTCGCCTCTCGGCCACTCCACCAGAATCAGGGGGTTCGGGAAGATCCCCCTTTTCCTGCGAGCGGACGACCAGGTTCGAACTGGCGACCTCAACCTTGGCAAGGTTGCGCTCTACCAACTGAGCTACGTCCGCTTGTCTTTCCCGTTCCGCTTGCGCGTCCCGGCGACGTGTTGAACTCTAGCGGATTCCTGGGCCAGCACAAAAACGCGTTTGCGCAGCGTGCTGCGGCCCGCTCGCTCCGCCCCGGCCCGAGGGCCCGCGGACCTACACTCGACCGCGTGTCCGACATCGCCCCCATGGCCCGCTTCGGCGGCCTCGTCGCCTCCGGTCTCCGGGACGTGACCAGCGATCCCGCCGCTCTCGGCTCCGCGGGCTTCTGGGCCGTATCCGCCGACTTCGAGGGGCGTGTCGTGTGCGCGCGCTTCTCCTCCGTACGCGAGGAGCCGGTGCCCCCGCCCGTCCCCGGCGCCTGGCGCGGCCCCGGCCCGGGGGAGTGGACCTCCTCGCTGGACCGCGAGGCCTACCAGGAGGCCGTACGGCGCGTCCGCGCGCACATCGCGACCGGCGGGGTCTACCAGGCGAACCTCTGCCGGGTGCTCTCCGCGCCGCTGCCCGATCCGGACCGCGCCGACGTGGACGCGCTGACGGCCCTCCTCGCGCGTGGCAACCCCGCTCCCTACGCGGGCACGCTCCGGCTGCCCGGCCACGGGGTCGAGATCGCGACCGCCTCTCCCGAGCTGTTCCTGTCGCGCTACGGGCGCACCGTCGAGTCCGGGCCGATCAAGGGGACCGGGCGCACCGAGGCGGATCTGCTGGAGAAGGATCACGCCGAGAACGTGATGATCGTCGATCTGGTCCGCAACGACCTGGGGCGTGTCTGCGCCACCGGCACGGTGACCGTCCCCGACCTCTGCGTGGTGGAGAAGCACCCCGGGCTCGTCCACCTCGTCTCGACCGTGCGCGGGGAGCTCGCGGACGGCGCGGGCTGGCCGGAACTGTTCGGCGCCGCCTTCCCGCCCGGCTCGGTGAGCGGGGCGCCCAAGTCCAGCGCGCTGCGGATCATCGAGGAGCTGGAGACCGCGCCGCGCGGCCCCTACTGCGGCGCGGTCGGCTGGGTCGACGCCGACCGGTCGGCCGCGGAGCTCGCGGTCGGCATACGCACGTTCTGGATCGACCGGACCGGGCCCACGCCGCTCCTGCGTTTCGGTACCGGGGCGGGCATCACCTGGGGCTCCGACCCCGCGCGCGAGTGGGACGAGACCGAACTGAAGGCGTCCCGGCTGCTCGCCGTGGCGTCCGGAGCCGGGTTCGCCCTCTGAGGGCGCCGCCGGAGGGCCGGTACCGCTTCCGTGTACGGGGGTGACCCGGCGGCTCCGGGCCGGTAGAACAAGTGCGGTGACCACGACCCTGCGGCCGACCGGGCCGACCCAGCAGAGCGCCGACGGCGCGCGGACCCGTAGTTACGACGTGTGCGACAACGGGCGCCCCGTCGGTACCGTCAGCCTCTCCACCGACTTGTCCTTCGGCCCGGCCACCGGGGTGCTCGACGGTCTCCGCATCGAGGAGCACCGCCGCCGGCGGGGACGGGCGATCATCGCCTCGCTCGCCGCCGAGGAGGTACTGCGGGACTGGGGGTGCGTGGAGGTGCGCGCCCGGATCCCGGCCGGGAACGAACCGGCGCTGCGGCTCGCCGCCGTACTCGGCTACGCCGAGCGCAGCCGGAACATGGACCGGCCGACGCCCGCGCACGCCCCCGCGCCGCCGCCCGGCCTCGTGGGGCGGCCGATGAGGCCGGAGGAGTTCGCGCCGTGGCTGGACGGCCGCCACGAGGAGTACGCGCGGGAGTGGGCCGAGCGCGGTGTCCCCCCGGAGCAGGCCCGTCGCAAGTCCGAGACCGACCACGCCCAGCTCCTCCCGCAGGGCCTGGCCACTCCGGGGGTGTACATCGACGTCCTGGAGCGCGAGGAGGACGGCCGGGCCGTGGGCCACGTCTGGCTCTCGGGACGTCCCGCGGAGACCGGCGCGACGATCGGGTACGTCTTCCACGTCGAGGTGGACCCGGAGTTCCGGGGACGGGGGTACGGCCGCGCCCTCATGGGGCTCGCCGACGGCATGGCGCGGAGCGCGGGGTTCGACCGGATCGGGCTGCACGTCTTCACGTCGAACACACCGGCCCGGAGACTGTACGAGTCGCTGGGGTACGAGCCCACCGCGCACAACCTGGTGAAGGCCCTGTAGGCGGCGGCGGAGGGCCGGGGCCGACCGGGTCAGCCCCGGGCCGCGAGCAGCCCGTCGACGAGGGACTCGATCCGCTCGCGCAGCCCGTCCTGGCTCTTCCCCCCGTCCAGACGCTCGCCGCCGACGACGTAGGTCGGGGTGCCGGTCACCCCGATCGCCTTCCCCTCGGCCTGGTCGGCGTCGACGATCAGCATGTGCCGGCCGTCGATCAGGGCCGTGTCGAACTCCTCCGCGTCCAGGCCGAGTTCACCGGCGACCTCCAGGAGCAGCGGCTCGCCCGCGCGGGACAGCTCGGCCGTGCGCCCGAGGACCGCCTCGATGTACGCCCAGTCCTTGCCCTGGGCCGCGGCCTCCTCGGCGGCCTGGGCCGCCGCGTACGCGTGCTTGTGCTTCTCCAGCGGGAAGTGCCGCAGCCGGATCTCGACGCGGTCGCCGTACCGGGCGCGCAGGGCGTGCACGTCGGTGAGGGCGCGGTGGCAGTCGGGGCATTCGAGCTCGCACCAGAGATCGACGACGACGGGGCTCACGGGGGTGGAATCGCTCATGCGGCCAGTCTTTCAGCAGGTACGGCCACGACCCAATCGGCGGCGCCCCCGAGTCCGGTCCGGCCGGCGTCGCGCCGCCACCCGATCCGCGTCCGGCCGGCGCCGGGTCCCTCCCGGAGGAGGAGCCGGACCCCGAAAAGACCCTGACGCACGGCCGACGGCATGGCCCCGGTCACCCCGGGCGGTGCACGATGGAAGGGACGCCCGTTCCTGCCGCTGGAGGCCCCGATGATTGCCGAGACCATTTGCTCCGCGGCTTCGGCGGCGGGCCTGGGGATCGCCGCCGTGACGGCGTACCGCAAGCGGTTCCTCACCGCCGCCCGGATCGCCGCGTACTCGCTCGTCCCGATCGGCCTCGTACTCACGGGGATCGTGGAATGGGTGGCCGGCATCGCGTTCGATCCGAGCGTGTGGATCGGCTTCCTGCTGCTCGGCGCCGCCTGGCTGCTCTTCGTCACCACGCGGGCGGTGGAGCGCCGCCGCGGGCTGACCCGGGAGGAGCGCAAGGCCGCCCCCCGGGGTGGCGACGACGGACGGACCGCTCCGGCGTCCTCCGTGCCCTCGCTCCGGCAGGCGCCCACGGGTCGGCACCCCGCCTCCCGCCCCGGCGAGAAGCCGGGCGGCACGGGCGGGACGGAGCCGGCGGACGACTTCAGCGACATCGAGGCCATCCTGAAGAAGCACGGCCTCTGAGCCCGTCCCCGACGGTGAGGGACCGCCACTGACCGTGTGAGCCCGTCCGCCCCTGAATTGATTCAGGCAGGGCGCAGGGAGTGGGCGGACCGCCCGTGCTCCGCGGGCGTGAGGAACGTGCCGGAGTGGCGCCCGGGGAGCGTCGGGCCGCCGCGGATTGAATCAATTCATGCGCCCGGCCCGGGTCCCGCTCCGGTGCGGGTCCTCCGTACGATGGGCGGATCCGTCGACCGGCACGGCGGCCGGGGGCGGCAGTCGGCATCAGTGGGGCAGGACAAGTGGCGCGTGTGGCAGGGATCAAGGATGTGGCCCGGCGGGCCGGCGTCTCGGTGGGCACGGTCTCCAACGTCATCAACCGGCCCGAGGCGGTGCTGCCGGAGACGCGCGCCCGCGTGCTCGCCGCCATAGAGGAGCTGGGCTACGTACGGAGCGAGTCCGCCCGCCAGCTCAGGGCCGGCCGCAGCCGCATCATGGCCCTGCTCGTCCTCGACATGGGCAACCCGTTCTTCGTGGACGTGGCCCGGGGCGCCGAGCGGGCCGCGCGGAAGGCCGGCCTGGGGGTCATGGTCTGCAACAGCGACCAGAACCCGGCCGAGGAGGCCGAATACCTCGGTCTCTTCGCCGAACAGCGGGTCTGCGGGGTACTGGTCACCCCGGCGGACGCGAGCGGACGGAACCTGGAGTCGTTCGCCCGCCACCGGATTCCGTTCGTGCTGGTCGACCGGGTCGCCTCCGGCCCGGACTCCTGCTCCGTCTCCGTGGACGACGTGCGCGGCGGCGCGCTGGCGGTGGGCCACCTCGTCCAGGCCGGCCACCGGAGCGTCGCCTACGTCAGCGGCCTCGGCGACCTCCACCAGATCAGGGACCGCAGAGTCGGCGCCCTCGCGGCCCTCGCCGAGGCGGGCCTGCCCCCCGAGGCGCTCGTCGAAATCTCCTCCGACCGGCTCGACGTCGCCGCGGGCCGCGACGCGGGGGCCCGGCTGCTCGGTCTGGTACCCCGCCCCACCGCCGTCTTCTGCGCCAACGACCTGCTCGCCCTCGGCGTCCTGCAGGCGCTCTACGCGGCCGGGGTGCGGGTGCCGCAGGACGTCGCCATCGTCGGCTACGACGACATCGAATTCGCCGCCGCCGCCGCGGTACCGCTCACCTCCGTCCGGCAGCCCGCCGTCCGGATGGGGCAGCTCGCGGCGGAGCTGCTGCTCGAGGAAGCGGACGACGACTCGGGTGCCCACGAGCACCGGGGCGTGCTGCTCCAGCCCGAACTCGTCGTCCGCGCGTCCAGCGCCTCCGCCCGCTGACGGCAGGCCGCCTTGCGGCGGTGGCCGGACCGCCGCCCTCCGGACAGCTGGGGGAGACTCGAACGGCCAGGCGATTTTCGCGCTCCTTCGAGGTGAACTCCCGGACCCAAAAACGGGGTTGATCTCCGGGGCGGCCCCGCCTGGGTCATGATCGCTACGAAATGTTGGACACATCCAGGGGCGAAGCCCCCGCACAGACCGCCGAAGAGCCCCGTGGCTGCCTCTTCGCTCTCTCCCAGCCCCCACTGATGATCTTCCTCACCGTGGTCGGCACCCTGCTGCTCATGGCGGCGCTGCACGATCTCTTCCTGCTGTGAACCGGGGACGACCCGCGAACCGGGGGCGGCCCGCGAACCGGGGGCGGCCCGCGAACCGGGGGCGGCCCGCGAACCGGGGACGTCCCGCGCGCCCGGGACGGCCCGCGAACGGACGGGGACGAACGTGCGGACGTCCGCCCCCTCGCACGCTCCCCAGCCCGTTCCGTCGCCCGTTCCCGGGCCCCCGCTCAGCCGGTCGCTTCCTTGCGCCGGGCCCGGTACGCCGCGACGTGGAGGCGGTTCCCGCAGGTGCGGCTGGAGCAGTAGCGGCGGGAGCGGTTGCGCGAGAGGTCGACGAACGCCCGGCCGCAGTCGGGGGCCTCGCACCGCCGCAGCCGCTCCTGCTCGCCCATGACCACGATGAACGCCAGGGCCATGCCGCAGTCGGCCGCGAGGTGGTCGGCGATCGAGGCGCCCGGTGCGAAGTAGTGGACGTGCCAGTCGTACCCGTCGTGATCGGTCAGCTGCGGGGTGGTGCCCGCCGCGGCGACCAGCTGGTTGACGAGATCGGCCGCGGCCCGGGCGTCCGTGGCCGCGAAGACGGCCGCGAACTTCGCGCGTACGTCCCACAGCGCCCGCAGGTCCTTCTCGCCGAGCCGGCCGACGTCGCTGACGCGGTGGTGCGCCGCGAAGGCGTACAGCTCCGTGGTGCCGGCGATCCCGTCCGTGGGTCCGCCGTCGGGCGATCCGCTCTCCGGGGCGGTGTTCACCAGATCGACCACCGTGTCGAGGGCGATGCGGGTGTCGTGTGGGATCAGCACGCTTTGCTCCCTGGCCTCCGGCGGGCGCCGTGCCCGCAGATGCGGGCAGACTCTACTGGCTCGTGCCGCCCGCGCGGGGGCCGGGACCGGCGGGCGGGCCGCCGTCCATGTCCGCGTGCACGCGCCGGCGCCGCCACCGCGGTGGGTTCCGCGGTGACGGCGCCGGTTCCTGCCCTATGAGGTTGTCCGCGCGACGCCGTCTCCCCGAGTCGGACGGCGTCCCGCAGTTCGTCGCCTGGCTCAGCTTTCGGCCAGGATGTGTGAGAGCTCGGTGTCGAGGTCGAAGTGACGATGCTCGGTGCCCGGCGGAACCGCGGCGTCGGTCCTCTTCAGGAACGACTCCAGGGCCCGCGCCGGGGCTTCGAGCAGGGCCTCTCCCTCCGGAGAGCTCAGTGCGATACAGACGACGCCTTGGCCGTGACTACGAGATGGCCAGACGCGGACGTCTCCGGTGCCGGTGGGCCGGTGCAGCCCCTCGGCAAGGAGGTCACGGGCGAAAACCCACTCGACCGTCTCCTCCGCTCCGGTGTGGAAGGTGGCGTGCACGGCATAGGGATCGGCCGTGTCATACCGCAGGCCCGCGGGTACAGGCAGTGAGGACTCGCTCGACACAACGAGGCGCAGGTGCAGCTCGCAGCTGACCGTGGTGTTCATAAGCGCCAGGGCCTTTCGCTCAGTGTGCGCTCGGGGATTCGCACGTCGGCGAAATCGACATGCCACCTACGGTGGCGTTGTAAACCCCTCTGACCGTTTTGTGCTTCTTTGGGTCCCCCGTACAGCGGTGTGTAACTTTCCGTCATGCACCCATTCCAGTGACGGAGAGCGGTCGGGTAGGTTGAGACCCATGAATGCGCAGAGTGACGAACGGGACGGAACCGCGGCGGTCGCGGAGCCGGATTCCGTGGCGGGGGACGTGACGGAACCGGAGCGTGAGCTGGGCTCCCGGGCGCCGGCCTTCATCAAGGCCTCGAAGCCCCTGCACCTGAGCTGGCAGGTGGGCGTCTTCGCCGTGGGCCTCGCCGTCGTGGCGGCGGGGGTGGCGATGCTCGTGCTGCCCGGGCCGGGGTGGCTGGTGATCTTCGGTGGCATGGCGATCTGGGCGACCGAGTTCGTCTGGGCGCAGCTCGTGCTCCGCTGGACCCGGCGGAAGGTCACCGAGGCGGCACAGAAGGCGCTCGATCCCAAGGTGCGGCGTCGCAACATCATTCTCACCGTGGCCGGGCTCGTGATCATCGCGGCGTTGGTGGGGGTCTACCTCTGGAGGTTCGGCCTCAGCCTGCCGTGGAACATCAGCGAGTGAGTGCGGGGTGGTCCAGGGGCACCGCTGACATGCGGTAATGTTTGCGGTGCGCCCGGGCGATTAGCTCAGTGGGAGAGCGCTTCGTTCACACCGAAGAGGTCACTGGTTCGAACCCAGTATCGCCCACCCGGACGGAAGGCCCGAGAAACCGCAAGGTTTCTCGGGCCTTCCGCGTTCCCCGTCGACGTCATGGGGTCGGGTGTCCTCCGGCGGAGCGGAGTCCTGGCCCGGTACCGGAAGCCCTGCCCGCCCCTCGCGGAACCCGGGCCGCCCGGGTGTTTCCGATGCCCCGGTGAAGCGCTTCGACCGATCCTGTCACAACCGTTGACGTTGTCGTGTCCACTCCATAATTTGTCGGCAAGCGCTTTCTTGAACGATTCAATCTACCGCGGCGGGGGTGCGACCTGCCCGGGATGGGGTGTGTCATGGCGTCTTGGCGAAATACCCGGGGACTGCGTGCGGCAGGCGTGTCCGTGGTGGCGCTGGGGCTTCTCGCCACCGGCTGCGGAGGCGACGGCGGAACGGGAGCCGGCGGCAAGGTGGAGATCCGCTACTCCTGGTGGGGCGGACAGGAACGGGCCACCTTGATCAACAAGACGATCGCCCTGTTCGAGAAGAAGCACCCTGACGTCGAGGTGAAGACCGACTTCCAGGACTACGAGAACTTCTGGAAGAAGTTCAACACGCAGGCCTCGGCAGGCAACGCCCCCGACGTCTTCCAGAACTCCGTCGCCTTCCTGCGCAAGTACGACGACAAGCGGGTGCTGCTCGACCTCAGCGCCCAGGTGCGGGCCGGGAACCTCAGCATGGAGCACTTCCGGGCCGGCCTCGACAAGGCCGGAGAGGTCGACGGCAAGCTGGTCGGCGTCCCGGTCGGCGGCAACACCTTCGCCCTGATCTACAACCCCGCCGAGTACGAGAAGATCGGCGTCACCCCCACCGAGGGCTGGACCTGGGACGAGTACGACGCGGCCACCGAGAAGATCAGCAAGAGCGGGCTGCCGGGGGACAGCGGTGGCGGCGGGATCATGTACCTCTACGACCTGGTCCTGCGTCAGCACGGCAAGGCCTTCTTCACCGACGACGCGAAGCTCGGCTTCACCGAGGCCGACCTCAAGGACTGGTGGAACGAGAACTACGCCCGCACGAAGGCCGGCGTCCTGACCGACCCGAAGAAGATCGAGCAGGCCAAGCCCACCTCCGGGCTGTCGAAGGACCTCTCCGCGGGGGAGTTCACCTGGGACAACTTCCTGGTCCGCTACACCTCCGAGACCAAGACCCCGCTCGCCCTCGCGCCCGTACCCACCACCGACGGCAAGCGCACCGGGCAGTACATCTCCTCACTGATGCTCAGCGGGTCCGCCCGCACCAAGCATCCCAAGGAGGTGGCCACCTTCATCGACTTCATGGTCCACGACCCCGAGGTCGGCAAGATCATGGGCTACGACCGGGGCGTCCTCGCCACCGAGGAGCAGTTCGACGCCTACGAGCCGACCGGGGTCTCCGCCCAGATCGCCGCGTACGAGAAGCAGATCGCCGGCAACGTCGAGCCGATCACCCCGCATCCGGCGGGCGCCGACATCGTCGAAGCCGCCTTCCTGCGCATCGCCGCCGACGTGTTCCTCGGCAAGACCTCGGTGGACGACGGCACGAAGCAGTTCTTCTCCGAGGCGAAGACGGCACTCGGCTCCTGAGAGGAACGGCGATGACCGACACCCAGGCGGCCCCCGCGCCGTCGCCGCCCGAGGAGCGCCCCGCGCCCCGCAAGGCCCCCGCCGCCTCCGGGCGGCGGCGGGCCCGCGGTGAGAACCTCGCCGGCTATCTGTTCATGTCCCCGTGGATCGTCGGCTTCCTGCTGCTGACCGCGGGCCCCATGCTCGCCTCGCTCTATCTGGCCTTCACCGACTACAACCTCTTCGACAGCCCCCGGTGGGTCGGGTTCGAGAATTTCACCGAGATGTTCTCCGACCCCCGCTGGCGCAAGTCCGTCGAGGTCACGACCTCGTACGTCCTGGTGGGCACCCCGCTCAAGCTGGCGGCGGCGCTCGGCGTCGCCCTGCTGCTCAACAAGCCGCGGCGCGGCCAGGGCTTCTACCGGGCCGCGTTCTACGCCCCCTCGCTCGTCGGCGCGAGCGTCTCCATCGCCATCGTGTGGCGGGCGCTCTTCTCGGACGACGCCGTCGTGGACCGTTCGCTCCAGGTCTTCGGCGTGCACGTCGGCGGCTGGATCGGCGACCCGGACATGGTGATCTACGCCCTGGTGGCGCTCACCGTCTGGCAGTTCGGTGCGCCCATGGTCATCTTCCTGGCAGGCCTCCAGCAGGTGCCGCGCGAGCTGTACGAGGCGGCGCAGGTGGACGGCGCGAGCGCCTGGCGGCGGTTCCGCTCGATCACCCTGCCGATGATCTCCCCGGTGCTCTTCTTCAACCTGCTGCTGGAGACCATCCACTCCTTCCAGATCTTCGCCTCGGCCTACGTCGTCACCAACAGCAAGTGCGGTCCGGCCGACGCCGGGCTCGTCTACACCTGCTACCTGTACGAACAGGGCTGGACCAACCTCCGGATGGGTTACGCCTCCGCCATGGCCTGGATGCTGCTCATCTCGGTCGGCCTGGTCACGGCCGTGCTGTTCCGGTCCCAGCGGCGCTGGGTCCACTACGAGGAGGACATCCGATGAGCGCGCTCCTCCACCCGGCGCGGCGCCGGACGACGCGCTCGGTGCTCTGGCACGTCGGCGCGCTCCTGGTCCTCGCGCTGGTGCTCTACCCGCTCTTCTGGGTGATCGGCAGCTCGCTGAAACCCAGCGAGGACATCGTCGGAGGGCTCGAACTCTTCCCCACTCAACCGGTGTTCGAGCACTACCGGAAGCTGACGGACGGCATCGCCGACATCCCTGTCTCGACCTTCTTCGTCAACTCGATGGTGCTGGCGTTCGGTTCGGTGGCCGGAGTGCTGTTCTCCTGCTCGCTCGCGGCCTACGCCTTCGCCCGGATCGACTTCCGGGGCCGCAACCTGCTCTTCTCGCTGATGATCGGCACCCTTCTGCTGCCGTACCACGTACTGATCATTCCGCAGTACGTGCTCTTCCAGAAGATGGAACTCATCAACACCTATGTGCCGCTGCTGCTCGGGAAGTACCTGGCGACCGACGCGTTCTTCGTCTTCCTGATGATGCAGTTCATGCGGAACCTGCCCCGCGAACTCGACGAGGCGGCCCGGCTCGACGGCTGCGGCCACCCCCGGATCTACTGGCACATCATGCTGCCGCTCTCCCGGCCCGCCCTGATCACCAGCTCGATCTTCACCTTCATCTGGTCCTGGAACGACTTCCTCGGTCCGCTTCTCTACCTCAACGAGCCGGACAAGTACCCCGTCTCCATGGGCCTGAAGATGTTCATCGACCAGGACAGCGCGGCGGACTACGGCGGGATGGTCGCCATGTCGGTCCTCGCCCTGCTGCCCGTACTCGCCTTCTTCCTCGCCTTCCAGCGGTACCTGGTCGAAGGCGCGGCCACCTCCGGGCTGAAGGGCTGACCGGGCCATGGGCGCACCCACCACCACCGGCGTCCGCGCGCACACCCGGCGTGCCGCCGTGCGCCGCCGCACCGAACGGCTCGCCCGCTTCGCGCTCTTCGCCGAATGCCTGCTCACCGGGGTCTGGATCACCCTCGCCGCACTGCCCCTGGTCACCCTCGTACCGGCGTTCGCGGCGGGCTGCGCCCACCTGCGGCGGCAGACCGAGGGCAGGCGCGGCGGGATCCGGGAGTTCGCCGGCGATCTGCGGGAGGCGGCACGCACCGGCCTGCTGGTCTCCCCGCTGACCGGGGCGGCCCTCGCCCTGCTCGCACTCGACTGGCGGATCGCCCGGTCCGGACAGCTGCCCGGCGGCCGGCTCCTCGCGGCGGTCAGCGTCCTCGGCGCCCTCGCACTGGCCGTCGCGGCACTCCGTACGGCCGCCGCCTGGCGGCCCGGCGCCCGCTGGACACCGCTGCTGCGCGAGGCGGTCCGCCGTACCGCGACCGACCCCGTCGGCTCGCTGCTCCTCGTCGGCGGGTTCGCCGCCGTCGCCCTCACCGCCTGGCAGCTGCCCCCGCTCGCCGTAACCGCCCTGGGCGCACTCGCCGCCGCGGCGGTCGTCACCGACCGCCGCCGCTGACCTCCCGTCCACCCCCGGGGCGCGGAGCGCACCCCGGGGCGGTCCGGCCTGCCCGGTTCCATGCCGGCGCGAGCGCACACGAACCGAGTCCCCCCGAGAAGTGGAGTCGTGATGTCCCCGATCCCCCGTCGCACCATGCTCAAGGCCGCAGCCGTCGTCGGTGCCGCCACCTCACTGTCCTCGACCGCGTTCGCCGGCGCGCCACGGGCCGGAGCGGCCACGCCCGCCGCCGGGGAAGGCGGGGAGCCGGTCGAGATCGGCTGGCTGGAGGAGGGCGGGCTCGGCGCGGCCCCCGGCACGACGTTCGGGGTGCCCTGGCCGAAGGGGCGGTACCCGGCCGACCAGAAGTTCGCGCTCGCCACCGCGGAGGGCAAGGCCGTCCCCGTGCAGAGCTGGACCACCGCCACCTGGCCGGACGGCTCCCTCAAGTGGAGCGCCCACGCCGTCGGGCCGGAGGCGGCCGGCGCCGGGAAGTTCGCCCTCACCGCCGGTGAACCCACCGCCCCCGGGGCGAAGGTCACCGTCAGCGGCTCCGGCTCGGCGATCACCGTCTCGACCGGGGGCGTCACCGCGAAGATCGGGAAGACCGGCTCCTCGCTCGTGAAGTCGCTGGTGCGCGGCGGCACCGAGATCGCCAAGGACGGCAGGCTGGTCCTGATCCGCCAGGGCGAGATCGAGGACGGCGACCAGGGCAAGGAGACGTACGAACGCTTCGAGAGCGCCATCGCCTCGGCCGAGGTCGAACAGGCGGGCCCGCTGCGTGCCGTCGTCCGCGTCGACGGCAGGCACCGCCGCGGCTCGCGCTCCTGGATGCCGTTCTCCGTCCGGTTCTACTTCCACGCCGGCGCCGAGTCGTTCCGGATGGTCCACACCATCACCTTCGACGGCATCCAGGAGCCCGGAAAGGCCAGTGGCGACTTCGTCCGGGGTCTGGGCGTCCGCTTCACCGTCCCGATGCGCGACGAGACCTACGACCGCCACGTCCGGCTCGGCGGCGAGGGCACCGGCATGCTCCGGGAGGCCGTCAAGGGCATCACCGGCCTGCGCCGCGACCCCGGAGCCGCCGTCCGGGCCGCCCAGTTCGAGGGGGTACGCCTTCCCGACCCCGCCACCTGGGACCAGCGGGTCACCAGCCGCCTCCCCCTCATCCCCACCTGGGGGGACTACACCCTCGGCCAGCTCTCCGCGGACGGGTTCGCGCTGCGCAAGCGCACCGCGAAGGGGCACGGCTGGATCGCCGCGGGCGGCGGACGCCGCGCCTCCGGCTTCGGCTACGTGGGCGGCGTGAGCGGCGGACTCGCCTTCGGGCTGCGGGACTTCTGGGAGAAGTTCCCCGCCCAGCTCGACATCAGGGGCGCCGACACGGACGAGGCCGAGGTGACCGTCTGGCTCTGGTCGCCCGAGGCCGAACCCATGGACCTGCGCTTCTACCACGACGGCCTCGGTATGGACACATACCCCGAGCAGCTGGACGGGCTGGAGATCACCTACGAGGACTACGAGCCCGGCTTCGGCACCCCGTACGGCATCGCCCGCACCAGCGAACTCCTCTTCTGGGTCCACGACTCCACCCCCGGCGCCGAGGCACTGGCCCGCCAGACCGCCGCCGTCCGCACCCTCCCGCAGCTCGTCGCCCCGCCCTCCCAGCTCATCGGCGCCGGCGTCTTCGGCGGGCTCTTCGCCGAGCCGGACCGTTCCACCCCGGCGAAGGCGAGGATCGAGGACCACCTCGACTTCCTCTTCTCGTACTACCGGGACCAGGTCGAGATGCGGCGCTGGTACGGCTTCTGGGACTACGGCGACGTCATGCACACGTACGACCCGTCCCGGCACCAGTGGCGGTACGACATCGGCGGCTACGCCTGGGACAACTCCGAGCTCTCCACCGACCTCTGGCTCTGGTACGCCTATCTGCGCTCCGGCCGTGCCGACATCTTCCGCTTCGCCGAGACGATGACCCGCCACACCGGCGAGGTCGACGTCTACCACCTCGGCGAGTGGGCCGGGCTCGGCACCCGCCACGGCGTCCAGCACTACGCGGACAGCGCCAAGCAGCAGCGCATCGCCAACACCACCTACCGCCGCTTCTACTACTTCCTCACCGCCGACGAACGGGTCGGCGACCTGATGCGCGCCAACGTCGACTCCGACGAGACCTTCCTGGCGCTCGACCCGCAGCGCAAGGTCCGCACCGACGTGTACACCCCCGACCGGCACGCGCTCTCCATCGGCTTCGGCACCGACTGGAGCGGGCTCGTCTCCGCCTGGCTCACCGAGTGGGAGCGCGGCGGTCCGCAGGCGGCGAAGGCCAGGGACCGGGTCCTCGGCACCATGGAGACGATCGCCGCACAGCCCAACGGCTTCGTCCAGGGCAGCGGACTGTACGACCTCGACACCGGCCGGTTCGCGATCGCCGCGCAGCCCGTCGTGAGCGTCTCCCACCTCTCGGGCGTCTTCGGGCTGAACGAACTCTGCGCCGAACTCGTCGCCCTCGTCGACATGCCGGCGTTCGAGCGGGCGTACCTCGACTACTGCCGGTACTTCAACGCCACCAAGGCGGAACAGGCCGCCCGCTACGGCTCCGACTTCGGCAGCATCAGCCTCTTCCAGGGCCACTCCCGCATGGACGCCTACGCCGCCGTGCGGACCGGTGACGCCACATTCGCCGCCCGTGCCTGGGAGAAGTTCTTCAACGGTGACGGATACAAGGAGTCCGCGCCCTGGAAGACCGAGGAGGTGACCGGGCCCCTCGCCACCGTCGCGGGCACCGAGGCCGCCTGGGTCTCCACCAACGACACCGCCCTCTACGGGCTCGCCGCCATCGAGAACCTGGCCCTCGTCGGCGACCGCATGCCCGGCTGACCCTCCGCCCCGTCCCCCCTGCCCGCCCCGAGTCCGGGGCTGGCAGGGGCCGACCCCCTCACCCCATCCGGCCCAGGGCCTCCTTCACCCGACGGGCGTCCCGCAGCCGCTTCTCGTACGTGGCGCCCACCGCGAGCAGCAGCACCCCGGCCGCCGCGGGCACCAGCCACCTCGGCAGCGCGCCCACCACCTGCACCACGTACGGGGCGAGCTCGTGCAGGCCGAGCAGGGCCAGCACCCCGCCGCCGAGGAGCAGCGGGGCCTGGAGGCGGGCCCGGGCCCCGGCGAGCGTGACCGCGAGGGCCGCGAGCCCCAGCAGCAGCGGACGCGTCCACCCCGGGTCGCCCCAGGCCGCCAGCAGGCTCGGCACCAGCGTGACCGTGAGCCCCGCGCCGTACGCCGTCCAGGAGGAGACCTCGTGGCCGGGGGCGGCGCGGCGGCGCCGCAGCACCCCCACCACCAGGGCCGGGACCGTCACCGGCAGGGTGTACGCCTCCGGGGCGGTGACCTCCGACGCCGCGAGCCGCACCCAGGACGCCAGCACGAAGAGCACCAGCGCCAGGGTGCCCGCCGCCTTCCGCCGCTCCGGCCGCACCGCCGTACCCGCGGCCAGCACTCCGGACAGCCCGAGCACCAGGGCGAGCGACGCCGGGTCCGTGGCCGCCATGCCCACCGCCACCAGCACGCCGAAGGACCCGGTCAGCTCCACCGGCACCGACACCGGGCGGCGCCGGAGCACCCCGCCGAGCAGCGCCGTGACCGCCGGGCCGGCCAGCAGCAGCGGCGCTCCGTGCGGGGCGGAGAGCCCCAGCGACCCGACGGCGGCGGCGGTCAGCGCGATCCCGCCGAGGACGGCGGCGCAGGCGGCCACCGAGCGCACCGGGCGCTCCGGCAGCCGGAGGGCCGTAGCGGTGAACAGCACCGTCAGCGCCGCCACCACGGCGTAGGTCGCCGCCTGGGAGGGGAGCGCCAGGGCGGCCACGCTCACCGTTCCCGCCAGCGCGCCGCCGAGCGCGGCCGGCCCGGCGGCGGGCCGGGTCCGGCCCCGGCTGGAGCGCACCAGCAGCTCCAGCGCCCCCGCGACCAGCAGGGTCTCCAGCACCGCCCCGGCGGCGTACGGGATGTTCGCGGCGGCCGCCGCGACCAGCACCGCGCCGGCCGCCAGAGCCGGTACGGCCACCGGGGCCGCGCCCCGCCACCACGTCCAGAACGTCCGCGTCCGCGCGGCGGCGAGGCCCTCCGCGCCCTCCACGCCGTTTGCCCCCGCTGGCCGCACGATCCACCGGTGGGCCGTCGCCCCCAGGACGGCCACCACCGCCAGGGCCACCGGCGCGGCCATCGTCCACGACGGGGGGACCGGCCCGCCGAGCGCGTCCCGCAACCCCTCCGGGGCGCCCGCCCACACCCGCGTACCCGCCGACAGCGGGCCCAGCAGGACCGCGGCCACCCAGGGCACCGCCCAGAGCAGCGCCCCCGCGACCACGGCCGCCACCGCCGCGTCCACACCCCGCCCGCCCGCCGCCACGGACAGCACCCGGACCACCGGCAGCGCCCGGGCCACCGCCAGGAGCGCGATCCCCGCGAGCAGATACGCCACGACGGCCCACTCCGCCGGCAGCCCCGCCCGCACCACCCCACCGGTCCCCGCCACCCCGGCGAGACCGCCGACGAGTCCGCAGGCCGTCGCGAGGCCGGCCGGCGCCCAGCGCACGGCGAGCAGCGCGGCGGCCCCCGCGAGCACCAGCAGCGCCCCCGGGGCGATCGCCGCGACCGGGCCCCCGGCCGTCAGCGACCGGGCCAGGGCCAGCAGCAGCGCGCCCGACCCGGCGGCCGCGAGGCAGACCAGGGCGGTGATCCGAACCCCGGACCGGACCGCCCGGACCGCGAGTACCCCGTCCAGCACCGCCGTGACCAGCAGCGCCCACCCGAAGGCGAGGGCCGGGGCGCCGGCGGCCACGCAGCCCAGCACCAGCGGCAGCTGACCCGCCACCACCGCCGCCGGAACCGGCAGCACCGGCCGGCCCGGCGTCAGGCCGTACCCCGCCCAGAGCGCGGCGAGCACGGCCGAGGCCACGGCCGCGTACGCCGCGCCGCCGGTGCCGGGGAGCGCCACCGCGTGGAGGGCGTAGGCGTCGAGGAGCGTCAGGACGAGCCCGAAGGCGCCCAGCGACTCGGCCGTGGCCCGCAGCCCGCGCTGCCGCAGCAGGACCGGGGCGACGAGGGCGGCGGCCGTCACGGTGGCCAGCACCGCGGAACGGCCGCCGATGCCCATCGAGCCCCAACTGAGCAGCGTGAACGCGATGGCGGCGACCGCCAGCAGCAGCCCGCCGAGGGCGAGCAGCACGTTCTGCGCGCCGCGCCCGGAGGGGGTGCGCGCCGGGGTGCGCGGGCCGGACACCGGCGGCGGGGCGGCGAAGGCCGTGTGCGCGCGGGCGAAGCCGGAGCCGGCCGAGGCGCGCAGGGCTTCGACCAGCCAGGCGCGGCGCTGGAGCAACTGGGCCCGGTGGTGGTCCAGTCGAGCCAGTTCACGATCGAGGAGCGCCAGTTCCTCGGCGGGTGGCAGGGCATGTTCCATGCCCGGAGTGTCGGGCCCGGGCCGGGGTGCGTACATGTGTTCAGGTACTCACTTCCGGGAGTGAGTACCTGGGGCGGCCGCCTCCCGAGCGCGCCAGACTGGCTCCATGAATCCGAACCACTACCGGTTCACGAGCCTGTGGGACCTCCCCGCGCCGCCCGCCGCCGTCCTCGCGGTGCTGGAGCGGGGCGAGGAGTACCCGCACTGGTGGCCGCAGGTCCGCGAAGTGGCCCAGGTGGACGCGACCACGGGACGGGCGCGCTTCCGCTCCGTCCTGCCGTACGACCTGGTCGTCACCCTGGAGCGGGGCCGCCGCGATCCGGCGGCCGGAATCCTCGAAGTGTCCATGCGGGGTGATCTGGAGGGCTGGGCCCGCTGGACCGTCACCGGCCGGGGTGACGGCAGCCGCGTGCGGTACGACCAGGAAGTCGAGGTCCGCAAGCGGCTGATGCGGCTGCTGGCACCCGTCGCCCGGCCGGTCTTCCGGGCCAACCACGCCCTGATGATGCGCGCGGCGAGGCGCGGGCTGACCGCCGTGCTCGACGGTGCCTGACGCCCCGGCGGGAGGCGGGCCGGCCGCGTTTCGCGACGCGGTTTGAACGAAGCCCGCCGAGCCCTGTATTGTTCAACCCGTTCCCGGGCGATTAGCTCAGTGGGAGAGCGCTTCGTTCACACCGAAGAGGTCACTGGTTCGAACCCAGTATCGCCCACCGGGAAGAGCCGGTCCGTCAGTGATGACGGACCGGCTCTCGCGCGTTCCGGCCCGCACCGGGAGGTGAGGGCACGGCCGTTCACGCCGCGGCGGCCACCTCCGGCCGCGGACGCAGCGGCCACGCGGGGTCGACCCACTCCGGGGTGCCGCTCCGGGCGAACCACGCCTCCAGCCCCCGTGCCTGCGCCGCGTGCCACGACACCTGGAGTGTGTGCAGCTCCGCCGGGCTCAGCCGCTCCAGCCGCGAGGTGAACCGCCGGCCCACGGCGCGTACCAGCTCCATCGAGGCCGCGGCGTCCGCCGCCGCGTCGTGGGCCCCGTCCAGCACCACCCCGTACAGCTCGCAGAGGTCGGTCAGGGTGCGGCGCCCCTTGCGGTAGCGGTCCAGGTGCTTGTCGAGCACCCGCGGGTCGACCACGCACAGCGGCACGTGCTCCAGATAGTGCGTGAGCGAGGACGCCCGGTGCCGCTTCAGTTCGCGGTCCAGCAGCGTCAGGTCGAAGGGCGCGTTCATCACGACCAGCGGACGGCCGGTCGCGCACTGCTCGGCGAGCGACCGCGCGATCTCCTCCACCACCGGAGCCGGCCACCGGCCGTTGCGCTGCAGGTGGCCGTCGGTCAGGCCGTGGATCTCGGTGGCCCCGGGCGGCACCGGTATCCCCGGATTGATCAGCCAGCGGGTCACCCGGGCCCGTCCGCCGGCGGTGTCCTGGACGACCAGGGCGGCCGAGACTATCCGGTCCTCCTCGACGTCGACCCCGGTCGTCTCCGTGTCAAATGCGGCCAACGGCCCCTCGAACCAGTGCATCATCCCCGAACTCCTCGCACCCGCACGGCAGATGACGTGATTCCTCTGCCCGATATCGGTGATACCCGCAGTGTTTGCCTGATACGCCGTTTGCGGGCCGTCTCCTTCGGTGACAACACTTCTGACGGGAAACGGAGTTGACCGGCGCTGATTCGCGGTGCCGTTCGTGGTGCCGGCCCCGTCGGAGTTGAAGCACGCCCACGACCGGAGAACTGCACAGCCCGGAAGGCATACGGAGCCATGGCGCTCGCGCAGCCCGACCCGGGGAGCACCGCCCGTGCCGCGGACCGCGAGAGAGGTCTGCCGGCCGGGCGGACCGCCCCCCTGCGGGGCACCCTCGCCACCACCGCCTGCATGGAGACCCTTCAGGTGGGGTACCTCCACGCCGTGGCGGCAGCGGCCGGCTGCTCCCTCTCGCAGCCGTTTCCCGACAACGGCGTCGACTGGCACCTCAGCCACGGCGCCCCGGCCCACACCGTCGACGACGAAGTGACCGTCAAGGTGCAGCTCAAGTGCACCTACCAGCTCCCGCCGCACCCCCGGGGCGGGACCTTCCCGTTCACCCTCGACAACACCCACCTCGTGAAACTCGCCCGGACCCCCGTGTCCGTGCACCGGATCCTGGTCGTGATGATCGTGCCGCGTGCCCAGGACGACTGGCTGCGCGCCGGACACGACCGGCTCGACCTGCGGCACTGCTGCTACTGGATCAACCTGGCCGGCCACCCGGTGACCGGCCGGCTCAGGACAACCGTGCGCATCCCGACCTCGCGGATCTTCGACGACCGGGCGGTCTGCGAGATCATGGCCCGGGTCGGGGCGGGAGGGAGACCCTGATGCACCGGTCGATGGACGAACCCGTCGGCGGGGGAGCGGAGCCGGGGACCCGGGCCCATCCGTCCGAGATCCAGCTCCTCCGGGAGGCGGGGAAGGCGCCAGAGGCACCGGACCGGGGTGCGTCCGGCGCCCTGCCGGACCCGTCCGCCGTGGACCCCGCCGTCCTCGGGGCGCTCCTCGCCCGCCACGGCTGGTGCCGGCGCGGCGGGACCGCCGGGCGCTACACCCGGTGGACCCCGCCCGGCCCGGCCGGCGGGCCCGCCAGCCTGCTGGTGCCCGCCACCGTCGCCTTCCCCGACAGCGAGGAGCTGCTCGCGGAGGCGGTCGCGGCTCTCGCCCGCAGCGCCGAACCCTCCGCCCGGGACGTCCTCGTCGCCCTCGCCGTACCCAGTGACGAGGTCCGCTGGCGGCGCGAGGTCCCCGAGGGGGCGGCGGCCGCCGCGGGGGCCGCCGGAGCGGCGGGCTGGGGCGAGGCGGAGGCGCTGCGCTCGGCGGCCCTGCGCGTCCTGCTGGCCGGCTCCCTCGCGGTACGCGGGCCCGCGGGCCACCACGGGGCCCGCCACCGCAGACGGGCCCGTGCGGCGCTGGACGACGTGCTGATCGGCCCTGCCCCGGGCGGCCGCAGGCTCACCGCCTTCCTCCCCGTCGCCTCCGGCCGCGCCGTCGCCGGCCGGCTCTACCGGGCGCTGCACGCCGCCCGCGAGGCCGTCGACTACCAGCGGGCCACCGGCCGCATGGAGGCCTTCGACGCCGCCGTCCCGGCCGGCGTCAGCCGCGAGCTGACCGAGGCCCTGGTCGCCCTGGTCCGCGGCTCGGAGGGGGCCAGGATCACCGTCGACTGGGAGCCCGCCCGCGGTGCGCCCGACGACTGCCCGGCCCGTCCCGAACCCATCGACTTCTCCCCGGGCGACCTCCCCGCACTCCGGCTGGCCGGCACCCGTTACCGCCAGGAGGAGCCCTCCTTCCCGGTCCGGATCACCGGAGCCGTCGTACGGATGCGCCGCTCGGGGCCGCGCGGCCCCGGGACCGTACGGCTGCGCGTCCTCGCGGGCGCCGAGGTGGCGCACGTGCGGGTCGAGCTGGACGAGGAGGCGTACCGCATCGCCGGTCACGCCCACCTGGTCGGGCTGCCGCTGCGGGTGGAGGGGGTGCTGGAGAGCCGGGGCGGTTTCCGGCGCCTCACCGGCGCCACCCAGGTCGCGCCGGTGCAGGTCGACGAGGCGGAGCGCGACCGGCTGATGAAGGCGCTCCAGGAGAACCTCGACTGGTTCGAAGAGGCGTGCGCGGGCGACGAGGCGTAGCTTCCGGGGCGCTCACCGCTCTCTCCCGCGGGGCCGCGGTCGTGCGCGGGAGAAGAACGCAATGTGAATTAGGCTGCCCGGCTCGGTACGATCCCTGGAGCACGCGCAAGCAATGCGGTGCGCCCCCTGAGTCAGGAGAGACCGGTGTCAGACGTCCGTGTGATCATCCATCGCGATTCCGAGCGGGAAGAGCACGTGGTGACGACGGGCACGACGGCCGCAGAGCTCTTCCCCGGACAGCGCTCGGTCGTAGCAGCCCGCGTCGACGGCGAGCTGCGTGACCTCAGCCACGTCCTCCAGGGCGGCGAGACCGTCGAGCCCGTGGAGATCTCCTCCGAGGACGGCCTCAACATCCTGCGCCACTCCACCGCGCACGTGATGGCCCAGGCCGTGCAGGAGCTCTTCCCGGAGGCCAAGCTCGGCATCGGCCCGCCGGTCAAGGACGGCTTCTACTACGACTTCGACGTCGAGAAGCCGTTCACGCCCGAGGATCTCAAGGCCATCGAGAAGAAGATGCAGGAGATCCAGAAGCGTGGCCAGCGCTTCTCCCGCCGCGTCGTCACCGACGAGGCCGCCCGCGAGGAGCTGGCCGCGGAGCCGTACAAGCTGGAGCTCATCGGCATCAAGGGCTCGGCCTCGTCCGACGACGGCGCCGACGTCGAGGTGGGCGGCGGCGAGCTGACCATCTACGACAACCTGGACGCCAAGACCGGCGACCTGTGCTGGAAGGACCTCTGCCGCGGTCCGCACCTGCCGACCACCCGGTTCATCCCGGCGTTCAAGCTGATGCGCAACGCCGCCGCGTACTGGCGCGGCAGCGAGAAGAACCCGATGCTCCAGCGCATCTACGGCACCGCGTGGCCCACCAAGGAAGAGCTCAAGGCGCACCTGGAGTTCCTGGAGGAGGCCGCCAAGCGCGACCACCGCAAGCTCGGCAACGAGCTGGACCTCTTCTCCTTCCCCGACGAGATCGGCCCCGGTCTCGCCGTCTTCCACCCCAAGGGCGGCATCATCCGCCGGGCCATGGAGGACTACTCGCGGCGCCGCCACGAGGAGGAGGGCTACGAGTTCGTCTACAGCCCGCACGCCACCAAGGGCAAGCTCTTCGAGAAGTCCGGCCACCTGGACTGGTACGCCGACGGCATGTACCCCCCCATGCAGCTCGACGACGGGGTGGACTACTACCTCAAGCCGATGAACTGCCCGATGCACAACCTGATCTTCGACGCGCGCGGCCGTTCCTACCGTGAACTCCCGCTCCGGCTCTTCGAGTTCGGCACGGTCTACCGGTACGAGAAGTCCGGCGTGGTGCACGGCCTGACCCGCTCGCGCGGATTCACCCAGGACGACGCGCACATCTACTGCACCAAGGAGCAGATGGCCGAGGAGCTGGACCGCACGCTCACCTTCGTGCTGAACCTGCTCCGCGACTACGGCCTGACCGACTTCTACCTGGAGCTCTCCACCAAGGACCCGGAGAAGTTCGTCGGCTCGGACGAGATCTGGGAAGAGGCCACCGAGACGCTGCGCCAGGTCGCCGAGAAGCAGGGGCTGCCCCTGGTCCCGGACCCGGGCGGCGCCGCCTTCTACGGCCCGAAGATCTCCGTGCAGTGCAAGGACGCCATCGGCCGCACCTGGCAGATGTCGACCGTGCAGCTCGACTTCAACCTGCCGGAGCGCTTCGACCTGGAGTACACCGGCCCGGACGGCACCAAGCAGCGCCCGGTCATGATCCACCGCGCCCTGTTCGGCTCCATCGAGCGCTTCTTCGCGGTGCTCCTGGAGCACTACGCGGGTGCCTTCCCGGTCTGGCTCGCGCCCGTCCAGGCGGTCGGCATCCCGATCGGCGACGCCCACATCCCGTACCTCCAGGAGTTCGCCGCCACGGCGCGCAAGCAGGGGCTGCGGGTCGAGGTGGACGCCTCCTCCGACCGGATGCAGAAGAAGATCCGCAACCAGCAGAAGGCCAAGGTCCCCTTCATGATCATCGCGGGCGACGAGGACATGGCCAACGGCGCCGTCTCCTTCCGTTACCGCGACGGTTCGCAGGAGAACGGCATCCCGGTCGACGAGGCGATCGCCAAGATCGCCAAGGCCGTCGAGGACCGCGTCCAGGTCTGATCCACGGCACGGCACGCGTACGGCCCCCGGTGCGGCGTCAGCCCACCGGGGGCCGTTCCTCGTCCTCCCGCCGGAAGACCTGGAGCAGCCACGACGAGAAGGAACCCGTCACCGCCCCCAGCAGGGCCAGACCGCACGCCATCAGCCCGGCCGCGACGATCCTGCCCTCCGGGGTGACCGGCACCGCGTCCCCGTACCCCACCGTCGTCAGGGTCGCGCACGCCCACCAGACCGCGTCGCCGAACGTGACGATGCTGGCGCCCGGCGCGGTGTGCTCCACGTGGTAGACGGTCAGCGCGGCGGAGACGCCGAGCAGGACCGAGGAGAGCCCGGCGTACGACATCACGCGGGCGTACAGGCTCAGCCTCGGCTCCGAGCGGCGCTGCTGGACCGCCGTGTACACCTTCACCACGCGCAACGGCCGCAGCAGCGGCATCACCAGCACCAGGGTGTCCAGCCAGTGCGTCCGCACGAAACGGTGGCCCTGGCCGCTGAGCCACAGGCGTACGGCGTAGTCCGCGACGAAGAGCGCCCAGGTCCCGTAGACCAGCGACAGCCCCACGTCCGGCCACGGCTCGCGGTCCCGGCCGGCCAGCACGTGGATCGCGTACCCGGCGAGGAAGACCAGTGAGGCGACGGCCAGGGGCACCTCCGCACGCGCCTCCCACCGGCCGAGCCGGGCCGGCGGGCGGGAGGCGGCGGAGCGGTCGCCCGCGGGGGCGGGGCGGTCGCTCGGGGGATCGGGGCGGTCGCTCATGGCCGCAAGCATCCCGCCGCCGCCCGGGGCCGGGCCCCGGCGACACGCACGCCGGGGGTGACGCCATATGCTGAACCGCATGACGAGTGAGCCCGAGCAGCAGATCGGAGTGGGGACGCCCGACGCGTTCCAGCGCCTGTGGACCCCCCACCGGATGGCCTACATCCAGGGTGAGAACAAGCCGAGCGGTCCCGGCGCCGACGACGGCTGTCCGTTCTGTACGATCCCGTCCAAATCGGACGTGGACGGTCTCATCGTGGCACGCGGCGAACACGTCTACGCGGTGCTCAACCTCTACCCGTACACCGGCGGCCACCTCATGGTCGTGCCGTACCGGCACGTCGCCGACTACACCGAGCTCGACGGCCCGGAGACGCTCGAACTCGCCGACTTCACCAAGAAGGCGATGACCGCGCTCCGCCGGGCCTCCGGGGCGCACGGCTTCAACATCGGCATGAACCAGGGAGCCGTCGCCGGCGCCGGCATCGCCGCACACCTGCACCAGCACCTCGTCCCGCGCTGGGGCGGCGACACCAACTTCATGCCCGTGGTGGGCCACACCAAGGTGCTCCCGCAGCTCCTCGGCGACACCCGCGCGCTGCTGGCCGACGCCTGGCCGGCCGTCTGACGGACCGCGCACGGAGAGGAGGGCGGACGGGGGTGGGTGGCTCCGGCGGTGCCGATGACCAGGAGGCCGATG
>NZ_JBSFFN010000027.1:0-118303 GCF_053596135.1 Streptomyces sp. NPDC001770 | reverse complement strand
GACCCTGCTGCCCGCGGACGTCCGCTCGGCGGGCACGCTGAGAATCGCCAGTACCGCGGGATCCCCACCGAGTTCGTTCTACGATGCGGTCGTCCGACGCCCCTCGGTGGTGGGGACGCGGTGGAAGCCGGGTGCGCGGTGTCCGGCCGGGCGGCGTTTCACGTGAAACGCCGCCCGGCCGGACACCCTGTTTCACGTGAAACAGGGACGGCCGGGGCGGCCCTCAGGGACGGTCGTCGCGATTCCCGTTCGGGTCACCGGCCTCGGCGTCCGTCTGCTTGGCCCTGACCTCGGGGTCCAGGTCGGTGCCGTCGACCGAGGTCAGCGGCGCCCCGGGGGAGCCGACCGCCGTGGGCTCGGACGGCTCCACCAGCCAGTCCGGGTTGGCCTGCCGGTCCCACCAACGCCAGGCGGCACACGCGCCGCCGGCGACCAGCGAGAAGATGAGGAACCCCTTGACGAACCTGCCGGTCTTCGCCCGGCGCACGTTCTTCCTGGCGAGCCGGTTGATGTCCTGGGCGGTGACCTGACCGCGCAGGGCGGCGAGGGCCGCCGCGCTGCGTACCTGGGCCTCCCCGGCGACCGGAGCGGCGGCGGCCACCGCGTACTCGAAGCGGGGCACGGTGTAGCCGGCCGCGCTCTTGGCCGCCTTGCGGGTGTGTACGGCGGCGACCCGGGCGGCGTCGTCGACCTTCGGGGGTACGTGGGCGAGGGCCTGGTCGAGACGGGGTGCCACGCGCGCGACGTACTGCACACGGGCCTGCTGTGCTGCCGCCGACACCTTGGGTGCGAGGCGCACCCGGGCCTCATTGGCGTAGTGCGCGGCCTGGATCTTGGCTGTGTCGGCGTAAGGCGCCACCACTTCCGCGGCGTGCTGCGCGCTTTCCTTCGCCGAGTCGGTTGCGGCGCGCACGCTGTCGATGCGGGTCACGGGATCCTCCTCCTTGGTGGCGGGTAGGTACTCCGCCTGTCCGCCCATGCCGAAATCATGCCTGCGGGGCTTCTGCGGGGCATGCGGGGCGGGCATCCGGGTCATGGGACATATGCGGTCAATCCGAATCGTGGAGTGCGTGGACGACGATGCCACGGTTCGAGTGGAGGCGCGCCGTACGGGCAGCTGCCCGGCCGGGTGTGTCCTGGTGAAGCCGCCCGGACGGGGCACGGGGGGAAGCGCCTCCGCAGCCGCCGCGCGCACAGAGCCCGTCGTGCGAGGATCGGAGAGCTTTTCCGCGCAGACCGAGGATTGATGGAAGGCAGACCGTGGCCGAGCAGCTGTACGCCACCCTGAGGACCAGCCAGGGCGACATCGAGATCCGGCTTCTGCCGAACCACGCCCCCAGGACCGTCCGGAACTTCGTCGACCTCGCCACCGGCGCCCGTGAGTGGACCCACCCGGCGACGGGCACCCGCTCCGCAGGCCGGCTCTACGACGGCACCGTCTTTCACCGGGTCCTGGAGAACTTCATGATCCAGGGCGGCGATCCGCTGGGGAACGGGACAGGAGGCCCGGGGTACGAGTTCGCGGACGAGTTCCACCCCGATCTCGCGTTCACCCGGCCGTATCTGCTGGCCATGGCGAATGCCGGGCCGGGGACGAACGGGTCGCAGTTCTTCGTGACCGTTTCACCGACTGCCTGGCTGACGGGCAAGCACACGATTTTCGGCGAGGTTCCCGGTGTGGCCGGCCGCAAGGTCGTGGACACGATCGCGTCGCTCCCGGCGAACCCGCGGACGAACCGCCCGTACCAGGACGTCGTACTGGAGTCCGTCCTGGTCGAGCACCGCTGACCCGCCGGCCAAGTCCTTTTCGCGGTCCTGCCGATCCGCCGCTGCCGTGCTGCCGTCCGTGCGTGATGTTCCGGCTCGGGGAAGACGGGGGACGCGGGAACCATTCGGACCGACGGTCCGTACGGTTACATAACGGACCAGGCCTGGCAGTGGCAGGACTGGCAGCGACAGGACCGAGAGGTCGGGACGATGGACCAGCAGCAGCCGCCGGCAGACCGCGACCCGTCCGGAGAGGGCGGGGCCGCGCGGTTCTGCTACCGCCATCCGGACCGCGGAACGGGCATCAGCTGCACCCGCTGCGACCGGCCGATCTGCAGCGAGTGCATGATCAGCGCCTCCGTGGGCTTCCACTGCCCGGAGTGCGTACGGGACGGTGGGGGTACGGGGCACCACCCGGCGGCCTCGCGGCCTCGTACGCTCACCGGCGGCGCGGTGGCGGCCGACCCCCGGCTGGTCACGAAGATCCTGCTCGCGATCAATGTCGCGGTCTTCGCGGCCGTGTGGCTCACCGGCCGGTCATGGCTGGTCGAGGACCTGATGCTGGTCGGCCGTGCCTGGGATCCCCAGCCGTTCCCCGGTGGCTGGACGGGGGTCGCCGAGGGGCAGTGGTACCGGCTGCTCACCTCGATGTTCCTCCACGAGGAACTGCTGCACATCGCCTTCAACATGCTGGGGCTGTGGTGGCTGGGCGGGCCGCTGGAGGCCGCGCTGGGCCGGGTCCGCTTTCTCGCGCTGTATCTGCTGTCGGGGCTGGCGGGCAGTGCGCTCACCTACTGGATCAGCGCGCAGAACCAGGGCTCCCTGGGGGCCTCCGGGGCCGTCTTCGGTCTGCTGGGCGCCACCGTCGTGCTCATGCGGCGGATGAACTACGACCTGCGGCCGGTCCTCGTCATCCTGGCGCTGAACGTGCTCTTCAGCCTGCGGTCGGGCATCGCGTGGCAGGCCCACCTCGGCGGTCTGGTCGCCGGCACGCTCATCGCCGTCGCCCTGGTGCACGCGCCGCGCGCACGGCGGAACGCGGTGCAGTTCGGAGCCTGTGCGCTGGTGCTCCTGGTGACCGTTGTGATCGTTTTTGCTCGTACCGCCGCGCTTACCTGACGGATTCTGTCCACTCCTGGAGCAGAGTTATCCACAGAATGACATCACAGGGCGACGGAGAGTTGAGTACGCGTGTTCGCCTTGTCGCTGAACAGGGTTTTCTTGGCGCGAGTGGTCGCTACAGCCGCCCCGCATGAGGGAGGCTGTAGTCACACCGGCGTCAACTTCGACGTAAGTTATCCACAGATCGTCTGACCTTTTCCCCCGCCTGTGGATAACTCTGTGGGTAACTTCAGGGCAGGGCTTGGAAAGGTCCCGCGATCAGCCTTGCGGACGGCCCCGCACCCGGCCCGAACCCGTGGTCCGGGCGGGAGCGGACAGCCGGAAGGCCGGTCGGACTCCGTGCGCGCACGGGTTCCGCCGGTATCTCGGGTGAAGCGGTCCTGCGGAGGTCAGGCAGTTGTCGCGCATGCCGCGGAGAAGAGGCGGCAGGAGCGGAGGGACAGCGGGGTCAGCGGGCTACTTCCACTGCGTGGAGACGGCGAAGCCGCCGCCGATGAGCCCGAAGCCGACCACGATGTTCCAGTTGTGGAGCGCCTCGATGGGGAGCGAGCCGTCGGTCACGTAGAACAGGACGATCCAGGCCAGACCGATGAGGAAGAGCCCCAGCATCACCGGAGCGATCCAGCCGCGGTTCCCCAGCTTGATGGTGGTCGCCTGGTTCGCCGCGAGGGGCGTGAAACCGGCCTTCTTGCGGATACGTGACTTCGGCACGAGGAACGCTCCTGTCGATGCGCTGCGTGACCGCGCAGTGATCTTTGGCTGGCGCCCGAGGGCGCTGGGGGGAAGCTGCCTCCCCCGGGCGTCCGTTAGCGTAGTGCTTCCATGGCGCCTGATGAGATAAGGGTACGTTGAGCAATCTCGCGGACTCCTCCGAAGAGGCGGCCCGGCGCACCTCGAAGCGGCCGGTCCGGGTGCTCACCGCTGCCGTCTTCGCGCTCGCCGGTCTGATCTTCGTGACCAGTGCCAACACGGCCAAGGGCACCAACATCCGCAGCGACTCCTCCCTGCTGAAGCTCTCCGACCTCATCGGTGAGCGGAGCGACAAGAACCGGTTGCTGACCGACTCGAACGCGGCCGTGCGCGCGCAGATCGACGCGCTCGTCCAGCGCGACGACGGCAGCACCGAGGCGGAGGACGCCCGGCGCAAGGCGCTGGAGAAGTCGGCCGGGACCACCGCGATCACCGGGAAGTCCGTCAGTGTGACGCTCGACGACGCCCCGCCGGACGCCACCGCGAACCCCGGATACCCGGAGCCGCAGCCCAACGACCTGGTGATCCACCAGCAGGACCTGCAGGCCGTCGTCAACGCGCTGTGGGACGGCGGCGCCCAGGGCATCCGGGTCATGGACCAGCGGCTCATCTCCACCAGCGCCGTCCGCTGCGTGGGCAACACCCTGATCCTCCAGGGCCGGGTCTACTCGCCGCCGTACAAGGTCACCGCCGTGGGCGACCCCGGCGAGCTCCGCAAGGCGCTGGACGCCTCCACCGCCCTGCAGAACTACCAGCTGTACGTGAAGGCCTACGGCCTCGGCTGGAAGCTCGACGAGGACGACAGGACGACCCTGCCCGCGTACGCCGGCACGATCGACCTCCACTACGCGCAGCCCGTCGGGTAGCGGCGGCGGGAGCCGTACCGGACGGCGCGCTTCCTCCCGCCCGCCGTGGCTTTCCACAGCTGCCCCACGCCCGGGCCACCGACCTTTAGTCTGGTCCCGAACCGAATGGAGGGGCAGCATGTACGGCTGGATCTGGCGGCATCTGCCGGGCAACGCGTGGGTGCGGGGAATCATCTCGCTCGTGCTCGTCCTGGCGGTCGTCTACGCACTGTTCCAGTACGTCTTCCCCTGGGCGGAGCCGCTGCTCCCGTTCGGTGACGTGACGGTGGACGGCCAGAGCGCCGGAGCGGAGACAGGGCAGTGAGCGCACGCATTCTGGTCGTGGACAACTACGACAGCTTCGTTTTCAACCTCGTGCAGTACCTCTACCAGCTGGGTGCGGAGTGCGAGGTGCTCCGCAACGACGAGGTCACCACCGCCCACGCCCAGGACGGGTTCGACGGGGTCCTGCTCTCGCCCGGTCCCGGCGCCCCCGAACAGGCGGGCGTCTGCATCGACATGGTGCGCCACTGCGCGGCCACGGGCGTGCCGGTCTTCGGCGTCTGCCTCGGCATGCAGGCGATGGCCGTGGCGTACGGCGGGGTGGTGGACCGGGCCCCCGAGCTGCTGCACGGCAAGACGTCGCCGGTGAGCCACGACGGGCAGGGCGTCTTCGCCGGACTGCCGTCCCCCTTCACGGCCACCCGGTACCACTCGCTGGCCGCCGAACCCTCCGCGCTCCCGGCCGAGCTGGAGGTCACCGCGCGGACCGCCGACGGCATCGTCATGGGGCTGCGCCACCGCGATCTGCCGGTCGAGGGCGTGCAGTTCCACCCCGAGTCGGTGCTCACCGAGCACGGCCACCTGATGCTGGCCAACTGGCTCGTCCGGTGCGGGGACGCGGGCGCGGTCGACAGATCGGCGGGGCTCACGCCGGTGGTGGGCAAGGCCGTCGCGTGACCGCACTCCGTCCCGGGCACGACGCCGGTGAGGAGTACCCGCCGAGGCGCGGGACGGGCGGTTCGTTCGAGGACGCGGTGGGCCGGCTGGCGGATCCGCTGAACGACCCGCTTCCGGGGGGCTACGCCCCGCCCCCGGCGCGCCATGCCGGGGACGGCCCGGTGGAGAGCGCGCCGGGCAGCCCGCCCGCCGAACGTCCGCCCGCGGGCGGACGCGTCGTGGAGGGCGTGGTCGTGGAGAGCTCCCTAAGAGCCCGTACGGGGCGGCCACGGCCACCACGGCGGCCGGTGGGGTCCCAGGAGTACCAGAACCCCCAACAGCCCCCGTACGGGCCGCAGGAGGGCCTCCGGCAGCCCGGTGGGCCCAGTGAGTGGTACGACCCCGAGGGCTACCGCCGCGACTGGTACGGCGGACAGGACCGGCAGACGCCCGCACCCGGGCCGGCCGGGGCCACCGGGCCGACCGCCCGGACCGGGCCCGCCGGACCGGCAGGGGCCACCGTCTCCGGCTTCGGTACGCCCCCCGGTGACGGGACCGGGCCGGGTGGCGGCGCCCAGGCGTTCCCCGGCGGGTCCGCGGATGAGGCGGCGACCACCGTCCTCCCTCCCCTGGACACGCCCGGCCACCACGGTCAACTCCCGACGCACGACGAGACCGTCGCCCTGCGGACGGTGCGCCCCGCAGCCCCGGACCGGCCTGGAACCACCGAGACCACCGGGGCCCCCGAGGACGGGCCGGCTCCGGGCGGACGGGCGGAGCGGCGCCGGGCGGCCAAGGCGGGCGGTCGCCGCCGTCCGCCCCCGCCGCCGGCGCCCGTGGGGAGCGGCCCCGGGGACGGACCGGAGGGCGCGGGGCCCGCCCGTCCGATGTCGCGGGTGGAGGCGCGCCGGGCGGCCCGCGCGGCCAAGGACAGCCCGGCGGTCGTGGCCAGCCGGGTCGTCGGTGAACTCTTCATATCGCTCGGCGTGCTGATGCTGCTGTTCGTCGCTTACCAGCTCTGGTGGACCAACGTCCGGGCCGACCGGATCGCGGGCCAGGAGACCCACAAGATCCAGGACCAGTGGGCGGCCGGCGACCGGGACCCCGGGGTCTTCGAGCCGGGTCAGGGCTTCGCGATCATCCACATCCCGAAACTCGACATCGTCGCGCCCATCGCCGAGGGCACCAGCAAGGAGAAGGTGCTCGACCGGGGCATGGTCGGCCACTACGGCGAGGGCGCGCTGAAGACCGCGATGCCCTCGGCCGCCCAGGGCAACTTCGCGTTGGCCGGGCACCGCAACACCCATGGTGAGCCGTTCCGTTACATCAACAGGCTGAGTCCGGGCGACAAGGTCGTGGTCGAGACCCAGGACGCGTACTACACGTACGAGATGACGAAGACGCTCGCGCAGACCTCGCCGTCCAACGTGTCGGTGATCAGTCCGGTGCCGGCCGGGTCCGGATTCACCGCGCCCGGCCGCTACATCACTCTGACGACCTGTACGCCGGAATTCACCAGTACCTACCGCCTGATCGTGTGGGGCAAGATGGTCGACGAGCGGCCGCGGAGCAAGGGCAAGCCCGACGCTCTCCTGGACTGACGACAGCGCGCTCGCGGGCGGACCCCTCCCGGCGGCGGACAACCCCACGACAAGGGACGGTTGCGGTGGTAACGAGGACCGAGCACGAGGCGCCGGCCGGCGAACCCGCTCCGCCCCTCGCGGCGGAGCCGGTCCGGCGCCATGTGGTCGCGGCGGCCGTCAGCGTCCTCGGTGAACTCCTCATCACCGCGGGGCTGGTGCTCGGTCTCTTCGTCGTGTACTCCCTGTGGTGGACCAACGTGGTCGCCGACCACGAGGCCGACAAGCAGAGCCACGCCGTCCGCGACGGCTGGAAGGCGGCCACCGGACCGGGCGCGCTGGACATAGAGGGCGGCATCGGCTTCCTGCACGTACCGGCCATGAAGAACGGTGAGGTGCTGGTCAGGAAGGGCACCGACACCTCCGTCCTCAACGACGGCGTCGCCGGCTACTACACCGACCCGATCCCGGCCGCGCTGCCGTCCGCCGCCCGGGGGAACTTCACGCTCGCCGCGCACCGAGACGGCCACGGCGCGAAGTTCCACAACATCGACAAGGTGCACACCGGTGACGCGATCGTCTTCGAGACGCAGGACACCTGGTACGTCTACAAGGTGTTCAAGACGCTCCCGGAGACCTCGAAGTACAACGTGGACGTGCTCCAGCAGGTGCCGAAGGAGGCCGGCGTGACCAAGCCCGGCCGCTACATCACCCTGACGACCTGCACCCCGGTCTACACCTCGAAGTACCGCTACATCGTCTGGGGCGAGCTGCAGCGCACGGAGAAGGTCGACAGCGACCGTACGCCCCCGGCCGAGCTGCGCTGACCGCGGCGGGCCGCGGCCGGCCGCAGGCGGGGTAACCGCCGGTCCGGCGTATCACCCGTAGAACATATGAAGGGGCCCGGACCACCGTGAGGTGGTCCGGGCCCCTTCGTCGTGCTGCGCGCGGGAGGTGCGCCGGGTGGGATCAGCCGAAGAGGCCGGCCGCGACGTTGCCGCCGCCTCCGCCGCCGTTGCCGCCCATCGTCTTCACGTTGACCGCGCTGCCCTTGTCGACCTGCTGCCCGACGTCCGGATTGACGATGAAGACCATGGCGTTGTCGTCGGAGGAGCCGTCGACGCTGCCGAGCACCAGTCCGTTCTGGGCGAGCAGGGCCTTGGCCGCCGCCAGTGTCTGGTTCCTGATCTCGGGGACGGCCACCTTCTCGGGCTGCGGCGGTCCCTTGGAGACCTTCAGCACGATCTGGACGTCCTTGGCCTGCTCGGTGCCGGGCGCCGGGGTCTGCTCGACCACGGTGCCCGCGGGGGCCGTCGAGTCGGTCTCCGCCTGCGAGACGTTGGTGAACCCGAGACCGTTCAGCTGGCTCTGGGCCTGCTCGAACGTACGGCCCGACGTCGAGACGTCCGGCATGGAGATGAGCTTCTCCGTGGCGACGGTGATCGTCACCTCGGAATCCTTCTCCGCCTGGGCGCCGCCCTCGGGGCTCTGCTTGGTGACCGTGCCCGGGGTCGCGTCCGACTCCTCGCTCTCCACCTTCACGGTGAAGCCCTTCTCCTCCAGCTGCGCGCGGGCGTTGTCCTTGGACTTCTCGGTGACGTCCGGGACCTCGACCTTCGGCGCGCCGGAGGAGACGTGGACCGTGACGGTGTCGTTCTTCTGCAGCTCACCGCTGGAGGGGTCCTGATCGCAGATCTTGCCCTTCTCCTGGTCCTCGCACGGCTTCTCGTCGCCGACCTTGAGGACGAGGTCGGAGTTGTCCGCGAGCCGTTGGGCCTCCGCGACCGTCGATCCGACCATGTTCGGCACCGGGACCGTGCCGGAGTCCTTGTTGTCGGTGAAGACGGTGCGGCCGATCAGGATGGCGCCGATCAGTACGAGGACGCCGCCCAGGACGAGGAGGATCGTCGAGGTGTTGCTCTTCTTCTGGTTCTGGCGCCGCCGTCCGGGGCGGTCGTCGTAGCCGTAGCCGCCGTCGTCGGGGTTGAGCGGCGGCATCATCGACGTCTGCGGGCCGCCGGGGTTGTCCGCGGCGCGCAGGGCGGTGGTGGGCTGGTCGCCTCCGTAGCCGCCGTCGTACCCGCCGTAGCCCCCGTACCCCGCCGCGCCCATGGCGGCGGCCGCGGCGACCGGGCGGCCGTCGAGGCAGGCCTCGATGTCGGCACGCATCTCGTCGGCGGACTGGTAGCGGTAGTCGGGGTCCTTGGTGAGCGCCTTCAGCACGATCGCGTCCATCTCGGGCGTGATCTCGGGGTCGAAGTTGCTCGGCGGCTGCGGCTCCTCGCGGACATGCTGGTAGGCCACCGCGACGGGCGAGTCCCCGATGAAGGGCGGCCGCACCGCGAGCAGTTCGTACAGCAGGCAGCCGGTGGAGTAGAGGTCGGAGCGCGCGTCGACCTGCTCGCCCTTGGCCTGCTCCGGGGAGAGGTACTGGGCGGTGCCGATGACCGCGGCGGTCTGCGTCATCGTCATGCCGGAGTCACCCATCGCACGGGCGATGCCGAAGTCCATGACCTTGACCTGGCCGGTGCGCGTCAGCATGACGTTGGCCGGCTTGATGTCGCGGTGCACGATCTGGGCGCGGTGCGAGTACTCCAGCGCCTGGAGGATGCCGACCGTCATCTCCAGGGTGCGCTCGGGCAGCAGTCTGCGGCCGGAGTGCAGGAGTTCCCGGAGCGTGGAGCCGTCCACGTACTCCATCACGATGTACGGGATCGAGACCCCGTCCACGTAGTCCTCGCCGGTGTCGTAGACGGCGACGATCGCGGGGTGGTTGAGCGAGGCCGCAGACTGGGCCTCTCGGCGGAACCGGGCCTGGAAGGACGGATCGCGGGCCAGATCGGCCCGGAGCGTCTTCACGGCTACGGTGCGGCCGAGCCGGGTGTCGTGCGCGAGGTAGACCTCGGCCATGCCACCACGGCCGAGCACCGAGCCCAGCTCGTACCGGCCGCCGAGGCGACGCGGCTCTTCCATCACTGTTCCAGCCCTCTCCGTCAGTCCCGACCGCACCCGTGTGTGGTCCGGCGGTGCGCTGTTCGCGCATACGCTACCGGGCACGCGCGACGCGTTCGGCCCGCACCCGTCAGCCGATATCCGACCGGTATCCCGATGTCCGGTATGACGGTCGGGCCTCGGGCCTTGTCCGGGGCCGTCCCGCCCCTACTTGCTGTCGATGACCGCCTTCATGACGGCCTTCGCGATCGGGGCGGCCAGACCGCCACCGGAGATGTCGTCCCGGTTGGCCTTGCCGTCCTCGACCACGACCGCGACGGCGACGGGCGAGCCCTTGTCGGTCTTCGCGTAGGAGATGAACCAGGCGTACGGCTTCTCGCTGTTGTTCAGACCGTGCTGCGCGGTACCCGTCTTGCCGCCGACGGTGACGCCGTCGATCTTGGCCATGGTTCCCGTGCCCTTCTCGACGACGGTCTCCATCATCTGCTGGATCTTCTGCGCGTTCTCGGCCGAGAGAGGCTGGCTCATCTCCTTCGGCTCGGCCGTGTAGATGGTGTCCGTGTTCGGCGCCTGACGCGAGGCGACCATGTACGGCTGCATGAGCTTGCCGTCGTTGGCGACGGCCGAAGCCACCATGGCCATCTGGAGCGGGGTGGCGCGGTTGGACGCCTGGCCGATGCCCGCCATGGCGCTCTGCGACGGGATGTCCTCGGGGAAGACGCTCTTGTCGGCACGGACCGGGGTGAAGATCTCCTGGTTGAAGCCGAACTTGTCGGCCTCCTCGATCATCTTCTTGTTGCCGAGGTCGGCGCTCACCTTGCCGAAGACGCTGTTGCAGGACCAGCGCAACGCCTCACGGAGCGAGGCGTTCTCGCAGGGGATGTTGCCCTCGTTCTTGAGCGGGAGCGTGGTTCCGGGGAGTTCCCAGGGGAGCGGGGACTTGGTCGGGTCGTCGATGTTGTCGTAGAGACCGTTCTCCAGGGCGGCTGCGGCGGTGACGACCTTGAACGTCGAACCCGGCGGGTAGGTCTCGCGCAGCGCCCGGTTGAGCATGGGCTTGTCCTTGTCCGCGAGGAGTTTCGCGCGGGCTTCGGAGTCCTTGTTGGAGTTGCCGGCGAAGACCGAGGGGTCGTAGGACGGCGTGCTGGCCAGGGCCAGGATGGCGCCGGTCTGCGGGTCGAGCGCGACGGCCGCACCCTTCTGGTTGCCGAGCCCCTTGAAGGCGGCCCTCTGGGCGGCGCCGTTGAGCGTGGTGACGACGTTGCCGCCCTTCTTCTGGTCCCCGGTGAACATCGACAGGGTGCGGTTGAAGAAGAGCTGGTCGTCGTTGCCCGTGAGGATGCCGTCCTCGATGTTCTCCAGCTGCGTGGAGTCGAAGGCCTGAGAGGAGTACCCGGTGACGGGGGCCCACATGGGCCCGTCCTTCCAGACCCGCTTGTACTTGAAGTCGCTGCCGTCCGTCTCGACGGAGCCGGTGACGGCCTTGCCGTCGACGATGATGTCGCCGCGCTCGTGGGCGTACCGCTCGATCCGGACGCGGCGGTTCTCGTCGCGCGAGTTCAGCTCGTCGGCGCGGACGTACTGGAGGTAGTTCGTACGGACCAGCAGGGCCAGGATGAGGACCCCGCAGAAGATCGCGATCCGGCGCAGGGGCTTGTTCACGGACGGACCACCTGAGTCATCTCGGCGTCGGGCGAAGGGGCGGGGGCGGGCGCCGGGCGGCGCGCGGTGTCGCTGATCCGGATGAGTACGGCGATCAGCGCCCAGTTGGCGAGCACGGACGAACCGCCGTACGCCAGGAACGGCATCGTCATACCGCTGAGCGGGATGAGGCCCATCACACCGCCGGCGACGACGAAGACCTGGATGGCGAAGGCACCGGAGAGGCCGACCGCGAGGAGCTTGCCGAACGGGTCACGGGCGGCGAGCGCCGTACGGATACCACGCTCGACGATCAGGCCGTAGACCAGCAGGACCGCCATCATTCCGGCCAGACCGAGCTCCTCGCCGACGGTGGAGAGGATGAAGTCGGCGTTGGCGGCGAACATGATCAGGTCCGAGTGGCCCTGGCCGAGGCCGGAGCCGAGGGTGCCGCCGGAACCGAACGACATCAGGGACTGGGCGATCTGCTCGCTCGCGCCGCTCCCGCCCTGGCCGAAGCCCTTGAACGGGTCCATCCAGGCGTCCACGCGCTGCTGGACGTGCGGCTCGAAGGTGGCGACACCGACCGCGCCGGCCGAGGACATCAGCAGACCGAAGACGATCCAGCTGGTCCGCTCGGTCGCCACGTAGAGCATGACGATGAAGAGGCCGAAGAAGAGCAGCGAGGTGCCGAGGTCGGTCTCGAAGACCAGGATCAGGATCGACAGAGCCCAGATCGTCAGGATCGGGCCGAGGTCACGGCCGCGGGGCAGGTACATCCCCATGAACCGGCGGCTCGCCAGGGCCAGCGCGTCCCGCTTCACCATGAGATAGCCGGAGAAGAAGATCGCGATGAAGATCTTCGCGAACTCCCCTGGCTGGATGGAGAAGGGACCAAGGCTGATCCAGATCTTCGCGCCGTTGACGGCGGGGAAGAAGATCGGCGTGATCAGCAGGACCAGGGCCACGACCATGGAGATGTACGTGTAGCGCTGGAGGACCCGGTGGTCCTTGAGGACCATCAGCACGGCGACGAAGAAGGCGACGCCGATCGCCGAGTACAGCAGCTGCTTGGGCGCGTCCGGGCTGTACGACCCCCATCGCTGCTCCGCGTTCTGGATCAGTCGTTGCGACTGGTCGAGGCGCCAGATCAGCACCAGGCCAAGGCCGTTGAGCAGGGTGGCCAGCGGCAGCAGCAGCGGGTCGGCGTACGGCGCGAATTTGCGCACCACGAGGTGGGCGACGCCGCCGAGCAGGACGAGCCCGGCGCCGTAGCCGAGCATTCCGGACGGCAGTTTGCCGTCGATGGCGAGACCGACGTTGGCGTACGCGAAAACCGAGATGGCGATGGCGAACACCATCATCATCAGCTCGGTGTTGCGGCGGCTCGGTGCGTCGATCGCGCCGATGGTGGTCGTGTTGGTGACAACGCTCATGGTGCTGTGGGCCCCCTACGGCCTTACTGCTTACCGCACTGCGGGACCAGCTTCTGCTCTTCCTCCGAGAGGCTGGGGCCGGGAGTGGGGGTCGCTGCGGTCGGCTTCGTCTCCTTGGCGGTCTCCTTGTCGGAGCCCGCTTCGGAGGTCTTGTCGGCGGAAGCGGCGTTGCTCTCCGCGGCCTGCTTCTCGGCCGCTCGGCGCTGAGCGTCCTTCTTGCAGGCGCTGGCCAGGGTCGACAGCTGGTCGACCTTCTTGCGGGCGTCGCTGAGGTTGCCCTCGGCGATCGTCTCCTCGACCTGCTTGCGCTGGTACGGCGGCAGGTACTTGAGTTCGATCTCCGGGTGGTCCTTCTCGACCTTCGAGAGCGAGACCCAGCCGAGGTCCTGGCTGATGCCGCGGAACAGGGCGACGTTCTCGTTCTGGGCACCCACGTAGAACTGCGTCTGCGTCCAGCGGTAGCCGCCGTACAGGCCGCCGCCGACGATCGCCAGGGCGAGCACGCAGTACAGCGACCGCTTGAGCCACCTGCGCCCGCCGGGCTTGACGAAGTCGTCCTCGGTGTACGAGTCGAAGGAGCCGTGCGGGCCGTCGCCGTAACCGGAGTCGCCGCCGCTGCCGGGCGGGCCGAAACCGCCGGCCGGCGGCGGCACGGAGCGGCCGAGGCCGGCCGCGCGTCCGGCCGGGGTCTGCATGGCCCCGCCGTCGCTGAGCTGCGCCTGGTTCTCCGCGACCGCGCCGACGATCACCGGGGTGTCGTTGAGGTGGCCGGCCAGGGTGTCGTTGCTGTCGACGTCCAGGACGTCGGCGACGATGCAGGTGATGTTGTCCGGTCCACCGCCGCGCAGGGCGAGCTGGATGAGCTCCTGGATGGTCTCCTGGGGGCCCTGGTAGCTGGCGAGCGTCTCTTCCATCGTCTGGTGCGAGACGACGCCGGAGAGGCCGTCGGAGCAGATGAGGTAGCGGTCGCCGGCCCGGACCTCGCGGATGGATAGGTCGGGTTCGACGTGGTCGCCACTGCCCAGGGCCCGCATCAGCAGGGAGCGCTGCGGGTGGGTGGTGGCCTCCTCCTCGGTGATCCGGCCCTCGTCCACCAGCCGCTGCACCCAGGTGTGGTCCTGGGTGATCTGGGTCAGGAGTCCGTCGCGCAGCAGGTACGCGCGGGAGTCGCCGACGTGCACCAGGCCGAGGCGCTGGCCCGTCCAGAGCAGGGCGGTGAGCGTGGTGCCCATGCCCTCCAGCTGGGGGTCCTCCTCGACCATGACGCGGAGCTGGTCGTTGGCACGCTGCACGGCGGTGCCGAGCGACGTGAGGATGTCCGAACCGGGGACGTCGTCGTCGAGCTGGACGAGCGTGGAGATCACCTCGGAGCTGGCGACCTCACCGGCGGCCTGGCCGCCCATGCCGTCGGCGATCGCGAGGAGGCGGGGACCGGCATAGCCGGAGTCCTCGTTGCCCTCCCGGATCATGCCCTTGTGCGATCCGGCGGCGAAACGCAGGGACAGACTCATGCGCACCTCGCCCGTCGGTTCGGGGTACAGCCGGTCCTGTCGAGCCACACTGCCCACCCTCCGGTCGGGAACCGGGCCGCGTCCTTCGTCAGGACCGCCGCGGCTCGCTCGCTCCGCTCGCTCATTGTCGTACTACTTCCGCAGCTCGATGACGGTCTTGCCGATACGGATCGGCGCACCCAGCGGAACAGGCGTCGGGGTGGTGAGACGGGTCCGGTCGAGATACGTGCCGTTGGTGGACCCGAGATCCTCGACGATCCACTGGCCGTCCCGGTCGGGGTAGATCCTGGCATGCCGGCTGGACGCGTAGTCGTCGTCCAGCACGATCGTTGAATCGTGGGCCCGGCCCAGCGTGATGGTCTGGCCCTGGAGCGCGACCGTGGTGCCCGTGAGGGAGCCTTCGGAGACGACCAGCTTGGTGGGTGCGCCGCGGCGCTGACGCGCCGGCTGCTGGCGCTGCTGCGGTGGTGCTGCCGCCTGTTGGCGAGCCTGCTGCGGACGCGTTTCGGTGCCCGTGCGGCGTGAGCCGCGCTGGGTCACGCGCGTTCCGAACAGATCGCTGCGGATGACCTGTACGGCCACGATCACGAACAGCCACAGAACGGCTAGGAAACCTAGCCGCATGACCGTCAGGGTCAGCTCTGACATTGCCCCCGCTTCACCCTTCGGCTTGCCGGTAAACGATGGTGGTACTGCCCACGACGATCCGCGAGCCGTCGCGGAGCGTAGCGCGGGTGGTGTGCTGCCCGTCCACCACGATGCCGTTGGTGGACCCGAGATCCTGGATCGTCGAGGGCGTTCCGGTCCGGATCTCACAGTGCCGGCGGGATACGCCGGGGTCGTCGATCCGCACGTCGGCTTCGGTGCTGCGTCCCAGCACCAGCGTCGGGCGGGAGATCTGATGGCGGGTGCCGTTGATTTCGATCCAGCGCCTGACCTGTGTCTCCGGCAGGGGGCCGGAGGGCACGGGCGGTCGGCGCCGGTCGCTCGCGGGGCCCGCTCCGCGTCCGCCCGGCGGCGGGGCCGCGGGCATCGGCGGGGCTGCGGGGGGCGGGTAGCCGTAGCCGCCGGGGGGCTGCTGCCCCTGCGGGGCCGCGGGCCTGCCCGGTGCCTGGCGCTGGGCGCCGTAGGGGTCGGGGCGTCCGCCGCGGGGCTGGTCGGGCCTGCCCTGGGGATCGGCGGGTTCCTGCTGCGACGTGCTCGACGCGAGGGTGCGGCTGCGTACGCGGTAGAGGCCCGTGTCCAGGTCCTCGGCCTTCTCCAGGTGGACCTTGATCGGTCCCATGAAGGTGTAGCGCTGCTGCTTCGCGTAGTCCCGTACGAGTCCGGACAACTCGTCGCCGAGCTGTCCGGAGTACGGGCTGAGCCGCTCGTAGTCGGGAGCGCTCAGCTCGACGATGAAGTCGTTGGGGACGACGGTCCGCTCGCGGTTCCAGATCGTCGCGTTGTTGTCGCACTCGCGCTGGAGCGCACCCGCGATCTCGACCGGCTGGACCTCGGACTTGAAGACCTTGGCGAAGGTGCCGTTGACCAGACCTTCGAGACGCTGCTCGAAACGCTTCATGACTCCCATGGGGGCACCTCCTCCGGTGTCATCGTCCCTGTACTGCTTACTGATCGTATCCACGCCCGGGGAAAACGGCTGGTTCCCCTTGTCCGGCCGGTGGACGAGTGTCCCCCCTCACACGGATCGTAGAGGTGGCCACATCACAGTGTCCCGCACACGGGGTGCTCTCGGCAGGACTGGGGAGAGGGTTCCGCGTTCCCGCTTCCCGCTCGGGGGTCACCGAAACAACGGATGTGAATCCTCCCCGATCAGCGTGCTAATCTTCGGTTGTCGCCAGGGAGAAGCGCCGAAACGGCGGGACGAACTGGAAACACCACTCTTGCGCGAGTGGCGGAACGGCAGACGCGCTGGCTTCAGGTGCCAGTGTCCTTAGGGACGTGGGGGTTCAAATCCCCCCTCGCGCACAACGAGTAGCTGGAAACAGCTGCTGGGTTGGTTCGACAGAACCCCCGCACCGGAGAGATCCGGTGCGGGGGTTCTTCGTTGTGCCCGCGTCCCGGCTCGTGTTCATGGCCGGGTTCATGGCCGGGTTCGGCGGCGGCCGGTCCCTTGGGACGCATGTGATGGCTGTGCTCTGTTTCACGTGAAACAGAGCCCGTTCGCCTGCGCGGCGGAGTTCGCGGACCGGCCGGACAGTGCCGGGTTACTCGTCCGTGGAGTTGCTCGCGACGTTGTAGCGCAGCAAGTACCGGGCGAAGGCGGCGAGGTCCTCGGTGGTCCACTCGGCGAGGCGTTCCTGGTACGCCGCTCGGCGACTGGCCTGGGTCGAGACCAGCGCTCTGAGCCCGGCCGGTGTGGGACGCAGGACGTGGATCCGCTGGTCTTCGGGGTCCGGGTGGCGTTCGATCAGTCCGAGTTTCTCCAGGGAGGTGACCTGACGGCTGACCGTCGACTTGTCCAGCATGTAGTGGGCGGCGAGGTCGGTGGCCCGGCAGCCCTGCTGTTCGTGGATGTACGAGAGCAGGGACTGGGAGACCAGGGGCAGTTCCGGATGGAGCCGGGCGGCGGTGGCCCTGGCCCGGCGCGAGAAAGCGGTCAGCTCGCGCTGGATGATGTCGAAGGATTCCGCGCGCCCGCCGGTGCCCTGCGCCACGGTGTCGTCCGTCACGAGGTCCGCCTCTCTGTGTGTATCGCCACGTGTTTCTGTCGCGCTGTCGTCGTACTCGCTCCAGCACCCGAAACAAGTTGTAGGATACAACTTAAGTAGAAGTTGTAAAACGCAACCATGAGAGATCGTGCTGATGTCCACAGGACCGACTGCCGCCGGAGGTCCCTCCGCCGGCGCCAACGCCGCCGCGCTGCGGCATGTACTGACCCACCTGGTCACGCCTCTGCTGATGTGCATCGGTATGGGGCTCGCCTATCTGGGGGCCTTCCACGCGCCGGAGCCGCACGACCTCCGCGTCGACGTCGTGGGCTCGGGCGCGAGCGCCCAAGTGCTGGCGCAGACCCTTCAGGACAAGGGGGACGGCGCGCTCGACGTGCGTACGGTGCCGGACCGGGCCGCAGCGGCGGAGCACCTGCGGACCCAGGACAGCTACGGTGCCTTCCTGCCGGGAGCCCGCCCCGAACTCATGGTGGCTTCGGCCTCCTCGGACACCACCGCCACGGTGGTCCAGAAGGTCTTCACCGAGGTGGCGGCCGACCAGGGTGCGCCGTTGAAGGTCACGGACGTCGCTCCCACGGCGGCCGGTGACCCGACCGGGCAGGGCATCTTCTTCCTGCTCGTCGCCGTCAGCATCGGTTCGTACGCTTCCGTGGCGGTCGTGGGCGGCGTCGGCGGGGTGCTGCCGCTGCGGCTGCGGGCCGCGCTGGTGGCCGGAATGTCGCTGCTGGTGAGTCTGATCGGAGTGGCCTTCGCCGGACCGGTGTTCGGGCTGGTGGACCACGGTTTCGGCGGGCTCTGGGCGATGGCGTGGCTGTACTCGGCGGGCATCCTGCTGATCGGCGTCGGGCTGCACACCTTCCTCAAGCGGTGGACGACGCTCGGGGTGATGGTCCTCTTCGTGATGCTCAACTTCACCAGTTCGGGCGGCATCTTCCGGCCCGAACTCCAGCCCGGCTTCTTCGGCGCGCTGCACTCCTTCTGGAACGGTGCGGGCTTCGTCGAAGGGGTGCGCGGCCACGTCTACTTCGGGGGCCACGGCCTCGGCCGCGACGTGCTGGTGCTGGCGCTCTGGCTGGTGGCCGGAGCTGTGGTCATGGGTATCGCGGGAGCGGCGGAAGCACGGCGGCGCCGGGCGGTCGCGGCCGTGCCCGCGTCGGTGGCCCCGAGTCCCTCGGCCGCTGCCGGTGGGAACGGCGTCCCCGCCGGGGACGCGCGGACGGCGGCGGAACGCGAGGAGGCGGAGGAGGAGCTGGAGGAAGCCGTGGGCGTGTAGGCCGCTCGTCGAAGGTCCCGCCCGTCCGGCCTTGGTCCGCAGGACGGGCGGGACCCTCGACGAACGGCACATCACCTCGCGGCTTTACTCGCTCTTTGGCCTGTTCAGCGACTTGTCCACAGGTTGGAGCGGTAGTTGTCCACAGGGACCGGCGGGCCGGGGCGAACGGCGGTACGGTCATGGCCCATTGAGGGCGTACGAGGACCGCTGGTGGGCGGGGGAGGCGGTTTTCCATGAGAGGGACCGATGCTGGATTCGTTGCCGGGACCGAGGTCCGGGGCCTGTTGGAGGTGACTCTGACGGGCGCTCCGGTGTCCGTGGGAGGCGCGGACGGCGTGGACGGTGTGGGCGGTGTGGGCGGCGTGGGCGCGGCCGAGGCTACGGCTGCGGGCGGCCTGGAGACGGCCGTACTCGCCCCGGGGGTTCCGGTTCGTCGTGCGCCCGGTCCGCGCATTCCGGCGGTCCCGGGTTTCGCGCGGCGGGCGGAGGAGTCGTCGCGCAAGGCGGCGGGCCGTGCGTTGCGGGAGCGGGTGCCGCGTGGAGCCCACGGCTCGCTGGTGCTTCCGGCGGGGCGGCCCGACGCGGTGCGGGCGGTCGAGGAGTCGAACAGGGGCCGGGTGGCCGGTCTGACCCCGATACGGGTGGGGCGCATGGCTGCCACCCCCTTCGCGTTCCTGCGCGGTGCGGCGGGACTGATGGCCCACGACCTCACGGGGACGCCCGTCACCGGGGTGGGCGCGCAGCTCTGCGGTGACGCGCACGCGGCCAACTTCGGTCTGTACGGCGATGCGCGCGGCAACCTCGTCATCGACCTCAACGACTTCGACGAGACGGTCTTCGGTCCCTGGGAATGGGACCTCAAGCGGCTGGCCGCCTCCTTCGTGCTCGCGGGTCGGGCGGCCGGCGCCGACGAGGACACCTGTCGCAAGGGCGCGTACGACGCCGTGGGCGCGTACCGGCGGACGATGCGGCTGCTCGCCCGGCTGCCCGCGCTCGACGCCTGGAACGCCATCGCGGACGAGGCGCTCGTCTCGCACGCGGACGCGCGGGACCTCCTCGGGACGCTGGAGCGGGTCTCGGCGAAGGCCCGGAAGAACACGAGCGCCCGGTTCGCCGCCCGGTCCACGGAGGAGTCGGAGGACGGCGGGCGCCGGTTCGTGGACGCCCGGCCAGTGCTGCGCCGGGTCCCGGACGCGGAGGCGGCGGCGGTCGCGGCGGGGCTGGGCGGCTATCTGGAGACCCTCCCCGAGGACCGGGTGCCGCTGCTCGCCCGCCATGCCATCCACGACGTGGCGTTCCGGGTGGTCGGGACGGGCAGCGTGGGGACCCGTTCGTACGTGGTGCTGCTGCTGGACCACCGGGGGGAGCCGCTGGTGCTCCAGGTGAAGGAGGCCCGGCCGTCGGCGCTGACGCCCCACCTGCCGGCCGCGGGTTTCGAGGTTCCGGTGGTGGAGCACGAGGGGCGCCGGGTGGTGCTCGGGCAGAAGCGGATGCAGGTCGTCAGCGACCATCTGCTCGGCTGGGCCGAGGTCGAGGGCCGGCCCTACCAGGTGCGGCAGTTCCGGAACCGCAAGGGCAGCGTCGATCCGGCGGCACTCGCCCCGGACGAGGTGGACGACTACGCGCGGATGACCGGTGCCCTGCTCGCGCGGGCCCACGCGCACAGCGCCGATCCGCGCCTCGTCGCCGGGTACTGCGGGAAGAACGACGAGCTGGAGGAGGCGGTGGCGGACTTCGCCGTGACGTACGCGGACCGGACCGAGGCGGACCACGCCGAACTCCTCAAGGCCATCAGGTCCGGCCGCGTGGCGGCCGAGCTGGGGGTCTGAGCGCCGGGGCGGCCCCCGCCGGGTCCTCGGCCCGGCCGCCGGGGCCATACGCTGGACGGGTGACCGACGAAGCCGCCGGGGTGGACACCACCCGGAACGACGATGACCGGCAGAGCCCCGACCACGTCCAGGACCTGGGGAGTCCGGGCGGCGAGCCCACCGCGGAAGGGGAAGCGCCCGGCGCGGAGCCTTCCGGGGACCCTTCTGTGGCTCCCTCCGGAAGCTTCTCCGGGGCTCCCACCGGAACTCCTTCCGGAACTCCTTCCGGGGCTTCTTCCGGGGAGGAGGCGGTGTCCGGTGCGGAGGAGACCGCCGCACGACCGGAGGCGCGGCTCGCCAGGGCCGTCCAGGCGGCCGAGCAGGCGCTGATCGAGTTCGAGATCGCGGTGGAGACCTTCCGGGTCGAGGTGGAGAACTTCTCCCGGCTGCACCACCAGAAGCTCGGCCCGATGTACGCCCGCCTCGATGAGCTGGACGCGCTCATCGCGGAGGCCACGGCCGCCCGCACCGGCGACCCCGAGGACGCCCGCAAGGCCCGGGAGAAGCGCGCCGCCGTCATGCCGATGCCGGGGGTGGACGAGCTGTTCCACGGCTGGATGGATTCGGACGGGCTCTACCCCGAGGCCGTCGCCATGCTCACCGAGCAGACGGTTCAGCCGCCGAAGCGGGTACGGCCCAGCGACGAGGCCCGCAAGCTCTACCGCGAGCTGGCCCGTAAGGCCCACCCCGACCTGGCGCGGGACGAGGCCGACCGGCAGCGGCGGGACGAGTTCATCGCCCGGGTCAACGCGGCGTACGGCCGGGGCGACGTGCCGTTGATGCGGGAGCTCGCCGACGAGTGGGCGGCGGACCCGGTGCGCCCGCCGGTGCTGCTGAGTGAGAGCGAGGAGCTCTACGCACGGCTGGAGTGGCTCAGCCGGCGCAAGGAGCTGCTGACGGTGCTGGCGCAGGAGCTGGAGCAGAGTGCGATCGGCTCGATGCTGCGGATGGCGCCGGACGACCCGGACCAGCTGCTGGTGGACATCGCCGACCAGTTGCTGGGCGAGGTGTCCCGGCGGGAAGCGGAGCTCGCGGAGCTGGTGCAGTAGCGTTTCGGTCGACGGTGTCGCGTATGCGCGTATGTACGAGAGAAGGCATGACCCATGAATTTCGCCCCGCTGCCCTCGGTGGACGTCGCTGCGGTGCCGACGGACGGCTTCGTGCTGGACGTACGTGAGAACGACGAGTGGGCGGCCGGTCACGTCGAGAGCGCCCTGCACATCCCGATGAGCGACTTCGTCGGCCGCTTCGGCGAGCTGACGGAGGCGGCCGAGGACGGCCGCCGCGTGCACGTGATGTGCCGCGTGGGCGGGCGGTCCGCTCAGGTCACCCAGTACCTCGTCCAGCAGGGCATCGACGCGGTGAACATCGAGGGCGGCATGCTCGCCTGGGACGGGGCCGGCCGTCCGATGGTCGCGGACGGCGGCGCCTCGCCCTTCGTCCTCTGACACCCGCCGACGGCGGAGACTGACGGCTGACGGATGAGACCGACGGCTGACGGCTGAGACCGACGGCTGACGGCTGAGACCGACGGCTGACGGTGAGGGCGGGCGGCGGTGCGCGGTCCGCCCGCCTCCGTACTCGCAGCCGGGTTTCCGCAGCCGGGTTCTCGACGCTGCCGGTCAGCGGTCGAAGTCGATGGCCACCTCGGGGGTGAGCGGGTGCGACTGGCAGGCCAGGACGAAACCCGCGTCGGTCTCCTCCGGTTCCAGCGCGTAGTTCCGGTCCATCCGCACCTCGCCCCGGACGAGGAAGGCTCGGCAGGTGCCGCAGACCCCGCCCTTGCAGGCGTAGGGTGCGTCGGCCCGCCTGCGGAGCACCGTCTCCAGCAGTGAATCGCCGTTCTCCACCGGCCAGCTGCCCGAACGCCCGTGCAGGGTCGCCGTCAGTGTGGCCTCCGCGGGGACGGTGACCCCGGCCGTGCCCCGGGCCGCGCCCTTGGCGACCTCCGCGTCCTGAGAGGTCGTCGTCGGGGCAGGGGCGTCCGCCACGTGGAAAATCTCCTGGTGGACACGGCCGCGATCGACGTCCAGCGCGCGCAGGGCCCGTTGGGCTTCCCGGACCAGTCCGAGCGGTCCGCAGAGGAACCATGCGGCCACCTCCGGCACCGGCAGCAGGGCGGGCAGCAGCGAGGTCAGGCGTTCCTTGCCGAGCCGTCCGGTGGGCAGCCCCGCCGCCTGCTCCTCCCGGGAGAGCGCGGTGACGAGGTGGAACCGGTCCGGGTAACGGTCCTTGAGGTCGGCCACCTCGTCGAGGAACATCGTCGACCCCACCGTCCGGTCGCTGCGTACGAGACAGAACCGGGCCAGGGGCTCCCGCGCGAGCAGGGTCGCGGCGATCGACAGGACCGGGGTGATGCCGCTGCCGCCGACCACCGCCGCGAAGAGACCCGGCCGGGGCTCCAGCGTGAATCGCCCGCTCGGTGGCATCGCCTCCACCTCGTCGCCGACCGCGAGTTCCTTGAGCGCGTACGTCGAGAAGGTGCCGCCGTCCACCAGGCGGATGCCGACCTGGAGCACCGGCGGGTCCGGTGGGGCCGCGGCGGGAGAGCAGAGCGAGTAGGACCGCCGGATCTCCTCGCCGCCCGCTTCGTAGCGCACGTTGAGGTGCTGGCCCGGTACGTGGCGGAAGGTCTCCCGCAGGGCGTCCGGGACCTCGAAGGTCACGGCCACCGCGTCGTCCGTGATGCGTTCGACGGCGCCGACCCGGAGCGGATGGAACATCTACAACTCCTTGAAGTGGTCGAAGGGTTCGCGGCAGTCGGCGCACCGGCGCAGCGCCTTGCAGGCGGTGGAGGAGAACCTGCTGAGCAGTTCGGTGCGGGTCGAGCCGCAGTGCGGGCAGCGCACGGCGAGGGCGAGCGGCACCGCTCCGCCGGGAGCGTGTACGGGGCGCGGGGGCGCTATCCCGGAGGCGGCGAGCTTGCGGCGGCCCTCCGCGCTGATGTCGTCCGTGGACCAGGCCGGGGTCAGCACGGTGACCACCGAGACCTGGGCCATTCCGCGGTCGTGGAGGGCGCGTTCGATGTCGTGGGCCATGGTCTCCACGGCGGGGCAGCCGGTGTAGGTGGGGGTGAGGGTGACGGTGACGCGGTCGGTTCCTTCCACCCGCACGCCACGCAGGACGCCGAGCTCCTCGAGGGTCACCACCGGAAGCTCCGGGTCGGGTACGGCTCCGGCGACGGCACGCAGCTCGTCCTCCAGCGGGGTCGTGGTCACCATGTCGCCCCCGGGTGGCTGCGATGGAGGTGCTGCATCTCGGCGATCATCCGCCCGAAGGGCTCGGTGTGCAGCCCCTGGCGGCCCGCGCCCGCGGTCCAGGCGCCGCTCCTCGGGCCGGTGGGCAGGGAGAGGGTGGCGCGCTCGACCACGTCCGTGACCGAGGCCAGCCAGTCGTCGCCCAGGCCCTTCCAGTCGATGTCGACGCCCTCGACGGGCTGGACGAGTTCGCCGGTGAACTTCCAGAGCCCGTCCAGTCCTTCGCGCATCCTCCGGTGGCTCTCCTCGGTGCCGTCGCCGAGGCGCAGGGTCCACTGCTCGGCGTGGTCCTGGTGGTAGGCGACCTCCTTCACGGCCTTCGCCGCCAGGGGCTGGAACGCGCTCGTTCCGGCCGCCAGACGCTCGTACAGGAGGCGCTGGTAGACGGAGAAGTAGAGCTGGCGGGCGATCGTGCGGGCGAAGTCGCCGTTCTCCTGCTCGGTCAACTGTGTGTTGCGGAAGGCGCGTTCTTCGCGGAGGTAGGCGAGTTCGTCCTCGTCGCCCACCAGGGAGAGGAGGACGCGGGCCTGGCCGAGGAGGTCCAGCGCGATGTTGGCGAGGGCGACCTCCTCCTCCAGCACCGGGGCGTGACCGGCCCACTCCCCCAGCCGGTGCGACAGCACCAGCGCGTCGTCCCCCAGCGCGAGGGCGCCGGCCAGGAGTCCGGGCGGCGACGAGGCGGCGGTGCGGGGCGGCGCGCCGTGCGGGGATGCGGTCACAGGTGCTTCACCCCTTCCGGGATCTCGTAGAAGGTGGGGTGGCGGTAGGGCTTGTCGGCGGCGGGTTCGAAGAAGGAGTCCTTCTCGTCGGGGGACGAGGCGGTGACCGCGGTGGAGGGCACCACCCAGATCGAGACGCCCTCCGCGCGGCGGGTGTAGAGGTCGCGGGCGTTGCGCAGCGCCATGGTGGCGTCGGGGGCGTGCAGGCTGCCGGCGTGGGTGTGGGAGAGCCCCCGGCGGGAGCGGACGAACACCTCCCACAGCGGCCAGTCGGTCGAGTCGCTCATGCCGTCGCCTCCGCGTTCCGGGCCGGGGTGGTGGATGTTTCCGCCGCGGTGCCCGCACCGGGGGAGGACGGGGGCGGGGTTTGCGGAGGCTCGGACCGCGCGTGCTTGGTGGCGTACGCGGCCGCGGCGTCGCGGACCCAGGCGCCGGCCTCGTGGGCGTCGCGGCGCTGGGCGAGCCGCTGGTCGTTGCACGGGCCGTTGCCCTTGAGCACCTCCTGGAACTCCGTCCAGTCGATGGCGCCGAAGTCGTGCCGGCCCCGGGCGTCGTTCCACCGGAGGCCGGGATCGGGGAGCGAGAGGCCGAGCGCCTCGGCCTGGGGCACGCAGATGTCCACGAACCGCTGGCGGAGTTCGTCGTTCGAGTGACGCTTGATCTTCCAGGCCATCGACTGCGCGGAGTGCGCGGAGGCGTCGTCCGGCGGACCGAACATCATCAGTGACGGCCACCACCAGCGGTCCACCGCGTCCTGGGCCATCGCGTGCTGGGCCGGTGTGCCCCGGCTCAGCGCCAGCAGGAGTTCGTACCCCTGGCGCTGGTGGAAGGACTCCTCCTTGCAGATGCGGACCATCGCGCGGGCGTACGGGCCGTACGAGCAGCGGCAGAGGGGGACCTGGTTGGTGATGGCGGCACCGTCCACCAGCCAGCCGATCGCGCCCACGTCCGCCCAGGTCAGCGTCGGGTAGTTGAAGATCGACGAATAGCGCTGGCGACCCGCGTGCAGCTTGTCGAGCAGCTCCGCCCGGCTGGTGCCCAGGGTCTCCGCGGCGCTGTAGAGGTACAGGCCGTGGCCCGCCTCGTCCTGCACCTTGGCCATCAGGATGGCCTTGCGGCGCAGCGAGGGGGCCCGGGTGATCCAGTTGGCCTCGGGCTGCATTCCGATGATCTCGGAGTGCGCGTGCTGGGCCATCTGGCGGACCAGTGAGGCGCGGTACGCGTCCGGCATCCAGTCGCGGGGCTCGATCCGCTCGTCCGCCGCCACGGTGGCGTCGAACGCCGCCGCAAGGGCGTCCTCCCCCGCTGCCGCGGCGTCCGCACCGTCCGGTGCCTGCCGACCTGCGGTCACTGTCGCCATGACCACTCCGTCCCGACCGATCGTTCGGTTCATCGACTTCAATGGTCGGTCGGCGGACCGTAGGGTGTCAACCCTGTGGATGGCCGAGTGATGATCGACGACGATCGGGGCGGTATGGAATCGGATCACAGGGGGCGCCCGGAACGTCGGTTGGCCGGCGAGGGCGAGGGATCGGACGAGGTACCCGCGGACGCGGCGCCCCAGCAGACGCCGGGGCTCTCCACGGAACGGGCGGGTGGGCGGCCGGGTGGGTCGCCCACCGGGAAGTCCGCTGCCGAGGGCCGCATACCGGAGGAAGCCGGTGGTGACACCGCCGGCGGCGACATCGCCGGTGGCGACGGGGTCGCCGCCGGAGAAACCGCTGCTGAAGAGACCCGCGGTAAGGAGGCTGCCGCCGGGGTCTCCGCCTCCTGGCCTCCCGGGACGGACGGGCACGAGCCCGCGCCGGGGCCCGACGGGCTCGACGCGGGCCGCGACCACGACGGGGACACCGCCGCTTCCGGCACCGCACCGCACGTCCCGGACGAGGAGGGCGACCGGCACGGCGCGACGGCTGCCGGGCGCGGGGGCAATGACGGCGGTACGGACGGACCCGGCACCGCGCCCGGGGCGCCGGCCGGAGCGGCCCCGGGCCCGGCGCGTGTCGGGATGGCCGGGCTGGCGACCGGATACCGGGTCGTCACGGGGGTGGTGATGGTGGGAATCGGCCTGCTCGCCTGCGTGCACCTGGGCATGGTCTTCCTGCACGTCGCACCGTCGAACACGCTCTCCAAGGAGCACGCGGAGACCATCAACGAATGGATCTATCCGGAGTTCGAGCAGAACTGGAAGCTCTTCGCTCCGAATCCGCTCCAGCAGAACATCTCCGTGCATGTCCGGGCGGAGGTCGTCAACGCCGACGGTGATCGCCGCACCACCCCCTGGATGAGCCTCACGGCCGAGGACGCCGAGGCGATCCGGAGCAACCCGCTGCCCAGCCACGCCGACCAGAACGAGCTGCGCAGGGCCTGGGACTTCTTCGTCAACAGCCACGACGACAAGAACCGTTCGACCGGAACGCGCGGCGTGCTCGCCGAGGCCTATCTGCGGCGCATCGTGATGCTGCGCCTGGAAGGGCACGACTACGGCGGGACCGTCGAACGCATACAGCTGCGTTCGTCGTCGCGCCGGGTCGCGGCACCCCCGTGGAGCACCGAGAAGATCAGCACCCGTCCGATCTACCGCGAGCTCGGGTGGTGGAACGTGTCCACCGAGGATCTGCCCGAAGGCAGCGCGGCGGCCCGGGCGGCAGCGCCGTCCGGCGAGGAGGCCGAGCAGTGAGCACCGCCCCCACGGCGCCTGTCGCCGCCCCCGCCGGCCCCCGCCGGCCCGAGGGGCCGATCGGCCGTTCCGTCCAGCGGATCACCGCGGCCGCTCTCGGCCCGTACCAGAGCGCCGTGATCCGGATCGGATTCACCGCCACGTATCTGCTGTTCCTGCTGCGGGAAGTGCCGCACCGGCAGGAGCTCTACGGGCCGGACGGCCCCTGGCAGTGGGAGCTGGCGCACCGGCTGATATCCGACAACCACGCCTTCTCCGTCCTGATGTGGTCGGACAGCTCCGCGTGGTTCGAGGCGGTCTACGCGCTCACCCTCGGGGCGGCGTTCTGCACGATGATCGGGTGGCGCACCCGGACGATGTCCGTCCTGTTCATGGTCGGAGTCCTCTCGATCCAGAACCGCAACGTCTTCATGGGCGACGGCGGTGACAACGTCATCCATCTGATGGCGATCTACCTCGTGCTGACCCGCTGCGCCCAGGTCTGGTCGCTCGACGCGCGGCGGGCCGCACGGGACGCGGCCCGGCGGGCGGAGGGGCTGCGGCCGGCCCGGGACGTCGTCGGCCCGGTGCTCTGGTCGGTGCTCGGACCGGTCCTATTGGTCGCTCAGATGCGGGACGGCCTGGGCGGTACCTGGTGGCTGCCGGTGCTGCTGTGGGTGCTCTGGCTGGGGGCCGCCGCCCGGTGGATCACGAACCGGAACGCGCCGGACGGGCAGAACCGGGTGCTGCTCGACGTGGTGGCCAACCTCGTCCACAACGCGGTCCTCGTGGTGATCATGGCCGAGGTCTGCCTGATCTACGCCACCGCCGGCTGGTACAAGATCCAGGGCTCGCGCTGGCAGGACGGCACCGCGCTGTACTACCCGCTCAAGCTGGACTACTTCGCCCCGTGGCCCGAGCTCTCGAACTTGCTCGCGGGCAGCGCGGTGATGGTGATGGTGGTGACGTACGCGACGGTGATCGTGCAGGTGGCGTTCCCGTTCACGCTCTTCAACCGGCGGGTCAAGAACGTCCTGCTCGTCCTGATGATGGGCGAGCACGCGGGGATCGCGGTCCTGCTGGGCCTGCCCTTCTTCTCGATGGCGATGATCTCCGCGGACGCCGTCTTCCTGCCCACCGTCTTCCTGGTGTGGCTCGGCGGCCGGGTCGGTGCCGGCCGGGACGGGCTGCTGGCCCGCGTGGGCAGCCGTACGGGCGCGGCCCGCGTGCCCGGCCCCCGGGAGCCCGCCGGGTCCGGGGCCGCCGGACCGGGCGGGGAGGCCGCGCAACGTCCCGCCGACGGGGGCCATACGCTCGTCGGGTGAGCAGTGAGACCGGCAGTACAGAGGAATGCGGGCCCTTCGTGGCCGAGGGGCCCGATCCGGCCGCGGAACCGGCCCAGTACGACGACGGGTTCGGGGACGGGATCGGTGTCGGACCGCACCCGTCCCCCTGGCCGGAGGGCGAGCGGTACGACCCCGAGCTGCTGGCGGGTGGCGACCGGCGCAACGTGGTGGACGAGTACCGCTACTGGACCCGCGAGGCGATCGTCGCCGACCTGGACCTGCGGCGCCACGACTTCCACGTGGCGGTGGAGAACTGGGGCCACGACTTCAACATCGGGTCGGTCGTCCGTACCGCGAACGCCTTCCTCGCGAAGGAGATCCACATCGTCGGCCGGCGGCGCTGGAACCGGCGCGGTGCCATGGTCACCGACCGCTACCAGCACGTGCGCCACCACCCCGACACCGCCGACCTGACCGCCTGGGCGGCGGCGGAGGGGCTGCCGATCATCGGGATCGACAACCTCCCCGGGGCCGTGCCGCTGGAGCGGACCGTGCTGCCCCGGCGCTGTGTGCTGCTCTTCGGTCAGGAGGGTCCGGGCCTCACGGAGGAGGCCAGGGCCCACGCCTCGATGGTCTGCTCGATCGCGCAGTTCGGTTCGACGCGGTCGATCAACGCGGGGGCGGCCGCCGCCGTCGCCATGCACGCGTGGATCCAGCGGTACGCGGACGTGCCGGACCCCGCGGCCTGACGCCGGGCACCGTACGAAGAGGCCTCGGGCCCGGCGTCCGTAGGCCCGGCGCCCTCTCAGGCCTGGCGGCGGACCTCGATGGTGCGGAAGCGGCCCGAGACGAAGGCGCCGTCGCAGAGGGCCGCGTTGGCCGCCGGGTTGCCGCCCGAGCCGTGGAAGTCGGAGAAGGCCGCCGTCTGGTTGACGTAGACCCCGCCGGTCAGGTTCAGCGACAGCTGGGCCGACTCCTCCAGGCAGACCTCCTCGATCGCGCGCTCCACCTCGGGTGAGGTGGTGTAGGCGCCGACCGTCATCGCGCCCTTCTCCCGGATGGTGCGGCGCAGCAGCTCCACCGCGTCGGCGACGGAGTCCACCGAGACGGCGAAGGACACCGGACCGAAGCACTCGGAGAGGTGGACGGGGTCGCCGCCGTCCGGGCCGGGCTCCTTGGCGAGGACCTTGAGGACGACCGGCGTGCGCACCACCGCGTCGGGGAACTCCGGGTGCGGCACCTCGCGCGAGGCCAGGGCCACGTCGCCGAGGTCCGGGGCGGCTTCGAGCCGGCTCCGCACGTCCGGGTTGACCAGGGCGCCGAGGAGGGCGGTGGCGCGTGCGTCGTCGCCGAGGAGTCCGTCGACCGCCGCGGCGAGGTCGGCGACCACCTCGTCGTACGTCCTGGGGCCGGTGTCGGTGCTGATGCCGTCGCGGGGGACGAGGAGGTTCTGCGGGGTGGTGCACATCTGGCCGCTGTAGAGGGAGAGCGAGAACGCGAGGTTGGCGAGCATCCCGGCGTAGTCGTCGGTGGAGTCGATCACCACCGTGTTGACCCCGGCCTTCTCGGTGTACACCTGGGCCTGGCGGGCGTGGGTCTCCAGCCAGTCGCCGAAGGCGGTGGAGCCGGTGTAGTCGATGATCCGGACCTCCGGGCGCACCGCCAGCTCCTTGGCGATCCCCTCACCGGGGCGCTCGGCCGTCAGCGCGACGAGGTTCGGGTCGAATCCGGTCTCGGCGAGCACCTCGCGCGCGATCCTGACGGTGAGCGCGAGCGGCAGCACGGCGCGCGGGTGCGGTTTGACGAGGACGGGGTTGCCGGTGGCGAGCGAGGCGAAGAGGCCCGGGTAGCTGTTCCAGGTGGGGAAGGTGTTGCAGCCGATCAGCAGTGAGACACCGCGCCCCACCGCGGTGAACGACTTGTGCAGCCGGAGCGGGTCGCGCTTGCCCTGCGGCTTGGACCAGTCGGCCCCGGCGGGGGTGCGGAGCTGCTCTTCGTACGCGTACGCCACCGCTTCCAGGCCGCGGTCCTGGGCGTGCGGGCCGCCCGCCTGGAACGCCATCAGGAAGGCCTGTCCGCTGGTGTGCATGACGGCCTGCGCCAGCTCGTGCGTGCGGGCGGCGATGCGCGCCAGGATCTCCAGGCAGACCAGCGCCCGCGCCTCGGGGCCGGCGTCCCGCCAGGCGGCCGTGGCGGCGCGCATCGCGGGCAGCAGGACGTCGGGGTCGGCGTGCGGGTACTCGATGCCCAGCTCGGGGCCGTACGGGGAGATCTCGGCGCCCGTCCAGCCGTCGGTGCCGGGCTGGCCGAGGTCGAACCGGGTGTGCAGGAGCGCGTCGAACGCCGCCTTGCCCTCGGCCATGCCGAGGCTGCCGGGTGCTCCGCCCTCGCCGTACGCCTTGGGGTGCTCCGGGTGGGGCGACCAGTAGGCGCGGGTCCGGATGGCGTCGAGGGCCTGGTCGAGCGTGGGCCGGTGGGTCTCGGACAGCTTCTGGAGGGAGAGCGCGGCGGCCATGGCGGACCAACTCCTCATCGAGCCGGGCGGGGACGTGCTGACGGAGTTAGAGTAACCGAACGATCGGTCGGGACAAGGGGGCCCGGACAACCTGTGGACAACTCATGGGGGAGGATCGCGTCCATGACCACGGCCAAGCGGGACACGTACACCCCGGAGACGCTGCTGGCCGTCGCCGTGCGGGTCTTCAACGAGCGCGGATACGACGGCACGTCCATGGAGCACCTCTCCCGGGCGGCGGGCATCTCGAAGTCGTCGATCTACCACCATGTGGCGGGCAAGGAGGAGCTCCTGCGCCGTGCCGTGAGCCGGGCGATCGACGGGCTCTTCCGGATCCTCGACGAGCCGGGCGCGAGCCGGGGCCGCGCGGTCGAACGGGTCGAGTACGTCACCCGCCGCACGGTCGAGGTGCTGATGGCCGAGCTGCCCTACGTCACCCTGCTGCTGCGGGTCCGGGGCAACACGAAGACCGAGCGGTGGGCGCTGGAGCGGCGCCGCGAGTTCGACCAGCGGGTGGCGGCCCTGCTGAAGGCGGCCGTCGCGGACGGGGACCTCCGGGCCGACGTGGACATACGGCTGGCCACCCGGCTGCTGTTCGGCATGGTGAACTCGCTGGTCGAGTGGTACCGCCCGCAGCCCGAAGGTGCCGGCGGTACCGGTGGCGCCCCGGACGGGGTCCCCGGGGCGGAGGACCTGCCGGGGACCGTCGTGCGCCTGGCCTTCGACGGGATGCGCTCCGCCGGCCGGTGACGGGCCGGGTGACAGCCGGCCGTCAGCCGATTTCGGTGGGGCGGTCGGTGCGGCCGTGGCCGAGTTCGGTCTCCTCGAACACCAGCAGGGTGCGGGTGGAGAGCACCTCGGGAATGGCCTGGATGCGGGTGAGGACGAGCTCGCGCAGGGCCCGGTTGTCCGGTGTGTGCACCAGGAGCAGTACGTCGAAATCGCCGCTGACCAGCGCGATGTGGGTGGCGCCCGGGAGCGCCTGGAGCTCCTCGCGCACGGTCCGCCAGGAGTTCTGCACGATCTTGAGCGTGATGTAGGCGGACGCCCCCTGCCCGGCCCGCTCGTGGTCGACCCGGGCGCTGAACCCGCGGATGACCCCGTCCTCGACCAGCCGGTTGATGCGGGCGTAGGCGTTGGCCCGCGACACGTGCACCTGCTCGGCGACGGCCCGTATCGAGGCCCGGCCGTCGGTACGGAGGATGCGCAGGATGTCCCGGTCGACGGCGTCCAGGGGGCGGGCCGGGGGTGTCGGCCCCGACCCCTCGGCCATTCGTTCAGCTGCCATGCCCCCGCGCCTCCCTGTTGTGGACGAGCTGCCTCCATCCCAGGCTGTGGACAACCGTTTGTCCACAGGGCGCGGGCGGCTGTAGCCAGAATGCGTCCGCGACCGAACAATCGGTAGGTGAGACGCGTCACCCGGGCTCGCCCCGGGCCGCGTCCGCGTGCGACCGCTCCGACTCCGACGTACACCCCGACGTAGGGCGCCGGGGGCCCGGCGGGATTCCGTTCTCCGCCGGCCCGTGTGTCCGCCTCGTTGCCAAGGAGGTGCCTCTCATGACGGTCCAAGAGCTGCCCGGCGCGGGCTACCGGCCGGTGCCGCCCCCGGCCTGGAAGCCGCTCACCGACCCCGCCCCGCTGCTCCCGGACCCGGAGCCGTACCGGGTGCTGGGCACGGACGCGGCGGCCGGAGCGGACCCGCGGCTGCTGCTGAGGCTCCACGCCGAGCTGGTGCGGGGCCGCCGGTACAACGCGCAGGCGACGGCACTCACCAAGCAGGGGCGCCTCGCCGTGTACCCGTCCAGCACGGGCCAGGAGGCGTGCCAGGTGGCCGCGGCGCTGGTGCTGGAGGAGCGGGACTGGCTCTTTCCGAGCTACCGGGACACCCTCGCCGCGGTGGCCCGAGGGCTCGATCCGGTCGACGCGCTGACGCTGCTGCGGGGCGACCGGCACACCGGTTACGACCCCCGCGAGCACCGGATCGCGCCGCTCTGCACTCCGCTGGCCACGCATCTTCCGCACGCGGTGGGGCTGGCCCACGCGGCGCGGCTCAAGGGCGACGACGTGGTGGCGCTGGCGATGGTCGGGGACGGCGGGAGCAGCGAGGGCGATTTCCACGAGGCGCTGAACTTCGCGGCCGTGTGGCGGGCGCCGGTCGTCTTCCTCGTGCAGAACAACGGCTTCGCCATCTCGGTGCCGCTGGCCAAGCAGACGGCGGCACCGTCCCTCGCCCACAAGGCGGTCGGTTACGGCATGCCCGGCCGGCTGGTCGACGGCAACGACGCAGTCGCGGTGCACGAGGTGCTCGCCGAGGCCGTGGCGCGCGCCCGCGGCGGTGGCGGTCCGACGCTGGTGGAGGCGGTGACCTACCGCATGGATGCCCACACCAACGCCGACGACGCGACCCGCTACCGCTCCGGGGACGAGGTGGAGTCCTGGCGGGACCACGACCCGGTGCTCCTCATGGAGCGCGAGCTGACCGGGCGCGGCCTGCTGGACGAGGCCACCGCCGACGGGGTGCGCCAGGAGGCGGAGCGGATGGCCGCGGCGCTGCGGGAGCGGATGAACGCCGATCCGGTGCTCGACCCGATGGATCTGTTCGCGCACGTCTACGCGGACCGGACGGGACCACTGCGCGAGCAGGAGGCCGCGTTGCGCGCCGAACTGGAGGCGGAGAGCGAGTACGAGGACGAGGACGCCGAGGAACGGCGGGGCGGCATCGAGCGGGACGGTCACGAGCGGGACGGCATCATCGAGCGGGACGCGGAGGGCGGGCGATGACCACGGCGGTGCGGGCGCGGGCGGGTCGGACGGGGCCGGCCACGATGGCTCAGGCGCTGGGCCGGGCGCTGCGGGACGCGATGGCGGAGGACCCGTCGGTGCATGTGCTCGGCGAGGACGTCGGCACGCTCGGGGGTGTCTTCCGGGTCACCGACGGGCTGGCGGCGGAGTTCGGCGACGAGCGGTGCACGGACACGCCGCTCGCGGAGGCGGGGATTCTCGGCGCCGCGGTCGGGATGGCGATGTACGGCCTGCGGCCGGTGGTGGAGATGCAGTTCGACGCGTTCGCCTATCCGGCGTTCGAGCAGCTCGTCAGCCATGTGGCCCGGATGCGGAACCGCACCGGGGGCGCCCTGCCGATGCCCTTGACCGTGCGGATTCCGTACGGCGGCGGGATCGGCGGGGTCGAGCACCACAGCGATTCCTCGGAGGCGTACTACATGGCGACCCCGGGGCTCCACGTCGTCACCCCGGCCACCGTGGAAGACGCCTACGGGCTGCTGCGGGCCTCGATCGCCTCGGACGACCCGGTGGTGTTCCTGGAGCCGAAGCGGCTGTACTGGTCGAAGTCCGACTGGTCGCCCCAGGCTCCGGCGGAGGTCGAGCCCATCGGCCGGGCGGTGGTCCGCAGGCCGGGGACGAGCGCGACGCTGATCACCTACGGCCCGTCCCTGCCGGTCTGCCTGGAGGCGGCCGAGGCGGCGGTGGCGGAGGGCTGGGACCTGGAGGTGGTCGATCTGCGGTCGCTGGTGCCGTTCGACGACGGCACGGTCGCCGCGTCCGTGCGGCGGACCGGGCGCGCGGTGATCGTCCACGAGTCCGCCGGGTTCGGCGGGCCGGGGGGCGAGATCGCCGCGCGGGTGACCGAGCGGTGCTTCCACCATCTGGAGGCGCCGGTGCTGCGGGTCGCCGGCTTCGACATCCCGTATCCGCCGCCGATGCTGGAGCGGCACCATCTGCCGGGGGTGGACCGGGTGCTCGACGCGGTCGCCCGGCTCCAGTGGGAGGCGACGCGCTGATGCCCACGGTGCTCGAGTTCAGGTTGCCGGACCTCGGCGAGGGGCTGACCGAGGCGTTGATCGTGCGGTGGCTGGTGGAGATCGGCGAGGTCGTCGCCGTGGACCAGCCGGTGGTCGAGGTCGAGACGGCCAAGGCCCTGGTGGAGGTGCCGTGCCCGTACGGGGGCGTGGTGACGGCCCGCTTCGGCGAGGAGGGGGCGGAACTCCCGGTCGGAGCACCGCTGATGACGGTCGCGGTCGCCCCGGGCCCGGCATCGGGTTCCGCCTCGGACGCCTCAGCTTCGGCCCCCTCGGCGTCGGCCTCCGCGTCGTCGGACGCTTCGGGGAACGTACTGGTCGGGTACGGCACGGCTGCCCCGGCGGCGCGGCGGCGGCGGGTCCGTCCGGTGTCCGCGCCTGCCGCTGCCACGGCCGGCGCCGGTCCGGTCGCCCCGGCGGTTTCGGTCGCCCCGGCCGCTCCGGCTGTTTCCGCCGCTCCGGTCGCGGTCATCTCCCCGCTCGTCCGCCGGCTGGCCCGCCAGCACGGACTCGACCTCCGGGAGCTGGCGGGATCGGGGCCCGAGGGACTGATCCTGCGGTGCGATGTCGAGGCGGTGATCGACCGGGTGTCCGCGGTGGGCGGTGAGCACGCGGTCGGCGTGCCGGGAACCGTCGGCGCGGTGGGGACCGTCGGTGCGCCGGGAACCGTCGGAGTGGGGGGCGTCGGAGTGGCGGGTGCCGCCGCACCCCTGCGGGACGGTGGTGCCGTGGCCGGTGAGCGGATCGCGTTGCGCGGGGTACGGGGCGCGGTCGCCGACAAGATGACCCGCAGCCGGACCGAGATCCCCGACGCGACCTGCTGGGTGGACGCGGACGCGACCGAGCTGATGGCGGCTCGCGCGGCGATGAACAGGACGGCGGGTCCGAAGGTCTCGGTCCTCGCCCTGCTGGCCCGGATCTGTGCGGCGGCGCTGGCGAAGTACCCCGAGCTGAACTCCGTCGTGGACACCTCGGCCCGGGAGATCGTCCGGCTGCCGTCCGTCCATCTCGGGTTCGCCGCGCAGACGGACCGGGGGCTGGTCGTGCCGGTGGTCCGCGACGCTCAGGCCCGGTCCGTGGACTCGCTGGCAGCCGAACTCGCCCGGCTCACCGAGGCGTCCCGGGACGGGAAACTGACCCCGGCGGAGCTGACGGGCGGCACCTTCACCCTGAACAACTACGGCGTGTTCGGGGTGGACGGCTCCACGCCGATCATCAACCACCCCGAGGCGGCCATGCTCGGAGTCGGCCGCATCGTGCCCCGCCCCTGGGTCCACGGGGGCGAACTGGCGGTACGTCAGGTGGTGCAGCTCTCGCTCACCTTCGACCACCGGGTCTGCGACGGCGGCACGGCGGGCGGCTTCCTGCGGTACGTCGCCGACTGCGTGGAGCAGCCGGCCGTCCTGCTGCGCACCCTCTGAGGGCTGTCCCCGCCCGGTCCGCCCGGCGGTTCCACGTCCGAGGGCGGGCGTTGGTCCGCCCGGCGGTCCCACGTCCGAAGGCGGGCGCCCATACTCGTCGCATGACCGCCTATGACGCCATCGTCCTTGCCGGAGGGGCCGCCCGACGGCTCGGGGGAGCCGACAAGCCAGGGATCGGCGTCGGCGGCCGGGCGCTGCTCGACCGGGTGCTCGCGGCGTGCGCCGGTGCCGCGAGCACGGTCGTGGTGGGACCTCGCAGACCCACGGTCCGGCCGGTGATCTGGACCCGCGAAGCACCTGCGGGAGGTGGGCCGGTGGCCGCGTTGGGCGCGGGCGTGCGGGAGACCTCCTCGCCGTGGCTCGTGGTGCTCTCGGCGGATCTGCCGTTCCTCGGGGCCGCCACCGTCGGTACGTTGCTGGCCGCCGCAGAGGAGGGCGGCCGGGAGGGCGCTCTCTGTACGGACCCCGACGGGCGGCGGCAGCCGTTGGTCGCCGTCTACGGTGCCGAACCGCTGCGGCGAGAGCTCGGCCTGCTCGCGGCGGAACACGGTGGCCTCGCCGGACTCCCGCTGCGCCTGCTGACGGCCGAGCTCGATCTGGCCGCCGTGGCCACACCGGGACTCGCCTCCTTCGACTGCGACACTTGGGACGACATCAGGGTGGCAAGGACGCACATCAGGGAGCATGAGGCCGTGCTGGACGAATGGATCACCGCAGTCAAGACCGAACTGGGCCTCGAACTCGACGTCGACACCGATGTTCTGCTCGACCTGGCGCGCGACGCCGCACACGGTGTCGCGCGTCCCGCCGCCCCGCTCACCACCTTCCTCGTCGGGTACGCGGCGGGTCTGGCGAGCGCGAACGCCGAACCCGGCGACGGCCCCCGGGCCGTGGCCGAGGCGGCCCGCAAGGCGACCGCGCTCGCCCTGCGGTGGGAAGCGGAATCGGGCGATGGCAAGGGAGCCGGAGCCCCGTGACCGGCCGGGAGCCGGTCCCGGCGGCGGAGGCCCCGACCGTACGGCTCTCCGGCATGGGAGCACCCGGCGACTTCTTCGTGCTTCCGGAGCTGGACGACTGCCCGGCGCCCGCGCGGAAGACCTCCTCGGCGGAGGACGAACGGGCCGTGGAACAGGCCCTGGCCCTGGCCAACCGGGTTTCCCCGCAGGAGCCTTCGTCCGCACCGCGCGAGGAACCCCCGCGCGAGGAACCCCCGCGCGAGGAACCCCCGCGCCGCGAACCCCCGCGGAACCAACCCTCGCGGAACCAACCCTCGCGCCGTGCCCCCTCGCCTGAGTGGCCGCCGGAGCCGTCCGTACCCGCAAAGGACGCGGCCGCAGAGCCCGCCCGTGGTGGCGCGCCCGTTCACCGTCTCCCCGCCGCGACCTGGGAGCAGGCCCGGGCGCTGGCCGTGCGCGCCGGACGCAGGGGCGCGCATCACGCGATCCGGCTGCCGCTCGACCGCTCCCTGGGCCATGTACTGGCCGAGGGACTCGCGGCGCTGACCGATCTGCCGTCCTTCGACACCTCGGCCATGGACGGCTGGGCCGTCACCGGCCCGGGCCCCTGGCACTTCCACGGAGGCTCGGGGCTGCTCGCCGGGGACGGCGGCCTCGGCCGGCTGCCGGACGGCGAGGCGGTACGGATCGCCACCGGGGCCCGCATGCCCGTGGAGGCGACGGCGGTCATCCGCTCGGAGCACGCGGAGGTGGACGAGGCCAAGGGGATGCTGCACGCCCGGCACGCGGTGGTTCCCGGCCAGGACATCCGGCCGCGCGCCCAGGAGTGCCGCACCGGCGAGCAACTGCTGGCGCCGGGGACGCTGGTGACCCCTGCGGTGCTCGGCCTGGCCGCCGCCGCCGGTTACGACGCGCTGGTCGTCGTGCCGCGTCCCCGAGTGGAGGTGTTGGTGCTCGGTGACGAGCTGCTCACCTCGGGGCTCCCGCACGGCGGACTCATCCGGGACGCGCTCGGGCCCATGCTCGGCCCGTGGCTGAGCGCTGCGGGCGCCGATGTCGCCGAGCCGCGCCGCCTGGGCGACGCCCCGGAGGCCTTGCGGCAGGCGCTCACCACCACCGACGCGGACCTTGTGCTGACGACCGGCGGTACGGCGGCCGGTCCGGTCGACCATGTGCACCCGATCCTCGCGGAGATCGGCGCCGAACTGGTGGTGGACGGAGTGGCGGTACGCCCGGGGCACCCCATGCTGCTGGCCAGACTGGCGCCGGACGGGCCGTGGCTGGTGGGGCTGCCGGGCAACCCGCTCGCCGCGGTCTCCGGGCTTCTCACACTCGCTCTTCCGCTGCTCGGCGGGCTTGCGGGGCGCGTCGAGCAGGAGCCGTACCGGGCGCCCGTACAGGAGGCGGTGCAGGGGCACCCGCACGACACCCGGCTCGTGCCCGTGGTGCATCGGGCCGGGCACGGAGCGGTCCGGGACCATGCGGTACCGCTGCGTTACAACGGCCCCGCGATGCTGCGGGGGATCGCCACCGCCGACGGTATGGCGGTGGTGCCGCCGGGCGGAGTGCGGCCCGGTACCGAGGTGGAGATCCTGGATCTGCCCTGGGCGTAGGGCTCGTTCCGGGGCGCGTCCCGGGGGCGTCCCGGGGCACGTCCGCCCCCGCCCCGCGACCGTTTCACGTGAAACGGTCGCGGGGCGGAGCCGTTCGGGTGTTTCACGTGAAACATGCCGGCCACTTCATGGGGCCGGAGAGAGGGTCAGTGGGCCGGTCCCGAACGGCTGATGGTGATGAGACGGTCCTCGCGCTGCAGGCTGGTGAGAGTGGGGTCCGTGTAGTCGAGCAGTCTCCTGTTGCGGAGCACCGCGACGATCAGATCGGCGCAGTCGCGCGGCGGGCGGCCGATCTCCTCCTCGGTCACCGCGCGTTCTCCGAGGTCCAGCCCACTGCCGTGGGTCATCAGGTCCTCCAGGGTCCTGGCCACCGGAGGGCTGGCCATGGAGACCCCGAGCAGGCGGCCGGCCGAACTGGAGCTGGTGACCACGGTGTCCGCGCCGCTCTGCTTGAGCAGCGGGACGTTCTCGTCCTCGCGGACCGCGACGACGATGGTGGCGTGCTTGTTGAGCTGGCGGGCGGTCAGGGTGATCAGGGTGGCCGTCTCATCGCGCTGAGGGGCGATGATGACCCGGCTGGCGGTCGGTACCTCGGCCTTGAGCAGCGTCTCGGAGCGCGTGGCGTCGCCGACCACGGCCACCAGGCCGTCGTCGCCGGCCGCGTGTGCGGCCTTCTGCTGCGGGTCCACCACGACGATCTTGTCCTTGGTGATGCCCGTGGAGATCAGCGATTCGATGGCGTGACGGCCCTTGGTGCCGTAGCCGACCACCACGACGTGGTCGCGGGTACGGGAACGCCACCGGTGGATGCGTACCTGCTGACGGGTCCGCTCGGTGAGGACTTCGAGGGTGGTGCCGACCAGGATGATCAGGAAAAGCACCCGAAGGGGTGTGATGACCAGGACGTTGATGAGGCGGGCACCGTCGCTGACCGGGGTGATGTCGCCGTAGCCGGTGGTGGAGAGGGTGACGGTCGCGTAGTAGACCGCGTCGAGCAGGTCGACGCTGCTGTCGGAGGTGTCGTTGTAGCCGGATCGGTCGGACCAGACGATCACCACGGTCACCGCCAGCACCAGCAGCGCCATCGTCAGTCGCCGGAGCACCTGTTGGAGCGGCGGCAGTGCGCCCTGCGTGGGCATGGTGATGGCGCGGCTGGCCTCGGCGTCCTCCCGCGCGTCCGAGCGCGAGCGGTGCCAGAGGGTCCGCAGGATGGAGAACCTGCCCATCCTGGCTGCTGGTTGGTTCTCGTCCTTCAAGGCATGTCCTCTGGCGGCGGCGGGCAGGTGGTCACGTCGTGGCCCATGGTCGTGGATCGACGACGGGGACGGTGGCCGAAGTGCGTCGCACGGGCCGTGTCTCCACCAGCCGTGCACCGTCACCGGCGGAGAGAAGCGTAAAGGGTTCCGCGCGGCGGTTGGGTACCTCGTCCTTCCGTACCCTGAGAGCTGCGCCGTACCGCGCAGCCCACCGGTCAGGGCAGCCCGCCGCACACCCCCGGACGCCGGACGCCCGGAGGCCCGAGCACCCGAGTCCCTGAATCGCTGAATCGCTGGAGAAGCAACGTGCGTGATCACAGTGTGGTCGTCGGTTTCGGTACGAAGGGCCGTTCGGCCGTGCAGACGCTCTGCGCGACCGGCCTGCGGAAGGACCGGATCGTCATCGTCGATCCGTCCGGCAAGGTGGTCGACGCGGTCAACGCCCAGGGGTTCACCGGGGTACAGGGTGACGCCACGCGCAGCGAGGTGCTTCTGCGGGCCGAGGTCCAGAAGGCGCGTCAGATCATCATCGCCACCCAGCGCGACGACACCGCCGTCCTGGTGGCGCTGACGGCACGGCAGTTGAACCAGAGCGCGAAGATCGTCGCCGCGGTGCGCGAGGAGGAGAACGCCCCGTTGCTCCGGCAGTCCGGTGCGGACGCCGTCATCACGAGCGCCAGCGCGGCCGGCCGTCTGCTGGGTCTCTCGGCGCTCAGTCCCAGCGCGGGCACGGTGCTGGAGGACCTCATCCAGCACGGCAGCGGCCTGGATCTGATCGAGCGGCCGGTCATAAAGAGCGAGGTGGGACGGAGCGTCCGGGACACCGACGACCTGGTGGTGAACGTGGTGCGGGGCCACCGGATGCTCAGTTACGACGATCCGGCCGCGAGTCCCTTGCAGATGACGGACCGGGTGGTGGTGGTCGTGCGCGCCTCGCCGCTGCCCTCTCCGCTGATCCCGAACCGGCCGCCCCAGGGCCCGCAGCGGATGTAACGGCTGTAACGGCCGTAACGGGCAGGTACGGAGTAGCCTCGCCGCCATGTATGCGATCACGATCCCGGAACCCGGTGGCCCCGAAGCGCTCGTCTGGACCGAGGTGCCAGATCCCGTACCCGGCGAGGGCGAAGTCCTCGTGGAGGTGCTCTCCAGCGCGGTGAACCGCGCCGACGTCATGCAGCGCCAGGGCTTCTACGACCCGCCGCCCGGCGCTCCCGTGTATCCGGGGCTCGAATGCGCGGGGCGGGTCGCCGCGCTGGGCCCCGGGGTGAGCGGCTGGGCGGTGGGTGACGAGGTCTGCGCGCTTCTCGCCGGTGGCGGGTACGCGGAGAAGGTCGCGGTGCCGTCCGGGCAGCTGCTGCCGGTGCCGGCGGGGCTCGACGTGGTGTCGGCGGCGGCGCTTCCCGAGGTGACGTCGACGGTCTGGTCCAACGTCTTCATGGTGGCCCACCTGCGCCCTGGCGAGACGCTGCTCGTGCACGGCGGTTCCAGCGGCATCGGCACCATGGCGATTCAGCTGGCCAAGGCGGTCGGCGCCCGGGTCGCGGTGACCGCGGGCAGCGCGGAGAAGTTGGCGAGCTGCGCGGAACTGGGCGCGGACATCCTGATCAACTACCGCGAGCAGGACTTCGTGGAGGAGATCCGCAAGGCGACGGACGGCGCGGGCGCAGACGTCATCCTGGACATCGTCGGCGCGAAGTACCTGGCGAAGAACGTCGAGGCGCTCGCCACCAACGGGCGGCTCGCCATCATCGGCCTCCAGGGCGGTGCGAAGGCCGAACTGAACCTGGGCGCCCTGCTGACCAAGCGGGCCGCCGTCACCGCGACGTCGCTGCGGGGCCGCCCGCTCGCCGAGAAGGCGGCGATCGTGGCGGCGGTGCGTGAGCACGTCTGGCCGCTGATCGAGGCCGGAGTGGTCCGCCCGATCGTGGACCGTACGGTGCCGATGGCCGAGGCCGCCGAGGCGCACCGGGTGATGGAGTCGAGCGAGCACATCGGCAAGGTCCTGCTCCTGGCACCCGCCGCGAACCAGGCCTGACCGCACGAGCCAGCTCTGATCGCACGAACGAGGCCCGACCTCACGATCACGAGCCGGGTCCGACCGCACGAGCCAGGCGCGACCGCACGAGCCGGGCCCGACCGCGGGACCGGGAAGCCCGGAGTTCATGACGAGAGCCCGGTCCCGCACCGGATGGTGTGGGACCGGGCTCTTCCGGGCTCCGCGCGTGACCGCGCTGTTCGGTGAGGGCTGTCCCTACAGGTACGGGCCGGAGCGGATCGCGCCGTGCGGGTCTCCGGCGGGCCCCTCGTCGTCGCCGGAGCCGGGGGGCAGAGCGCGCCGCATCTGCTCCAGCTGGGCACGGGCCGCCATCTGCTGGGCGAACAGGGCGGTCTGGATGCCGTGGAACAGGCCCTCCAGCCAGCCCACCAGCTGGGCCTGTGCGATCCGCAGCTCGGCCTCCGAGGGGACCGACTCCTCCGTGAAGGGCAGCGAGAGGCGTTCCAGCTCCTCCACCAGCTCCGGCGCGAGACCGTCCTCCAGCTCCTTCACGGAACTGGCGTGGATCTCCTTGAGCCGGACGCGGCTCGCCTCGTCGAGAGGTGCCGCTCTGACCTCCTCGAGGAGCTGCTTGATCATGCTGCCGATGCGCATGACCTTCGCGGGCTGTTCGACCATCTCCGTCACTGGGACCTCGCGGGACTCGTCGCCACTGGCACCGCCGCCGACAGCCATTCCGTCCTGTCCCACTACGAGGACCTGGGGGTGCTCCTGCGACCGGTCATTCCTCGGCATCTCCATGCCGCCATTGTCTCGCACATGCGCCGTACAGAAGGGTGGTGCCCCTTCTTGGGCTTGATCCACCGTCCCCTACGTACCTGAATGCGTGATCGGTCCCCCGGGATGTGGCCGAGATCTTCGGGCACCGGGCCGGACGCGGATCCCGTTCCGCCCCTTACGTGCCGTCTGTCCCCCGGCTACGTGCCGTCTGTCCCCCGGCCCGTGCGGCGCACATCGGGTCGGCGCGGGCGCCGCTCAGTCCGCGCGGCGCATCCGGGCTCCGAGGAAGGCCAGGCCGATGCCGACCAGGGCGATTCCGCTGCCCAGGGAGAGGCTGCGGAGCCCTTCGGTCGCGCGGGCACCCAGCGCGTGCGGGCGCGTGGCCGGTACGGGCTCCGAGGACGGGAAGGGCGGCGCGGCGGAGGCGGGGGCGGACGGGGTGGCCGGGGTCTCCTCGTCCTCCAGGGCGGCGATGGCCTCGGCGAGCTCCTGGGGCGACAGTGACCGGCCGGGGCGGACCCGGCCCTCGCCTGCGGGCCGCCCGGCGAACGGCTGCTCACGTGGAGAGGGCGTGGCGAACGGCGTGGCGGACGGGTCGAGAGGCGGAGTGAGGGACGGGGTGAGGGGCGGCGGGGCGACGGGCGGAGTGGTGGCCGGGAGCGTGGGAGCGGCCTGTCCTGCCGGAGCGGGGGTGCCGGCGGACGCCCTGGGCGCTGAGGCACCGGGCGGAGACGGGGAGAACGACGACGGCGACGCGGTCGGCGGGGGAGGCGACCGGTGGGGGAGGTGTGTCCCCGGAGCGCCGGAGAAGGTGGAGAAGGCGGGGCCCGCCGCCGGGGAGGCGGTGCCCGAGGGCGCTGCGGCGCTCGTACGGGGAGACGGGGACGCGGCTGCGCAGGCTGCCGGGCCCAGCGCGGCGGTCATGGCGAGCAGGAGGGAGACGACCGACCTCGACGTCCACGGAGACCGCGGGGGAGGAGGACCTGGAGCCATGGGTTCAGCGTCACACGCCCGCACATTCCCGGCATCCCGGATGGAGGGATGTCATCCGCCACGGTGACGGCGGACCCGCCTCCCACCGAACGGCCGATCCGGTCCACGTATGAACGGCCGATCCGGTCGAGGCGTGAACGGCGGGCCAGGCCCGGCCGAGGGAGCTCGGAGCGGGCGTTCCCGAGGGGGCCCGACTCAGGACGGGTCGCCCGTGGAGACGCTCAGCTCGATGTGGGCGTTGACCGGGTCGATGGCCGTACCGGCGGTCGGGAACTGCTTGACGACCTGGTCCTCGGCGTAGGTGTTGCCGGGCTCCTCGATCACCTTGAGGGTCCACCCGGCGGCGTCGGCGCAGGCCTTCGCGGAGAGCAGGTCCTTGTAGACGAAGTCCGGCGCGGCGACCTTCTCGGTGTCGCGGACGTCCGTGTTCGGGTCCGTGCAGTCCTGGGTGTCCATGGTGCGGTTGCGCTCGGGGCCCTTGTGCTCCCCGGCGACCACCGGAGCGCTGCTGCCCGAGGCGTCGGTGGGGCCGGGCGTCGGGTCCTCGCCGTCGCCACCGCTGAGCAGGAGCGTCGCCACCACGCCGAGGACGACGATGCCGGCGACGGCGACCGAGCCCATGACCACCGGGTTCCGCCGGGACCTGCCGTCCCCGCCCCCGATGCCCGTACCCCCGGTGCCCGTGCCGCCGTGTGCCATCTGTCCGGCGGCCGGGGAGGTCTGCGCCACCGCGTACGGCGGCGGGGTCTGCTGGTACGCCGGAGGAGCGGCCTGCGGGTAGCCGTAGCTCGGCGCCGGGGTCGGCGCTCCGTACGGGCCGGGCTGCTGCTGGTGCGCCGGGTACGGGGTCTGGACGCCGTACGGGCCCGGCGCGGCCTGCTGGTCGACCGGCGGGAAGACCGTCGCGCCGACGCCCGACCCGCTGTTGGTGGGACCGCCGGCGACGATCACCGGGGCGGCGGCCTGGCCCGAGGCGTTCAGCACCCGGAAGATCTCGTCGCGCATCGCGGCGGCGCTGGGGAAGCGTTCGTTCGGGTTCTTCCGGAGCGCGCGGGCGACGAGCGCGTCCACCGCGGGGGTGACCGCCCGGTTGATCGTGGACGGGACGGGCGGCTGTTCCTGCACGTGCGCGTACGCGATGGCGAGCGGCGACTCCGCGTCGAAGGGGAGGCGCCCGGTGAGCAGCTGGAAGAGCATGATGCCGACCGAGTAGAGGTCGGAGCGGGCGTCCACACCGCGGCCGAGGGCCTGCTCGGGGGAGAGGTACTGGGGTGTGCCGACGACCATGCCGGTCTGGGTCATCGAGGTGACGCCGGACTGCATGGCGCGGGCGATGCCGAAGTCCATGACCTTGACGACGCCGCGCTTGGTGACCATGACGTTGCCGGGCTTGATGTCGCGGTGGACGAGCCCCATCTCGTGGCTGGTCTCCAGGGCGGCCAGCACGTCGGCGGTCACCTTGAGGGCCTTGTCGGCGGGCATCGCGCCCTGGGCGGCCATGTCCTGGCGCAGCACCGAACCGAGCGGCAGGCCCTCCACGTACTCCATGACGATGTACGGCATCAGGGCGCCGCCGAGTTCGTCCTCGCCGGTGTCGAAGACGGAGACGATGTTGGTGTGCTGGAGCTTCGCGACGGCCTGGGCCTCGCGGCGGAACCGTTCGCGGAACGACTGCTCGCGTCCGAGCTCGGTGTGCAGCGTCTTGATCGCCACCTGGCGGTCGAGCGCCGCGTCGTAGGCGAGGTAGACGGAGGCCATGCCGCCTTCGCCGAGCAGATCACGGAGCTGGTACCGGCCGCCGGCGACGGCTCCGCCCGCATAGCGGCCCTGCGAACCGTCCTGGCTCATGACGTGCTCCCCCTCGGCGCGCCGGTGGCGCGTCACCCCGATGTCGCGGCAATCGCGGAAATCTGTTCCGGAGCTTCGGCGACCGAGGCTTCGGCGAACCGAATCTTCGGTGAACAGGGGGCGCCGGGCCCCCGGAATCCGCGAAGATCCGTAGTACGTGCCAAGTCTGCCCGAGGGGTGGGACACGTCAAGCCAGGTGCCGGTTCCGTGACCCTGACCACACGAACCGTCTCGGAAGCGTTACAGGAACCACCCAGAATGTGCGCGTGCGCCACGCCCGCCGATCGGATGACCGGTTTCGCACCGGACCGAGGGGCGCGGTGGAGGCTGTAGCGTGGCGTGGCAGTACAGCCGTCCATGCGGCTGACGCAGGAACCAGGCACCGTGAGGACCCGCGGACGCGCGGACAGATACGACGGCGAGGACTGATGGCACCCGATTCCGAAGCAAACGGCGGCGGAGTCTCGGATGGCACCGACTCCTGGGGCGTCGGCGGCGTCGTCGGGGACGGCCGTTACCGGATGACCCACCGCCTCGGCAGGGGCGGAATGGCGGAGGTCTACGCCGCGGAGGACGTCCGTCTGGGACGTACCGTCGCGGTGAAACTGCTCCGCTCCGATCTCGCCGAGGACCCGGTGTCCAAGGCGCGGTTCACCCGCGAGGCACAGTCGGTGGCCGGGCTCAACCACCACGCGATCGTCGCCGTGTACGACTCCGGCGAGGACGTCGTGGGCGGTCAGACCGTCCCCTACATCGTGATGGAGCTGGTCGAGGGCCGCACCATCCGCGACCTGCTGATCAGCGCGGAGGCGCCGCCGCCCGAGCAGGCGCTCATCATCGTCTCCGGTGTGCTGGAGGCGCTGGCCTACTCGCACCAGCACGGCATCGTGCACCGGGACATCAAGCCCGCGAACGTCATCATCACGAACTCCGGCGCGGTCAAGGTCATGGACTTCGGCATCGCCCGCGCGCTGCACGGCGCGCAGTCGACGATGACGCAGACCGGCATGGTCATGGGCACCCCGCAGTACCTCTCCCCGGAGCAGGCGCTCGGCAAGGCCGTCGACCACCGCTCCGACCTGTACGCGACCGGCTGCCTGCTGTACGAACTGCTGGCGCTGCGGCCCCCGTTCACCGGTGAGACGCCGCTCTCCGTGGTGTACCAGCACGTCCAGGACATCCCGGTCCCGCCGTCCGAGGTCTCGGACGGGGTGCCGCCGGAGCTGGACGGTCTGGTGATGCGCTCGCTCGCGAAGGAGCCGGACGACCGGTTCCAGAGCGCGGAGGAGATGCGCGGGCTGGTCCAGTACGGCCTGCAGATGCTCCAGGTGCAGGGCGGCCACACCGGTACGTGGAACACCGGGCCGGTCGCCGGGTACGACGGCGGCCACACTCCGGCGCAGGGTTTCGCCGGTTCCACCCAGGTGATGGGAGCCGGCGGCTACGGGTCGCACGGGGACACCTCGCAGGGGCCGATCCTGCCTCCGATGAACCCGGACGACGGCGGCTACGGCGGTTACAACGGCGGCCAGGGCAACGGCGGCGGCAAGAGCAAGATGTGGCTCTTCGTGGTGCTGGCGCTGGTCGCGATCGGTGTCGGGGTCGCGATCGCCGTCAACGCGGCGGGCGGTGGCGACACCGACAAGGGCCGGGTCGAGCCGACCACGTCGTCCTCGCCGTCCCCGGACGAGACGTCGGCCGAGCCGAGCGACGAGCCGACCAAGGAGTCGCAGGCACCCGAGGACTCCTCGGGCGGGCAGTCGCAGTGGTCCGAGGACCCGACCTGGACGCCGACGCCGACGAACACGCAGCCGTCGTACACCCCGAAGCCGACCCAGACCACGGAGGCGCCCGCCACGTCGAACGGCGGGGGAGCCGGGGAGCCGACGGGCGACACGTCCACGGAGCCGACCACGGACCCGACGGACGACGGCGAGGACGACAGCTCGCTGGGCGGCATCATCGGGGGCGGCGCGACTGCCGACCCCACCGGCTCGACCGACACGGCGGGCACCTCCGCCACCGTCGGCAGCGCCAACTGACCCCGGGACAACCGTCGAGCGCCCCGCCCGTCCGGTGCGGGGCGCTCAGCCCGTGAACGCCTCGTTCACCGCCTCGTACTCCCGGGTCCACCACACCACCAGGGCCGACACCGCAGGGAACTGCGGGTCGGCCCTTCGGTCTCCCAGGGCGTAGCGCCAGCGCAGTATCCAGAAGTCGTTGAGCCGCTCCCACCAGACCCGGTGGACCGCGGCGGCGAGTTCCGCCGAGCCGACTTGGGCTGCCTCGCGGTAGGCGCGGGCGTACGCCTTGACCTTGTCGAGTTCCAGCTTTCCGGCCGGCTGGACGAAGAAGATCGCCGCGGCGCGTACCGCCTCCTCGGCTCGGGGCTGGACGCCGAGCCGGTCCCAGTCCACGATCGCGACGGGGTCGCTGCCCCGGTAGAGCAGGTTCAGCGGGTGGAAGTCGCCGTGCACCCAGCCGTGGGCGGGGCCCACGGGGGTGGGCGGGCGGCGGTGGGCGTGGCGTTCCAGCAGGGCCCGGCGCTCGACGAGGCGGTGTACGGCGAGCTCGTCGAAGGCGTCCAGCGGGGTGTCGCGGGGGCGCACGCCCCGGGCGGCGTCGAGCAGTTCGTCGATGAGGGCGAAGGTGTCGGCCGGGTCCGGGCTGCCGTGTCCGCGGCGCGTGGTGGGCGTACCGCTGCCGGGGCCCATGACCTGTTCGAGACCGGTGTGTACGGCTCCGAGGAGCGCCCCGAGACGCTGGGACTGGGCGGGTGTCAGCTGGGCGCCGATGCGGTGGCGGCCGTCGACCCAGGGGTGCAGGGCGAAGCAGTGGCCGTCGATGACGGTGACGGTCTCGCCGTCGGTGTCGGCCAGCGGCGGTGCGACGGGGACGCCGATCGACTGGAGGCGCATGGTGGCCCGGTGCTGGCGGGCGATGAGGGAGCGTTCGCCGGTGGCGTCGTCGAGGTGCTGCTTGTCGAGGTGGTGCTTGAGGAAGTACGCGCCGCGCGTGGTGGAGACGCGGTATCCGTGGTTGAGAAGTCCCTTGGTGATCGGCTCGCAGGCGAGCGGTTCACCGACCGCGGGATAGCGGCGCATGACCTCGCCGACCGGAGGCTGGGGAGGGTGGGTTACATATGAGCGCGGCACTTACCAGATGGTAGATCACCCCACGTGCCCCGGATGCGGACTTGAATTCCAGCCCAGAGTGTGCACTGAGGCGAACTGCGGACGCAGCCGGAGGTAGACCGGAACGAAGGCCTCGCCGTTGACTTCGGCGGGCAGGGCGCCGAAGCGGGCGCGCTGGGCGCGGGAGGGTTCGAGGAGCTCGGCGGTGCCGGTGAACTGCACGGCCCACAGGTCCCGGTCGCCCGGGGCGGCGGTGTTCAGGTTGTCGGCCCCGTAGGCGACGACGCTGCCGTCGCAGGCCTCGTGGTGGCCGAGTCCGCCGTGCATGCGCAGCACGAGGAGCCCGTCGTGGACGATGTGGCGGGCGGGGGCCAGCAGCGGGAGCGCACGCCTGCTGGTCGCCAGCCGGCCGTAAGGGACCCGGTGCAGCAACTCGATGGCCTGCGATTCCTCTGGAGACATTCCTCCACTGTCCGATGCCGCCCGGCCCGTCCGTAAGGGTCCGGGGCCCCGGGCGCACCGGGACCAAGGTCCCCGGTCCGGTCCCTCAGCGCTCGCCCTCGGCCTGGATCCGGGCGACGTACGCGGCGGCCTGCGAGCGGCGCTCCATGCCGAGCTTCGACAGGAGGCTGGAGACGTAGTTCTTGATCGTCTTCTCCGCGAGGTGCAGGCGCTCGCCGATGACCCGGTTGGTGAGCCCCTCGCCGATCAGGTCGAGAATCTTGCGCTCCTGCTCGGTGAGGTTGGCGAGTCTGTCGTCGCCCTTGCCGTCCTTGCCGTCGCGGAGCCGGGCCAGCACGCGGGCGGTGGCCGCGGGGTCCAGCAGCGACTTGCCGGCCGCCACGTCGCGTACCGCGCTGAGCAGCTCGTTGCCGCGGATCGCCTTCAGTACGTACCCCGAGGCGCCGGCCATGATCGCGTCGAACAGAGCCTCGTCGTCGGCGTACGAGGTCAGCATCAGGCACTTGATGTTCTCGTTCCGGGAGCGGATCTCCCGGCACACCTCCACCCCGCTGCCGTCCGGCAGGCGCACGTCCAGCACGGCCACGTCCGGGCGGGTGGCGGGGATGCGGACCAGGGCGTCGGCGGCGGTACCGGCCTCGCCGACGACCTCGATGTCGTCCTCCACCGCGAGCAGGTCGTGGACGCCCCGACGGACTACCTCGTGGTCGTCGAGTAGAAATACGGTGATTTTTCCGTCTTCGGACACATTCGCAGTCTCACACACTCCGCTCCGCTCCGCCCTTCCCTGCGCGGGTCCCCCGGGATAACGTGCCGTTGTTCCGGCCGCCTGCGAGGCTGTTACCAGTGCTGTGACCAGCGAGAGTTCGGGTTTTTCGCGATTTACTTGGAAATCCAAGCAAAATCGCAGGTCAGAGAGGGTTTCGCGTATATGCGGCCCACTGGGTAACGTGCCTGTGACAGGGCGCTCGCCGGGGCACCTGTCACGCCTGTTCCCGGCCGAGCGGCACCCACCCCGTGCACGGGTCCGGACACAGGCGAGCCGCACTGGTATCCCGGCAGACCCCGGGGTCCGGACCGACGGAGGAGCACGCACGTGACCGTGGAGAGCACTGCCGCGCGTAAGCCGCGACGCAGTAGCAGCAGGCGCACCAGCGCCGCGAAGGCACCGCAGAGTTCCGAGCCTCAGCTCGTACAGCTCCTGACGCCCGAGGGCGAGCGGGTGGAGCACCCGGACTACAGCATCGACATCTCCCCCGAGGAGCTGCGCGGGCTGTACCGGGACATGGTGCTGACCCGTCGTTTCGACTCCGAGGCGACCGCCCTCCAGCGCCAGGGCGAGCTGGGCCTGTGGGCCTCGCTGCTGGGCCAGGAGGCCGCGCAGATCGGCTCCGGCCGGGCGCTGCGCGACGACGACTACGTCTTCCCCACCTACCGCGAGCACGGCGTCGCCTGGTGCCGGGGCGTGGACCCGACGAACCTGCTCGGCCTGTTCCGCGGTGTGAACCACGGCGGCTGGGACCCGGCCACCAACAACTTCCACCTGTACACGCTGGTCATCGGCTCGCAGACCCTGCACGCCACCGGCTATGCCATGGGTGTCGCCAAGGACGGCGGTGACTCCGCCGTGGTCGCGTACTTCGGTGACGGCGCCACCAGCCAGGGCGACGTGGCCGAGGCGTTCACCTACGCCGCGGTCTACAACGCCCCCGTCGTGTTCTTCTGCCAGAACAACCAGTGGGCGATCTCCGAGCCCACCGCGCGCCAGACCCGCGTGCCGCTCTACCAGCGCGCCCAGGGCTACGGCTTCCCCGGCGTCCGGGTCGACGGCAACGACGTGCTCGCCTGCCTCGCGGTCACCAAGGCTTCGCTGGAGCGGGCCCGCAGTGGTGAGGGCCCCACCCTCGTGGAGGCGTTCACCTACCGCATGGGCGCGCACACCACCTCCGACGACCCGACGAAGTACCGGGCCGACGAGGAGCGCGCCGCGTGGGAGGCGAAGGACCCGATCCTGCGGCTGCGCACGTACATGGAGAAGGAGAAGTTCGCGGACGAGGCCTTCTTCACCGCCCTGGAGGCGGAGAGCGAGGCCCTCGGCAAGGGCGTGCGTGAGGCCGTCCGCGCCATGCCGGACCCCGGTTCCATGGCGATGTTCGACCACGTCTACGCCGACGGCTCCTCGCTCGTCGACGAGGAGCGGGCCGAGTTCATCGCCTACCAGGCATCGTTCGTCGAGGAGGGGAACTGACCATGGCCGCGGAAAAGATGTCCATCGCGAAGGCGCTCAACGAGTCGCTGCGCCATGCCCTCGACACCGACCCCAAGGTCCTGATCATGGGTGAGGACGTCGGCAAGCTCGGCGGCGTCTTCCGGATCACCGACGGGCTCCAGAAGGACTTCGGCGAGGGACGGGTGATCGACACCCCGCTCGCCGAGTCCGGCATCGTCGGTACGGCGATCGGCCTGGCCCTGCGCGGCTACCGCCCCGTCGTCGAGATCCAGTTCGACGGCTTCGTGTTCCCCGCGTACGACCAGATCGTCACGCAGCTCGCGAAGATGCGCGCCCGTTCGCTCGGCACGATCAAGCTGCCCGTCGTGATCCGCATCCCCTACGGCGGCGGCATCGGCGCGGTCGAGCACCACAGCGAGTCGCCCGAAGCGCTGTTCGCGCACGTCTCCGGTCTGAAGGTCGTCTCGCCGTCGAACGCGCACGACGCCTACTGGATGATGCAGCAGGCTCTCCAGAGCGACGATCCGATCATCTTCTTCGAGCCGAAGCGGCGTTACTGGGACAAGGGCGAGGTCGACACCGAGGCCATCCCGGTCCCGCTCCACCGCGCCGTCACGGTCCGCGAGGGCAGCGACCTCACGCTCGTCGCGTACGGGCCGATGGTGAAGGTCTGCCTGGAGGCCGCCTCGGCGGCCGCCGAGGAGGGCAAGTCGGTCGAGGTCCTGGACCTGCGGTCGATGTCCCCGATCGACTTCGACGCCATCCAGACCTCGGTCGAGAAGACCGGCCGGCTGGTCGTCGTGCACGAGGCCCCGGTCTTCTACGGCTCCGGCGCGGAGATCGCCGCCCGGATCACCGAGCGCAGTTTCTACCATCTCGAAGCACCGGTCCTGCGCGTCGGCGGCTACCACGTGCCGTACCCGCCGGCCCGGCTGGAGGACGAGTACCTGCCGGGTCTCGACCGGGTGCTCGACGCCGTCGACCGCTCGCTGGCGTACTGAGGAGAGGGGTCGTGACGATGACCGACACATCGGTCCGTTTCCGTGAGTTCAAGATGCCCGACGTGGGCGAGGGACTCACCGAGGCGGAGATCCTCAAGTGGTTCGTCCAGCCCGGCGACACCGTCACGGACGGCCAGGTCGTCTGCGAGGTCGAGACCGCGAAGGCCGCCGTGGAGCTGCCGATCCCGTTCGACGGGGTGGTGCACGAGCTGCGCTTCCCCGAGGGCACCACGGTCGACGTGGGCCAGGTGATCATCGCGGTGGACGTGGCGCCCGGTTCGCCCGCCGACGCGCCCGCCCAGGAGGCGGTGACCGCTCCGGCGGAGCCCGCAGCCGCGCCTGCCCCGGCCGCGGAGGAGGCGCCCAAGGGCCGCCAGTCCGTACTGGTCGGTTACGGCGTCTCCGAGAGCTCCACCAAGCGCCGCCCCCGCAAGGGTGCCCAGCAGCCGGCGGCTGCCGCGGTCCAGGCGGTCCAGGGTGAGCTGAACGGCCAGGGCACCGGTGCCGCGCAGGCGGTGGCGAAGAGCCGTCCGCTCGCCAAGCCCCCGGTCCGCAAGCTCGCGAAGGACCTCGGCATCGACCTGGCGGCGGTCACCCCGACCGGCCCGGACGGTGTCATCACCCGCGACGACGTGCACGCCGCAGCCGCTCCGGCCCCCGCGGCCACCGCCCCGGCCCCCGTGTCGGTCAACGGCACGGCCGCCGTCCAGGCCGCGGTGGCGGAGTCGCTCGACGAGAGCGCGCCGTACGAGACCGCCCCGGCGTCGGCACCGCAGCCGGTCGCCCCGGTACCGGGTGCGCGGGAGACCCGTATCCCGGTCAAGGGGGTACGGAAGGCCATCGCGCAGGCGATGGTCACCAGCGCCTTCACCGCGCCGCACGTCACCGAGTTCGTCACGGTCGACATCACCCGCACGATGAAGCTCGTCGCGGAGCTGAAGGAGGACAAGGACCTCGCCGGGGTCCGGGTCAACCCGCTGCTCCTCATCGCGAAGGCCCTGCTCGTCGCGGTCAAGCGGAACCCGGGCGTCAACGCGGCCTGGGACGAGGCGAATCAGGAGATCGTCCAGAAGCACTACGTGAACCTGGGCATCGCCGCCGCCACCCCGCGCGGACTGATCGTGCCGAACATCAAGGACGCGCAGGACAAGACCCTGCCCGAACTCGCGTCCGCCCTAGGCGAGTTGGTCGTAACCGCCCGTGAGGGCAAGACCTCCCCGGCGGCGATGGCGGGCGGCACGCTCACCATCACCAATGTCGGTGTCTTCGGCGTCGACACCGGCACGCCCATCCTCAACCCGGGCGAGTCCGCGATCCTCGCGGTCGGCTCGATCAAGCTCCAGCCGTGGGTCCACAAGGGCAAGGTGAAGCCCCGTCAGGTCACCACGCTGGCGCTGTCGTTCGATCACCGCCTGATCGACGGCGAGCTGGGGTCCAGGTTCCTGGCGGACGTCGCCGCGATCCTGGAGCAGCCGAAGCGCTTGATCACCTGGGCCTGACGGCCGGTACGTGTACGAGGGGTGGGCCCGCGCGCAGCAGCGTGCGGGCCCGCTTTCCGTTTCCGGGTGCGGGAGGCGGAGCGGCCCGGCGGCGCACGGATCTACGGGAGGAAGAGGGGCCCGGTCCTTCCTGCGAGGGACACCTCGGCGAAAACCGTCTTGCCGACCGTACGGCGCTCGATGCCCCACGTGTCGGCGAGGTTCGCCACGATCAGCAGCCCCCGCCCGAAACAGTCGGTGTCCACGGGCTTGCGGGTATCCGGCAGCCGTTCCGTCCGCGCGTCGCTGACCTCGATCCGCAGGGTGGTCGCGGTGAGCAGGAGGCGAACCCGGAAGAGGCGGCCCTGTACTCCGCCGTGCAGCACCGCGTTGGTGGTCAACTCGCTGACCAACAGCGCCACGTCGTCAGCCAGGTCGTCGTGCCCCCACTCCGCGACGAGCCGCGCGGCCCGGCGCCGACTGAGCCTGACGCTGCCGGCCGTGGGTGTGTAACTGACCACGTCCTCACGGAGAACGGGGTCGGGGGCGGGGATCTCCTGGGCGGGCGTCATGGACACGTACCTCCGTGGAAACGGGCGGTGGCGATGCCGTGCCGGGGCCTGGGGCCGGTACGTCTCCGGCGCAGGGCAGGACGGTGCACTTCCGCCGGTGGCCTCGCTGAGCGAGCGGTGGAGTACTGAAAGTAGCGATGCCTCGAACTTCGACACAAGTGAAACGGAGACAATTGTCTCCAATGGGTGACGTAGTCGACGCCCAGGCGGCAGAACGAGACACTGGGCCCGTGAATCGAGCACCTCAACTTGGCAACCGGACATCAACTGTGCTGGGACGTAGGCTCGGTAGTGAGCTACTCCGCTTGCGAGATGCCGCAGGGAAGACCCAACAGCAGGCGGCGCAGGCGATCAGTGCGACCAACTCGAAGATCGTGAAGATGGAGCGGGGATGGGTTCCGATGCGGGACCCGGACATCCGGGCTCTGTGCGACTTCTATGGCGTGGACGACCAGCACTTTGTCGAACGCCAGTTGGAGGTTGCGGCCCTGGACCGGGAGCGGCGCAAGGTCAGGGGCTGGTGGAACGGCACCGTTCACTCCAGTAAGCACGGTGAGTACATCGCCATGGAGGACGGCGCCCTGCGCACCAGGCAATGGCAGCTAGCGCTCATTCCGGGGTTGTTTCAGACTCCCGAGTACACGAGGGCCATGTGCGTTGCTGAGATGCGTTGGGAGGACCCGGCCAGGCTGGAAGCTGTCGTTGCCACCCGGGCGAGGCGTCAACAGAGACTCTTCGCTGATGACCCCTTGCGCATGCACGCGGTCATCTGGGAGGGGGCGCTTCGTCAGCTCATTGGAGGGCCGCAGGTGATGCGCAGGCAGTTGGAGCGGCTTTGCGAGCTCGCCGAGATGGATCACATCCATATTCAGGTGCTTCCGTTTCGAGCGGGTGGCCACATGGGCGTGACGGGCCCGTTCAACATCCTTTCTTTCAGGGAGGACGAGGCCATGGATGTGGTTCACATGGACGCTCCCCGCTCCGAGATCTGGGTTGAGGACGCGGAGGAGAGCGCCGCATTCGTGGAGGCCTTCACCGCTCTCTGTAGAGCCAGCTTGTCTCCGCACGACACAGGGGAGTTCATCAAGGAACTGAGCAAAGGGATCGGTTACCAGTGACCTATCGGTTTATAAAGTCCAGCTACAGCAGCTCCGAGCAGGAGTGCGTCGAAGTCGCCCGCAACGTCCCCGGCTCCGTGGCCGTGCGCGACTCCAAGCGCCCCCACGGCCCCGTGATCGTTGTCGCGCCCGTCGCCTGGGCCGCCTTCGGTGCCGGGTTGTGCCGCTCGGAGAACCCCGCGTCCTGATCGGCCTGCTGTCCAGGACGGCCGGAGCCGTGTGCGTAGCGCCGTACGGCAGGGGTGGATGGGCCGGCGTGGGGTGGTCCTACCCCTTGGCGGGAGCCACCGGCCCCCGGGCGATCAGGACGTCGGCCTCGCGGCGCCAGCCGAGGGAGGAGTAGAGACGCTGGCCTTCCTCGCTGGCGATGAGGAGACCGGTACGGGCGCCTTGGGCCACGGCGGCCTCCGCCAGCGTGCTCATCACGGCGCTGCCCAGGCCGCGTCGCTGGTGTGCCGCGTACGTCTCGATGCGATCGGCGACCGCGTCGGCGCCGACCACGGCGATGGTGCCGTTCGCCGCCGGCTCCCCGGAGGGAGTGCGGAGGGTGACGACCGTGACCGGGCCCTCCGTGTGGATCTCGCGCTCGTACGGCGCGGCGGGTGCGTGCTGCGGGTGCGCGGTCAGGTCGGTCGTCATGAGCCACTCGGACCGGTGGAGCACCTCCAGTCCGGCGGCGGCGACGACGGCTTCGACGGCGCCCGGGCGCAGTGTGGGCACCGTGAGCCAGGTGTGCTTCTGTGTGACGGCGACCATTGCCGCCAGCCGCGCCACGGACTCGGGATCCTCGTCGGCGCGCAGCGCGAACACCTCGACCTCGCGGCTGCGTTGGCCGCACTCGGACCGCAGGCCGTCGCCGCCCCGGGCGGTCCCGACCGGCTCGGCCTCGGGCAGGGAGCGCGCCACGGACCAGCCGTTCAACCAGCGTCGTATCAGCTCTGATTCGGTGTTCGTCACCGGGCGATTAGAGCACGACCGCAAGCAGCGTACGGGCGGGCTACCGGCCCCCGCTGTCCGTCGCCCTTGGGCGTCGTGGGGAGTTCTGCCAGGCCCGCACTTCGCGAACCTGGGCTCCGGACCGTGATCTTCACCGCAACCACCGCCGATAGGGTGGGACTTGATCCTCAGGGTCTGTTTCGGAGGGTGATCGAAGAGCCGTGATCGGAGAGTCCGGGGATGATGCCGCCGCTCACCCGGGGGAAGGCCGAGTTCGTCGAGGTCGTCCGTATCACCGATCCCGCCAGGCACCTCACTTCGAAGGACCTGGCGGGCGACACCGCCGCCTTCTGGGAGGGCGACCAGGCCCAGCGGGTCCTGTCCCTGATCGCCGGCCTGCCGGGCGGTGAGCTGCACCGCTGCTTCCTCCCGGGCTGGGGGATCCGTGCGTACGACTCCGCCGATCAGCTCTTCGAGATCGCGTTCTGCTTCCGCTGCCACGGTGCCCGCATGCGGGGGCTGGATCTTCCCGCCGGGCAACGGGCCCAGAACTTCGACGGGGAGAGTCCTGCCGCACTGGAGCTGCTCCGCCGGTTTCGCTCCTGCCTGCCGGAGTGAGGTGCGGTTCCCGCAGGCCGCCGGCGGGCGCCCGGCTCGCGCCCCCGCGCATCCACGGCCCGACCGGCATCCCGGTCGGTCCGCTGGCGCTCTTCTGACCCGGAAGGTGCGACGGAAGGCGTGACGGACGCCGGTCACCCGGCGACGGCCGAGGCGAGCCGCGCGATCGGGTCGCCCTGGACCCGGTGCCGCGAACGGCCGGTGGGCCAGGTCGAGAAGCCGTCGTCGTGCCACCGGGGGATCACGTGGAAGTGCAGGTGGGGCACGGACTGCTCCGAACCGGGGCCGCCGGCGTCGAGGACGTTGACCCCGTCCGCCCGCAGCGCCGACCGCATCGTGCCGGCGACCCGCCGCACCAGCGCCATGGTCTCGGTGAGGACCTCCGGCGGGGTGTCGAAGAGGTCGGCGAAGTGCGAGGTCGGGACGACCAGGGTGTGACCAGGGGCTGTCGGCGTGAGCGGGGCGAAGGCGGAGGCCACCGGCCCGCGAGCGACCCACCGGGCCGAGCCGGCCTCGACGAGGGCGCGGAAGACACAGTTCATGGGTCCGACCCTGGCAGACGCGACCGCGGCCGCCCGCCCGGAGAACCGGACGGGCGGCCGCGACCGCGTGCCGCCGGGCTCAGGCCCCGGAGCCGGCCGTCCGGCCGAAGTGGCGGGCGAAGAACTCCACCGCGCCGGCGGTCTCGAACCTGGGCTGGTCGCCCTGCTTGCCCGCGTTGGCGTGCAGGGACTTCTCCGAGGAGGCGAAGGCGTCGAACAGCGCGAGGGCGTCCTCGCGCGGGATGTACTCGTCGTCCCACTGGATGCTGAACTCGACCGGGATGGTGATCCGCTGGGCCGCGGTGAGCACGAGCTCGGACCAGTACAGGCCGAAGACCGCCGCCTTGATCCGGGGTTCGGCGACCACGAGCGGCACGCCGAACGCCGTACCCATCCGGATGCCGAAGAAGCCGACCGGTCCGGTGCCGATCTCCGGGAGTTCCTGGAGCGCGTCCAGGGCCGCCCGCATCTCGGGTACGGCGATCTCCGCGAGGTGCTGGTTGTAGCGCACGACGACCGGCATCACCGGTTCGCCGGCCGCCCGCGCCTCGGCCAGCGCGGCCCGCTCCTGCTCGTCGTGGGCCGTGCGCGGCCGGTCGCCGTGGCTGGGCGCGTCGAGTACGGCGACATGGAAGCCGCAGCCGGTCACGAAGAGGCGGGCGCGGTTCGCCATCGCCGGGTGCTTCTTGTCGTTGCCGCCGGCATGGGCCATGAGGATCAGGGGTGCGTTCCCGGCCGTGCCGGAGGCGGGGGACCAGAGGACGCCGGGGACGCCGGCGACGGTGAAGTCGCGTTCGCGCACGCCGTCCGAGGAGGACTCGGCGGTGAACCGCAGGGAGTGGGGATGCTGCTGAGCGTTCATGGGTGTTGCCCTTCGGGAGTGCCTGGTATGTCAAGGCGCTCCCGGCGACACCTACGTCAATCGCCCGGCCGTGACGGCAGGGGGAGCACCCACATCGCTACTGCGTTCATGGGTCTCACCTCCTTGTACGGCGTCACGGCTCGAACAGAAAGTATCAGCCCGTCCCTCCCTGCCGCACATCCTTTTCCGCCGCCCCCACGCCGGTCCGCCGCCCGGCCACGCCTCCGCCGCCGGTACGGGCTGGGCCGGATGGCCGGTCGCCTCACCGGTGCGGGGGGCAGGGCCGTTTCCGATCCGGTGACGGGGTTACTCGTGATGCATGGCACCGACCCCCGAATCACCCGATGACCAGGAAGAACCCGGCGGGCACCATCTCGCGGGACACCACCTCGCCGGCCGGGACCAGGACGCGGAGGCTTCCTCACGGAAGCGCGGGTCCGGGCCCGAGGACGAGAACGTGGGCCCCGGCCCGGAGGTGGAGGCCAACGCCCCCGACAGCCCGACCGGCATGCCCAAGCGGTCGTGGGGGGCGGTGCTGAAGCGGACGGGCAGGGAGTTCAAGGACGACGAGCTGACCGACCGGGCGGCCGGACTGACCTACTACGGCATCCTGGCGCTCTTCCCGGCCCTGCTGGTGCTGGTCTCGATCCTCGGCCTCGCCGGGGAGTCGACCACCCGGAAGGTCATGGACAACCTGAAGAAGCTCGCGCCCGGACCGGCCCGCGACATGCTGACCGACGCCGTGGAGCAGTTGCAGAACAACGGCGGCGTCGGGTCGGTCATGGCCGTCGTGGGCCTGGTGCTGGCGGTGTGGTCGGCCTCCGGCTACGTCGCGGCGTTCATCCGCTCCTCCAACGCCGTCTACGACCTGCCCGAGGGCCGCCCGGTGTGGAAGGTGCTGCCGCTGCGCTTCGGGCTGACCGTGGTCCTGATGGTGATGGCGGTGATCAGCGCGCTGATCGTCGTCTTCACCGGCCCCCTCGCCCGCCGGGCGGGCGAGACGCTCGGCCTCGGGGACACCGCGCTGACGGTGTGGTCGATCGCGAAGTGGCCCGTACTCGCCGTGCTCGTCATCCTGATGATCGCGATCCTCTACTGGGCCGCGCCCAACGCCCGCGGCCGGGGCTTCCGCTGGATCACCCCCGGCAGCTTCCTGGCGCTCCTGATCTGGCTGGTCGCCTCGGCGGGGTTCGCGCTGTACGTCGCCAACTTCGCTTCGTACAACAAGACGTACGGCACCCTCGCCGGGGTAATCGTGTTTCTGGTGTGGTTGTGGATCACCAACCTGGCGATTCTCCTCGGCCTCGAATTCGACGCGGAGCTGAGCCGGGAGCGGGCCATCGTCGGCGGGCTCCCGGAGACGGAGGAGCCGTACGTCGAACCGCGCGACACCTCCAAGTGGTCCGACGAGGACCGTCGCCGGCTCGGCTGAATCCACGACCCGGGCCACGGCCGACCCGGCCGGGGCCCCTGGACGCGCGGGAGAAGGACGGGGCACCGGTGTACGGGACAGCGGACGACGGCACGGACTGGAGCCACCTGACCGGGATGGCGGCCCTGCGGCGGGGGGACCGCCTGCTGACCCACCGGGTGGCGCGCTGGCGGTCACCGGTGACGCGGGAGGTGCTGCCCGCCGTGGAGTCGGCGGCCGAGCACACCAAGCTGTGGTGGGCCGCCGCCGGGATCATGGCCGCCGTCGGCGGCGGCCGGCAGCGGAAGGCGGCGGTCGCCGGACTGGCCGCCATGGGGCTCGCGGAACTCCTCGCCAACGGCGTGGGCAAGCAGCTCTACGAGCGGCGGAGACCGCCCGCCGAGCTGATCCCGCACGACGGCGTCCACGACCGGCCCGACAGCTCGTCGTTCCCCTCGGGCCACACCGCCGCCGCCGTGGGGTTCACCGCCGCGGTCGCCGCCGTCTCCCCGGTCGTGGGCGCGCTCTGCGCCGTACCGGCAGCGGCGGTGGCGGTCGAGCGGGTGCAGTCCGGGGCGCACTATCCGAGCGATGTGGCCGTGGGTGCCGCCCTCGGTCTGGCGAGCGCCTGGCTGGTCCACCGGGCTCCGAAGCTCTGGTGGCGCCGACTGCTCTGAGCGGGGACGGCGACCGCGACGGCCGGCGCGTGCATACGGCGTTCCGCCCGGGGTACCCGCGATGCGACCCATTCATGACAATCCAGTGATATGCGGCGAATGGTTTCTCCTTCCCGGGTGCCGGCGCCGCGGGGGAAAGTGGTGAACGGACATGAGCACGGTTGAGTACCCTGCCGGGCCGCGCGGTTCCGGAGACGGCACCAGGACCGGCGGACCGGACGGCGCCCGGCGCGCCCCGGCGGACTCCTCGGTGGGAGCGCTGGTGAGCCAGGCGTCCCAGCAGCTGTCGCAGCTGGTGCGGGACGAAATGCGCCTGGCGCAGGCGGAGATGACGCAGAAGGGCAAGCGGCTCGGCCTGGGCGGCGGGCTGTTCGGTGGTGCGGCCGGCGTGGGGTTCCTCGCGCTGGCCGCGCTGGTCGCCGCCGCGATCGCCGGGCTGGCCACCGCGCTGCCGGTGTGGGCTTCGGCCCTGATCGTGGGCGCCGTGCTGGCTGCGGTCACGGCGGCCCTGGCGATGAAGGGCAAGAAGGAGATCGCCCTGGCCACTCCCCCCAAGCCCGAGCGGGCCATCGACGACGTCAAGGCCGACATGGCAGAGATCAAGGAGAAGGCGCACCGATGAACGACATGCCCCAGTCCCGGTCCTCGCACGACGAACCCCTGACCCCCGAGGAGTTGCGGGCGAAGGCGGAGGCGACGCGCGAGCAGCTCGGCCAGACCGTCGAAGCCCTGGCGGCGAAGGCGGACGTGAAGGCACAGGTCCAGCGGAAGGCCGAGGACGCCAAGGTCCAGGCCCAGGCGAGGGCGACGCAGGCGAAGGTCCAGGCACGGCTGACGGCGATGGACGCCAAGGCGCAGGTGCGGGACAAGTCCGCCGACGCCAAGGCCCAGGTGCGGGAGAAGGCGGCGTTGGCCAAGGACCGGGCCGCCCGGATCGCCCGGGACGCGCAGGAGAAGCTTCCGCCCCCGGTGGTGGACAAGGCGGTGCGCGCCAAGGACCGGATCGGCGCGGCTGCCACGTCCCTCGCCGCGAGGGTCGAGGAGAAGACCCCGGACACGTTCGCGGAGCGGGCCGGGCGTGCCCAGCGGGCGGTCGGCCGCCGACGCGGCCCGCTGCTCGTCGGGGCCGCCGCCGCGCTGGTGCTCGTGGTGGTGAGGAAGCGCCGCGCCGGAAAGCGCTGAGGCGGCGTGGCGTCGAGTGCCGCTCGAGGCGACGGCCGGAGGGCGGGGTGGACCGGAGTGCCGGTCGGCCCCGCCCTCCGGCCGTCACCCGCGCGGGGCGGGGCGGCAGCGGCGATCACCCGCGCCCGGCAGCCGCCGGGTGCGGGTGCGGATGCGGGGTCGGTGGCCGGGCAGGGGTAGCGGAGGCGGCGGAAGCAATCGTGCTTCCGGGTCCGGGTGGAGGAGAGCGGCGATGGCACCGGAGAACGGGACGCACGACGGTACGGAGTGGTGGAAGTCGTCGGTCGTCTACCAGGTCTACCCCCGCAGCTTCGCGGACTCGGACGGCGACGGGATCGGTGACCTGGACGGCATCACCCGCCGCCTGGACCACATCGCCGGCCTGGGAGCGGACGTGCTGTGGCTCTCCCCCGTGTACCCCTCGCCGCAGGCCGACAACGGCTACGACATCAGCGACTACCAGGACATCGACCCCGTCTTCGGCGACCTGGACGCCTTCGACCGTCTGCTGGCCGCCGCACACGCGCGGGGCATGAGACTGATCATGGACCTGGTGGTCAACCACACCTCGGACGCCCACCCGTGGTTCCAGGAGTCGCGCGACCCCGGCAGCCCCAAGCGGGACTGGTACTGGTGGCGTCCGCCGCGCGAGGAGCGGGAGGGCGATCCCGCGGCCCACGAGGGCGGCACCGCGAAGGGTGGGGGCGGGGAGCCGAACAACTGGGGTTCGTTCTTCTCGGGCCCCGCCTGGACGTACGACGGGGCGAGCGGGGCGTACTACCTCCACCTGTTCGCTCCCGGACAGCCCGACCTCAACTGGGAGAACCCCGAGGTGCGTCAGGCGGTGTACGCCATGATGCGGTGGTGGCTGGACCGGGGTGTGGACGGCTTCCGGATGGACGTCGTCAACCTCATCTCGAAGGACCCGGCCCTCCCCGACGGCGAGCCGTCCGCCGAGGGCCCGTTCGGTGACGGCTCACCCCACTACGTCTGCGGCCCGCGCATCCACACGTACCTCCAGGAGATGCACCGCGAGGTGATGGGCCGCTACCCGGGACGGCTGCTCAGCGTGGGCGAGATGCCCGGGGTGACCGTCGAGCAGGCGAGGCTGTTCACCGATCCGGAGCGAGCCGAACTCGACATGGTCTTCCAGTTCGAGCACGTCGGCCTCGACCACGGGCACGGCAAGTTCGATCCGCGCCCGCTGCGGCTGACCGATCTGAAGGCGTCCCTCGGGCGCTGGCAGGAGGGCCTCGCCGAGGTCGGCTGGAACAGCCTGTACTGGAACAACCACGACCAGCCGCGCGTGGTCTCCCGGTTCGGCGACGACAGCCCCCGTCACCGCACCCGGTCCGCGACGATGCTGGCGACCGTGCTGCACCTGCACCGGGGCACCCCGTACGTCTACCAGGGCGAGGAACTCGGCATGGCCAACGCCCCGTTCCGCACCATCGAGGACTTCCGGGACATCGAGTCGCTGCACCACTACGCGCGGGCGCTGGAGGCGGGAGAGCGGCCCGAGGACGTACTGCCCGGGCTGCGGGCGATGGGCCGGGACAACGCCCGTACCCCCATGCAGTGGGACGCGTCCCCGCACGCCGGGTTCACCACGGGGACCCCCTGGCTCCCGGTCAACCCCGATCACGCCGAGGTCAACGCCGAGGCCCAGTACGCGGACCCGGGCTCCGTCTACCACCACTACTGCCGGCTCATCGCCCTGCGTCGTCGTGAACCCGCCGTCGTGCACGGCGACTTCACCATGCTGCTCCCCGAGGACGAGCGGATCTACGCGTTCACCCGCCGCCACGGCCGTACGACGCTGCTGGTCCTGGGCAACTTCACCGGGGGGACGGTCGCCGTGGAGCCCGCCGGCCTCGCGCCCTGGTACCCGGAGTGGGAGGGGGCCGAGCTCGTCCTCGGCAACGGCCCGTCCGCACCCACCGGGCCCGGCCGGCTGGTCCTCGCCCCCTGGGAGGCGCGGGTGCACCGCCTCGTCCGGTGAGCGAGGCCGGTGAACGTGGCCGGTGCCGACGGCCGGTGAGCGCGTCCGGTGAGCGCGGTCGGCGGGGTGCCGGGCCGATGATCCGGGTGTCCCCGGGTACTCGCGCCCCATGACCGTCTACGGATTCCACGCATCGCACGAACAAGTGCCGCCGGGCGCCCTGTTGGCCGCCGTCGTCCGCGCCGAGCAGGCCGGTTTCACCGCTGCCATGTGCTCCGACCACTTCTCGCCCTGGAGCGTCCGGCAGGGCGAGTCGGGCTTCGCCTGGTCCTGGCTGGGGGCCGCTCTCCAGGCCACCGAGAGCATCCCGTTCGGCGTCGTCAACGCGCCGGGGCAGCGCTACCACCCCGCGATCGTCGCGCAGGCGATCGGCAGTCTGGCGGCGATGTACCCGGGCCGCTTCTGGGCCGCGCTGGGCAGCGGCGAGGCGTCCAACGAACACATCACCGGCGGCGGCTGGCCGCGCAAGGACGTACGCAACGCCCGGCTGCGGGAGTGCGTCGACGTCGTCCGGGCGCTGCTGCGCGGCGAGGAGGTGAGCCACGAGGGGCTGGTGACCGTCGACCGGGCCCGGCTGTGGACGCTCCCCGAGGCGGTGCCGCCGCTGATCGGAGCCGCGTGCAGCGAGGAGACCGCGCGGCGGTGCGCCGAGTGGGCGGACGGCCTGATCACCGTCAACGCCCCGCACACGACCCTGCGGCGGATCGTCGACGCCTACCGCTCCGCGGGCGGCAACGGTCCGCTGACCCTCCAGGTCCACCTCAGCTGGGACCCCGACCACGACACCGCGCTCGCCCTCGCGCACGACCAGTGGCGCACCAACGTGCACGGACCGCCAGCGAGCTGGGACCTCGACTCGGCGGAGCTCTTCGACAGCGTCAGCGAGCACGTCACACCGGAGCGGGTCGCCGAGAGCGTCAACGTCTCCGCCGACCTCGGCCGGCATGCCGCCTGGCTCCAGGAGTACGCCGACCTGGGCTTCGACCGGATCATGCTGCACCACGTGGGCGTCGAACAGAGCGCCTTCATCGACGCCTTCGGGGAGAAGGTGCTGCCGCGCCTCGACGTCACCCGGCCCGCACCCGCGGTGGCGGGCGGTGTCCGATGAGGCTGACCCGTACCTCCGACGTGTGGTGGAAGAACGCGGTCGTCTACTGCCTGGACGTGGAGACGTACCAGGACGGCGACGGCGACGGGACAGGCGACTTCGCCGGGCTGACCCAGCGGATCGACCACCTGGTGCGCCTCGGCGTCACCTGCGTGTGGCTGATGCCCTTCTATCCGACCCGGGAGCGTGACGACGGCTACGACATCACCGACTTCTACGGTGTCGATCCCCGGCTGGGCACCCTCGGCGACTTCACCGAGTTCGTGCGGACCGCCCGCGACCGGGGCATCCGGGTCATCGCCGACCTGGTGGTCAACCACACCTCCGACCACCACCCCTGGTTCCTGGACGCCCGGTCGGGCCGCGACTCCGCCTATCGCGACTGGTACGTCTGGTGCGACACACCCCCGGAGGACGGGCCGCAGGGAGTCGTCTTCCCCGACGAGGAGAAGAGCGTCTGGGAGTACGACGAGGGGACCGGGCAGTACTACCTGCACCGGTTCTACAAGCAGCAGCCGGACCTCAACGTCGCCAACCCCGCCGTGCGGGACGAGATAGCCCGGATCATGGGCTTCTGGACCGAGCTCGGGCTGTCCGGCTTCCGGGTGGATGCGGTGCCCTTCCTGCTGGAGACCGACGGGCAGGCGGACGCGGACGGCCTCCCCGACCCGCACGCGTACCTCGCCGACCTGCGGGCCTTCCTCGGCCGCCGCAACGGTGAGGCGATCCTGCTGGGCGAGGTGAACCTGCCGTACCCCGACACCGCCCGCTTCTTCGGCGGCGCACAGGCCGGGGAGGGCGATGAACTGACCCTCTGCTTCGACTTCATCGGCATGCAGCGGATGTACCTCTCGATGGCCCGGGAGGATGCCGGGCCCCTGGCGGCGGCCCTCCGCGAGCGCCCGGTGCCGCCCCGTGACGCGCGCTGGGCCACCTTCGTCCGCAACCACGACGAGCTGACGCTCGACAAGCTCGACGAGGACGAGCGCGCCGAGGTGTTCGCCGCCTTCGGCCCGGACAAGGACATGCAGGTGTACGGCCGGGGCCTGCGCCGCAGGCTGCCGCCGATGGTCGACGGCGACCGCCGCCGCGTCGAACTGGCCTACAGCCTGCTCCTCAGCCTGCCCGGAACCCCCGTGCTCTTCTACGGCGAGGAGATCGGGATGGGGGAGAACCTGGCCGCACCCGGGCGCCAGGCGGTACGGACCCCGATGCAGTGGACCCCGGACAAGGGCGGCGGCTTCACCTCGTCCGAGGACGGCCCCCTGCCCAATCCGGTGGTCGAGGGCGCCTTCGGGCCCAAGCGGGTCAACGTGCACGACCAGATGCGCGATCCCGGCTCCCCGCTGTCCCGGATGCGGAGCCTGATCGAGCGGTACCGCGAGGCGCCCGAACTGGCGTGGGGCCGCTGCGAGGTGCTCGGCACCGACGATCCGGGGGTGATGGCGCACCTCAGCTCGCTGCCGGAGGGAGCGGTGCTGGCCGTCCACAACTTCTCCGGCCGGCAGCTCACCGCGGCCGTGGAGGTCCCCGGCCTGCGGGGCGGCCGTCTCCTCACCGACCTGGCCGACGGGGGGACAGTGAAGGCGGCGGCCGGCGGCCGGATCGACGTCGGCCTGGAACCGTACGGCTACCGCTGGCTCCGGGTGAACACCCCGCTGGACGACCCGGACCGCGCGGTCGCGGAGTGACCCCCTGACGTCCTCGGATCGGGCCCCTGAAGCCCTCGGGCCCCGCGCGATCCTCCGCGCGGGGCCCTCCGGGATGTCCGTACCGTCCGGTGATCAGCTCACGCGGCGGGGGCCAGCACCACGTGGGCGGTGCCGGGGACCGAGGCGGTGCCGTCGGCGTAGAGGGCGGTCACGCGGTAGAAGTGCGTGGTGCCCGAGGCGGCGGACGTGTCGGTGACGCTGGTGCCCGGGTACGGCGAGGGAGCCGCCGCGATCGGCTCGTACGCCCCGGTCGCCGGGTTCCAGCGCTCGACCGTGTAGCCCGTGGCGTCCGTGACCGGCTGCCAGGTGAGCTCCACGCCGCCGGACGCGGCCTCGGCGGTGACGGTGACCGGGGAGCCCTCCGGGGTCGCGACCGAGGGAGTCAGGTCCCGCTCGGTGACGATCACGACCGGGTTGGCCTCGGGGTCGCGCATGCTGTTGTTGCCGGAGGCGTCCTGCACGTCGATGAAGTAGCAGCGCTCCTCACCGTCGGGCAGCCGGACGTCGGTGTACGAGGTGACGGTGGGGCCCACGTACGCGGAGTCCACCGCGTAGCAGACCGAGGTGCCCTCCTCCTCGTCGGTGACCAGCTCGCCGATGAGGACCCGCTGGCGAGCGATGTCGGGCTCGCCACCGTTCTTCCAGTGCAGCTCGACGCCGTAGTCGGTCGGTTCGGCGGTCAGGCCGGTGACCGGGGCCGGTGCCGTCAGGTCCTCGTACAGCGTCGTGGTGGTGACGCTCGCCGAAGCCGCCGACTCCTTGCCGGACGCGTCGAACGCCTTGACCACGTAGTGGTACGTGGTGCTCCCCACCGGATAGTCGTCCCGCCAGGTGAACCGGCGGCTGCCGTCCGGCAGCATGGTCGACGCGACGACGTCGGCGGCGGGCGCGGCCTTCGTGTCGACGGGCAGGGTCGTGGAGCGGTAGACGTGGTAGCCGGCGACCGAGCCGTCCGTCGTCGCCCGGAGCCAGGAGAGCGTGACCGCGCTCGTGGCCGGGACCGCCGTCAGGGTGTGCGGGGCGGCGACGGTCCGGTGGGCGGAGGCGGCCGTCAGGGTCGCGGGGGTGTAGGCGGAGGTGCGCCCGGCGCCGTCCACGGCGGCCACCCGGTACTGCCACTGCGCGGACCGGGCGACAGTGGTGTCGTCGAAGGTGGTTCCCGTCACCGACACGGTGGTGGCGGTACCGGCACCGCTGCGGTTCAGCAGATAGCGGGTCGCGCCCGCCACCGGCTTCCAGGCCAGCGCGATGCCGGTGTCGGTGCCCGTGGCGGTGAGGGCGGTGGGCGTGGTCATGAGCGGCGACACCACGGGGACGTCGGCCGAGCCGGTGGAGACGTTCCCGGCCTTGTCGACGGCGCGGACCTCGTAGTAATAGGTCTTGCCCGGCTCGGGGTTGAGGCCGGTGTAGCTGGTGGCGCCGCCCGCGGCGACCTGGGTGTACGTGGTGGTGCCGGCCAGGCGGCGGTAGATCCGGTACCCGGCGAGGTCCATCTCCACGCTCGCCGGATAGGTCACCCTGACCTTGCCGGACGCGGTGTCGTGGATGGCCTTCACCCCGGTCGGGGTCCGGGGCTTCACCTTGTCGACGGTCTTCGACGTGCGGGGCGAGTAGGTGAACTTGACGTTCGCGGCGCCCGTCCAGTTCACGTAGTCCACGCGCAGGGTGTGCTTGCCGGACGGGACGGTGAGGTTGACCGACTTCGACACGGTGGCCGAGCCGTTCTTCCAGATGTCGATCTTCCGGACGCCGTCCAGGTAGACCCGTACCCCGTCGCTGGCCGACGCGGCGAAGGTGAAGGGGCCGCCTCCGCCGAAGTCGCGGGTGACGGAGTAACGGACGGCGAAGTTGTCCTTCGGCAGACCGGATATGGGCGCGTTGTTGCCCCAGTTCTGGTCCATCGCGTTGTCGCAGTCGGTCTTCTTCGGCGTACCGGCGAACGTGGTGTTCGCGTAGAAGGTGCGCGTGAAGTAGTTCGTCCCGCAGACCACCGTGGCCGCCGCCGCCGGAGTGGCGCCGAGGGCCGAGAGCAGCGTGCAGGAGGTCGCCGCGACGGAGAGGGCCGCGACGGAGCGGAGCCGTGCGCGGGAGAGGGGTGTCATGTGGGCAGGCCCTTTCGGACAAGGGTCGTCGAGCACAACGGGAGTGGGTGGAGCAGGAGGGAGGGGCCCGGTGCGCGGAGCGCACGCGGTCCGGACCCCTCCGTGGCACCGCTTGCCGCGGCGCCGGGGACTACTTCTTGAAGCCGTAGTCCAGGAGCTTCTTGACGTCGGTCGTGCGGGTGGCCTCGGTGGAGGAGGCCAGGACGGCACCGATCACCGTCTTGCCGCTGCGGGTCGCGGCGAAGACCAGGCAGTACTTGGCGTTGCTGCCGGAGCCGGTCTTGATGCCGATCATGCCGCTGTAACTGCTCAGCAGCTTGTTGGTGTTGGTCCACGACATGTAGCGGTAGCCGCCGCTCTTCGTGGTGACCTTCTGCTTCGTCGACTTGGTCTTGACGATGGAGCGGAAGGTGGAGTTCTTCATGGCGCTGCTGGCGATCTTCGTCAGGTCGCGCGGGGTCGAGTAGTTCGAGCCATTGCTTATGCCGTCGAACGAGTCGAAGTGCGTGTTCTTCAGGCCGAGGGTCTTCGCGTCGGCGTTCATCTTGCCGAGGAAGGACTTCACCCGGGCCGCGCGGGTCGTGCCGGTGCCGAACTTGTCGGCGAGCGCGTACGCCGCGTCGCAGCCGGACGGCAGCATCAGGCCGTACAGCAGCTGGCGCACGGTGACCTTGTCGCCGACGATCAGGTGCGCCGAGGAGGCGCCCTTCGAGACGATGTAGTCGCTGTACGCCTTCTGGATCGTGACCGTGCTGTTCAGATTGAGGTTCTTCTGCGCCAGCACCACCTTGGCGGTCATGATCTTGGTGGTGGAGCCGGTGGGCCTGCGGGTGTCGGCGCCCTTGGAGTAGAGCGTCGCGGCGTTGGCGTTGTTCATCACGAACCCGCCGGGCGCGACGACGGTGGGCGTCGGGATCGTGGCCGCCTGCGCGGTGGTGGCGAGCGCCCCACCGGCGATGACGGCACCGGCCGTCAGGGTTACGGTCGCCGCGACGGAAGTGCGGCGAATGCCCCTCATGCGGATCTTCAAGATAAATGCTCCAAATGCCACTGGAATGCGACTGCATGGGAGCCGCTGATGGTGAGACTCCTGGGACGGCCGCTTGGATGTGCTGGCGCCGGGGCGCGTTTGGCGGCGTGCGGAGCGCTGCGCATCGTAGCGCGCGGGGCGGACACCCCCGTCACCCCTGGGGCGGGCGTTCCCTCCGGTACGGGAGAGGCTCACGGGTTCACCGCGGCGTCCGGATCACGGACGGCTTTCCGCATGCGTCCATGTTGTATCTATGCTGTGTGCATGCCTGCCGCACCTCCCGCTTCCCCTGCTGCCCACCGGGCGGAACCCAAACCGCCTCCCGCTGCCGAACGCGTCTACTCCCACGTCAAGGAGGCGGTTCTCGACCGCCGTTACGAGGGCGGGACGCTCCTCACCGAGGGGGGCCTCGCCGACGCGGTCGGCGTCTCCCGGACCCCCGTACGCGAGGCGCTGCTCCGCCTCGAAGTGGAAGGGCTGATCAAGCTCTACCCGAAGAAGGGTGCGCTCGTCCTCGCGGTCTCCGCGCAGGAGATCGCCGACGTCATCGAAACCCGGTTGCTGGTCGAGGAGTTCGCCGCCCGCAAGGCGGTTCCGGCCTCCCCTCGGCTGATCGGCAGGCTCGAAGAGCTGCTCGCCGAGCAGAGCACCCTCGCGCGGGCCGGGGACCTGGCCGCGGTCTCCGTCGCCGACCGCTGCTTCCACGCCGAGATCGTGCGCAACGCGGGCAACCAGATCCTCTCCCGCCTCTACGACCAGCTCCGCGACCGGCAGTTGAGGATGGGCGTCGCCGTGATGGAGGCGCATCCCGGCAGGATCGCCGCCAACATCGCCGAGCACACCGATCTGTTGGAAGCCATTCGATCGGGTGATGCCGAGGCGGCCGCTGGGGTCGTCCGGCAGCACGTCGGCCGGGTCAAGGTGCTGGTGCGGGGTGAGGACCGATGAGTTCGGCAGCCGCACCCACCCTCTCGCTGCCCGGCGATCCGCCCGGCGGCCGGCGGGCCGTGTGGATATGGGGCATCGGGGTCGCCGTCTACTTCGTGGCGATCATCTTCCGTACGAGCCTGGGGGTCGCCGGACTCGACGCCGCCGCGCGGTTCGACGTCAACGCCTCCGCCCTGTCGACCTTCTCCATCCTCCAGCTGCTCGTGTACGCGGGGATGCAGATACCCGTCGGCCTGATGGTCGACCGGCTCGGCACCAAGAAGGTCCTCGCCCTCGGGGCGATCCTCTTCACCGCGGGCCAGCTCGGCTTCGCGCTCTCCCCGTCGTACGGCACCGCGCTGGCCTCGCGCGCGCTGCTCGGCTGCGGCGACGCCATGACGTTCATCAGCGTGCTGCGGCTCGGCAGCCGGTGGTTCCCGGCCCGGCGCGGACCGCTGATCGGGCAGGTCGCCGCGCTCTTCGGGATGGCGGGCAACCTCGTCTCCACCCTCTTCATCGCGCGTGCCCTGCACGGCTTCGGCTGGACGAAGACCTTCGTCGGCAGCTCGTTGGCGGGTGTGCTGGTGCTCGTCCTGATGCTGCTCTTCCTGAAGGACCACCCCGAGGGCCACGAGCCGCCGCCCGCGGAGCACGCGGGCGCCGCGTACGTACGCCGGCAGATCGCCGCGTGCTGGCGTGAGCCCGGCACCCGGCTCGGGATGTGGGTCCACTTCACCACGCAGTTCCCGGCGATGGTCTTCCTGCTGCTGTGGGGGCTGCCGTTCCTCGTGGAGGACCAGGGGCTGAGCCGGGGCACCGCAGGCAGCCTGCTCACCCTGGTGGTGCTCTCCAACATGTCGGTGGGTCTCGTCTACGGACAGGTCATCGCCCGCCACCACGCGGCCCGGCTCCCGCTCGCCCTCGGCACGGTCGGGGCGACGGCGGTGCTCTGGGCGGCCACCATCTTCCACCCGGGCCACGCGCCGATGTGGCTGCTGGTCGCGTTGTGCGTGGTGCTGGGCGCCTGCGGCCCCGCGTCGATGATCGGCTTCGACTTCGGCCGGCCCGCCAACCCGCCCGAGCGCCAGGGCACCGCCTCCGGCATCGTCAACATGGGCGGCTTCATCGCCTCGATGACCACGCTCTTCCTGGTCGGGGTGCTGCTCGACGCGACCGGCGACGACTACACGACCGCGTTCTCCTCGGTGTTCGTCCTGGAGGCGCTCGGCCTCGTACAGATCCTGCGGCTGCGCAAGCGCGCGGCGGCACGGGAGCGCGAGCACCACGTGGTCAGCCGGGTGGAGGCGGTGCACGTACCGGTGTGAGCCGTTCCGGGCCGGGGTGCGGGGTCACCCGTTCTCGCGGGCGGCCCGCGGGGCGCGGGCCCGGGCGAACCCCCAGCCGACGAGTGCGGCGGCCAGGACGGTGAGCGCGAGGCCCGCGACCGTGGTGGCCCGCTGGAACTCCGCGGTCTGCCGCGCGCTCCAGTGCGCGTCGGCGACGCTGCCGGTGAACAGTGCGGCGAGGACCGTACCGGCCACCGCGACGGCGGCGCCGGAGCTGACCTCGGAGGCGGTGTCGACGAGGGCCGCGCCGGTCGTGGTCCGGTTCCCGGGCAGCCCCCGCAGCACGTTGACCCCGGCGACGACCCCGACCACCCGCATCCCGGCCGCCACGAGTACGAGGGCGAGCGCGACCCACCCGTAGCCGTACCCGCCCAGCAGGGAGTGGACGGCGAGCCCGGCGACGACCGCCGAGGCGCTGAGCCACGCGGCCCGTTCGAGCCCGGCCCGTTCCACGAACGGCCGGACGAACGCGCCGCCCGCGACCAGCACGACCACCTGCGGCAGCATCCCGAGGGCGGCCTGTCCGGGCGACCACCCCCAGTCCAGCTGGAGCCGCAGCGTCACCAGGTAGCCGAGCCCGGCCGCCGCCAGTCCGGCCGCGGCCTTGAACGCCAGGCCGCTCGACACCAGCGGGGCGGCGAGGAGCCGAAGGTCGAGGAGCGGGTGGCGCGCCGACCGCTCGCGCAGGACGAACAGCACCGCCCCCGCCACGACCGCCGCCAGAGCCGCCCACGGGGCCCAGGAGCCGACGCCCCGGTCCACGAAGAGCGTCGGCACGAGGAGCGCCGCCACGATCGTGGCCGTACCGAGCGCCGCTCCGGCCACGTCCACCGGATCGCGGTGGAGCTCCGCCGCCCCGTCGGGCGCGATGCCCCGGCGTATCCCCAGGAACGCGAGCGCGGCGACCGGCACGTTCACCAGCAGCAGCACCTGCCACGGCGCGACCGCGAGCACGAAACCACCCGCCGTCGGCCCGACCGCGAGCCCCACCAGGCCCACGGTGGAGATCAGGGTGGTCGCCCGTACGCGCAGCCCGTCCTCGTCGAAGAGCCGGAAGGCCAGCGCCATCGACCCCGGCGTGGTCATCGCCGCCGCGACCCCCGTCACCGCGCGGACCGCGATCAGCTGCCCCGGGGTGGTGACGCACGCCGTCGCCAGGCTCGCGACGCCCAGCAGCACCAGCCCGACGAGCATCACCCGCCGTCGCCCGTACCGGTCGGCGACCGCGCCGAACGCGAGCATCAGCCCGCCGAACACGACCGCGTACACCCCCGTCACCCACTGGAGCGCGGTGGTCGACGCGTGCGTCTGCCGCCCGATCGTCGGGAGCGCGACGTTCAGGACCGAGTTGTCCAGCATCTCGAAGAGGAACACCGCCGACAGCCCGGCCAGCGCCACCCACGCCTCGCGGAGGGAGCGGGGGGCGGTCTTCGGGGCGGGTGCGGGCTTCGGAGGCGCGGTCCCGTTCCCCTGGTGCGTACGCAAGGCCGACGACCACCTAAGATATAGAGTCCTATCTTACGGAGCTCAGCGTAGGGCTCCGAAATAAGATAGGCAAATCTATCTAAGTGTTCCCGGTGTCAGGGCGCCTGGGATGACCTCCAAGGAGACGTGATGGCCGAGCGGCGACGCGGACCGGCGCTGGAGAAGGCACTCCTCGACGCCGCGTGGGAAGAACTCACCGCCCACGGCTACGCCCGGTTCACCATGGACGCCGTGGTCCAGCGCGCGGGCACCAGCCCGCCCGTGCTCTACCGCCGCTGGTCCGACCGCGACGCCCTCGTCCGGGCCACCCTCCAGCACGTCATGAACGGGGCCCTCCTCGACGTCCCCGACACGGGGAGCCTGCGCGGGGATGTCCTCACCCTCATGCGCGAGATCAACGCCACCCGCATCGAACTCGTCACCGTCATGAGCGTGCAGCTCGCCGACTACCACCGGGCCGCCGGCCCGGACGCCCCGCGCTCCCCTCTCACCAGCGGGCGCAAGGAAGCCGTCGACGTGCTCTACGACCGCGCCGTCAGGCGCGGCGAGGTCCGGCCGGAACGCCTCACCGAGCGCATCAGGTCACTCCCCTTCGACCTGCTGCGCCACGAGCTCCTCACGACCTACGCCCCCGTGCCGGACGACGTGCTCGAAGAGATCGTCGACACGGTCTTCCTGCCCCTGGTCCGCTGACGGTCTCCGTACGTCTACGGAGTGACCGCGAACCGGTGCAGGATCGCCGCCGCCAGGTCCTCGTCGCCCTCGACCTTGATCCGGTCCGCGACGCTCGACGGGCGCACCCGCCCGCAGGCCAGCCGGTAGTACGTCTCCCAGTCCATCGCCAGCGTCACGGCGGGGCCCAGCGACGGCGAACCGTCGATCGAACCGCGCCCCTCCGCGTCCACCCGGACCGTGCGGAGGAACTCCAGCGGCCCCTGCACGTCGAGCACCACGGCCGAGTTCGCCGGGGCGCCCGCGTCCTTGGCGACGACCTTCGGCAGCGCCTCCAGCAGGGTGTCGCGGACGATGTGGGCGCCCGGGGAGTCGAGGTTGCCGGGCTGCCGGAGCGCCGTACGCAGGTCCTGCTCGTGCACCCACACGTCGAAGGCCCGCATGTGCAGGGCGACTTCGAGGGTCTGCTCGGCGCCCAGGGGTGCCCGGACCATCGTCTCGGGGGCGCGCGACTCGTTCCGCAGCTGCCGGGAGCGGCGGATGACCGTGTACTCCAGCTCCGAGGTCATCTCGGGCGAGGTGTGGTGGCGCCGCACGTCGACCTGCATCTCCATGTACCGCGCCATGTCGCTCTGTACGTGGTACAGGTCGCGCGGCAGCGTGTGGATGGGCCGCGGGTCGCCGAGCTGCTCGCACTCCATGCCGATGATGTGCGACACGATGTCGCGCACCGACCAGGCGGGGCACGGCGTACGGAGGTTCCAGTCCCCCTCGGCGAGCGGCAGCACCAGCTCCGTTATCGCCTCGATGGAGTGGGTCCAGGCGTCGGCGTAGGTCTGGAGGCTGGGATGGACGGTCACGGGACCCCTCGTGCGGTTCTTCGGTGCGTGGGCTGGAGAGCAGGGAGTGCGGGCGGGCGGGCTGGCACTGACGGCGCTGTCTGCGAGCTGCGTGGGAGTTTCGTTCCTCAGGAAAGTTCCAAGTTACGCTGCGAGCAGGCACCCCGGCAGTGCTTTCGTGTGACGATCGTAGGCCGGTGTTGACGGCTCGAATGCCAGGACGGTGGTACTGTGCGCGCCTCTCTGATCCAGATCGCGGTAAACCCGGACGAACCCGTCAATCACCGCAGAGCGAGGGCGGCTTCGCTGGTGGTCGGCGAGGCGTCAGGGCCGAATCCGGCCGATTTGGTGGTCCTTCCCGAACTCTGGCCGGTGGGCGCCTTCGCCTTCACCCGGTTCGCCGACGAGGCCGAACCCCTCGAAGGCCCCACCCACGAAGTGATGTCCCGCGCGGCGGCGGAAGCGGGCGTCTGGCTGCACGCCGGATCCTTCGTCGAACGCGCCGAGGACGGCACCCTCTACAACACCTCCCTCGTCCTCGACCCCCGCGGCGAACGCGTCGCCACCTACCGCAAGATCCACCGCTTCGGCTTCGACCAGGGCGAAGCGACCCTGATGGGCGCCGGCGAAAGCCTCGTCACCGTCCCCCTCCCGGACACCACCCTGGGCCTCGCCACCTGCTACGACCTCCGCTTCCCCGAACTCTTCCGGGGCCTCGTCGACGCGGGCGCCCAGACCCTCGTCATCCCCGCCGGCTGGCCCGAACGCCGCCGCGCCCACTGGACCCTCCTCGCCCAGGCCCGCGCCGTCGAGAACCAGGCGTACGTCCTCGCCGTCGGCACCGCCGGCACCCACGCCGACGTCCCCCAGGCGGGCCGCACCATCGCGGTCGACCCGTGGGGCGAGGTCCTCGCCGAGGCGGGGGCGGGGGAGGAGATCCTGCGGGTGGAGTTCGACCCGGCGACGGTGGAGAAGACCCGCGCGCAGTTCCCGGCGCTGATGGACCGTCGGCTGGGCGTGGAGCGGCCGGGGGTGGTGGGGTGAGGGGCCCGAGTCGGTGAAGCCGGCCGATTCAGGGCCCTGCCGGTGCGGAGCGAGCCGCCGTCCGCGGGCGGCGCGAAGACGCCGCAGTCGTCGTCCCGCAGTCGTCGTCCCTCAGTCGTCGTCCTTGTCGTGCTCCTTCTCCGCCAGCACGATCACGCACATCGCGACCGCGATCAGCAGCGAGGCGTCGGCGTCCTCGCGGACGATGTCGATGCCGTACGTGTCGCGGATGCTGAGCAGGCGGCGGGAGATCTGGGCCAGCAGCTCGTCGTCGTAGTCGATCGCGAACTCGCGGTCGAGGATCTTGCCGCTGACGTTGAGTTCGGTGCCGTCCGCCATGGTCACGCGGTAGTGGTTGCGGAGCAGCGACAGGTGCTTCTTCTTGACCCGTGCCAGCTCCTCGCCGTCGCGCTCGATGATCATCGTGTCGCGGATGCTGATCAGCTTCTGCCGCAGCTCCACGAGGACCCGGCCGTTCGCGTCCTTCAGCTCGAAGGTGTCGCGTACCCGCAGGGCCTTGCCGTCGACGAGGAACACCTTGCGGCCCTCGGTGTCCTCGATCCAGTAGTCGTCGCCGATGGCGAACAGTCGCTCGCGTACGAGAAGTCTCATGGAGCACAGGTTCCCGGAGGCGGCCACGGAATGCATGGGGGCGCGCGAGGTGCCGGAGCACTGCGGCGGCCGGACCGCGTACCCGCTCCGGAGGGGAGCGCGGGGTGAACCCGGCATGAACATCGGCACCGGCTCCGGCGACGGCTTCTGCCACTTCGCGCGCGGCGGGAACCAGGGCCGGGCGCCGCGTAGTCAGGGGCGTGAAGAGGTGCCGGGACGCACCTTGCCGAAGGCGCGTCCGCACCGGTCCGTCGCGTGCCGACGGACAGCCGACCGCCCGGACGCCCGACAGCCCCGAGGAGAGAACGTGATCCACTGCCCGAAGCGGATACCGGCGTTGTTCGTGGGTGTGGCACTTCTCGTCGGCGGGGTGACCGCCTGCGATCCGGAGGGGCTGCACTCCGCCGAGCACGCCGGGCCCTTTCCGTACGAGTCTCCGGCGGACACCGCCGACGTCGACCTGCGCGAAGCCCTGTCCGACTACGGCGTCCGCCTGCCCGAGGGGGCCGACGAGATCACCTACGGCGCGCTCAAGGCGCTGGACGGGTACCCGTTCCGAGTCGAGTTCTCGATGCCCTGCGACGGCGTTCCGGCCTTCGCCCGGGAGAACCAGCTCGTCTCCGCCGGGAGGAAGACCCCCGACGCGGTGGAGACGGACGTTCTGGAGGCGGGGTTCCCCTTGGACGCCGGCCCGGCCTACGTCCGGGCGAAGGGGTCTCGGCTGTGGACGGTGTACGCGGCGGTCGTCGACCGGTCGGGGACGTGCACGGTGTTCCTCAGCGGCTGAGGCCGCCGGAAGCCCGTCCTGCCGTGCCGCCACCCGCCACCACCCGTGATCGGCGACGCTGCCGCGAGTGGCACCCTTGAAGCATGAACGATGCCGCCCCGGCGCCCACCCCCGCGCCCCACCGTGCCCGTGTCCGCGCCCCCGAGCTCATCGGCAAGGGCGGCTGGCTCAACACGGGTGGCCAGCAGTACACCCTTGCTGACCTGCGAGGACGCATTGTCGTCCTCGATTTCTGGACCTTCTGCTGCGTGAACTGCCTGCACGTCCTCGACGAGCTGCGCGAGCTGGAGGAGAAGCACCGCGACACCGTGGTGATCATCGGCGTGCACTCGCCGAAGTTCGTGCACGAGGCGGAGCACCAGGCCGTCGTGGACGCCGTGGAGCGGTACGAGGTGCACCACCCGGTGCTCGACGACCCGGAGCTCGCGACGTGGAAGCAGTACGCGGTCCGCGCCTGGCCGACGCTGGTCGTCGTCGACCCCGAGGGGTACGTCGTCGCCCAGCACGCCGGTGAGGGCCACGCCCACGCCATCGCGAAGCTGGTGGACGAGCTGGAGGCCGAGCACGCGGCGAAGGGCACCCTGCGGCGCGGGGACGGCCCGTACGTGGCGCCCGAGCCGGTCGCCTCGCACCTGCGGTTCCCCGGCAAGGCGCTGCTGCTGCCGGACGGCGGCTTCCTGGTCTCGGACACCACCCGGCACCGGCTGGTCGAGCTGGAGGCGGACGGCGAGACGGTACGCGGCCACTACGGCACCGGCGAGCGCGGCTTCACCGACGGCGCCCGCGACGAGGTGCGGTTCAGCGAGCCGCAAGGCCTCGCGGTGCTGCCGGACGGCCGGATCGCCGTCGCGGACACCGTCAACCACGCGCTGCGCGCCCTGGACCTGACCACCGGCCGTACGGTGACGCTCGCCGGCACCGGCAACCAGTGGTGGCAGGGGTCCGCGACCTCGGGTCCGGCGCGCGAGGTGGACCTCTCCTCGCCGTGGGACATCGCCTGGTTCGGCGACCGCCTCTGGATCGCCATGGCGGGCGTGCACCAGCTGTGGACGTACGACCCCGGGGCCGGGACCGTCCAGGTCGCGGCGGGCACCACCAACGAGGGCCTCGTCGACGGTCCGGTGGCCGAGGCGTGGTTCGCGCAGCCGTCCGGGCTCGCGGCCTCCGCCGACGGGGAGCGGCTGTGGATCGCCGACTCCGAGACCTCGGCGCTGCGCTTCGTGGACCGCGCGGGCGTGGTGACCACGGCCGTGGGCACCGGTCTCTTCGACTTCGGGCACCGCGACGGGGCGGCGGACCAGGCGCTGTTCCAGCACCCGCTGGGCGTCACCGCGCTGCCGGACGGGTCGGTGGCGGTCTCGGACACGTACAACAACGCGCTGCGGCGCTTCGACCCGGCGAGCGGCGAGGTGACGACGCTCGCGACCGATCTGCGGGAGCCGAGCGACGCGGTGCTGGTCGACGGCGACCTGGTGGTCGTGGAGTCGGCGCGGCACCGGCTGACCCGGCTGCGGCTGCCCGAGGAGGCGCTGCGGGTCGACGGCGGCGCGCACCGTACCCGGCGCGCGGCCACCGAGGTCGCCGCCGGGAACCTCCGGCTGGACGTGATCTTCCAGGCGCCGGCCGGTCAGAAGCTCGACCTGCGGTACGGCCCCTCCACCCGGCTGCTGGTCTCCTCGACCCCGCCGGAGCTGCTGGCCGAGGGTTCGGGTGCGGGTACGGACCTCTTCCGCGACCTGGTGCTCGCGGACGGGGTCACCGAGGGCATCCTGCACGTCTCGGCGATGGCCGCGTCCTGCGACGACGACCCGGCGAACGAGTACCCGGCCTGCCACGTCCACCAGCAGGACTGGGGCGTACCGGTCGTCGTGACGGCGGACGGCGTGGCCCGGCTGCCGCTGGTCCTCGCGGGCATGGACGACGCCTGACCGGTACGTACGGCCCGACCGGCGGGCTCCGGGGCACCGGAGCCCGCCGATGGGCCTTCCTCCGGCAGGCTCCTCGGAAGCGGGTCCTCGTCGGCGGGTCCTCGTCGGCGGGTCCTCAGAACTCGTCGGCACCGTTGCGGAGTTCGGGCGTCCAGTAGCCGGTCGCCCACTTCGCGGGGTCCACGGCGATACCGCCGGAGCCGGGGGCCTTCACGGTGGCCATGCCCGCGCCGGCCGGGAAGGTGAGGGTGAAGTCCTCCGCCGTCCTGACGGCCTCGTCCGTTCCGCCGTCCGACAGCCGCACCACCGCGTAGGCGGGAGCACCGGCGGTGAGGACGACCGCTTCGGCGGGCTTGCTCCTGGCGACCGCAGGGGCGCCGCCGAGGGCGTTCTCCAGGAACCGGATCTCCGGGAAGCCCGGCATCAGGCAGCTGTGTCCCGAGGTGTTCTTCGCGGTCAGCACGATGTGGGTGTAGGGCGGGCCGTCCTGCACCGCGGCACTGATCGCGAGAGTCCTGGTGGTGCAGGCGGGGGTGCCCGAGGAGGTTCCGGTTCCGCCGCCCGCGGCCGTCGCCGTACCGGCGGCCTGAGCCGTACCGGTGCCCTCCGTCGCGCCGGCGCTCCGCGCGGAGCCCGGGTCCGACGCGGGGTCGGCCGGGGCGGCGGGCGTCGCCGAGCCGCTCAGCACCGTGCCGGCGGACTCCGTACCGGCGGACTTCGTGCCGGCGTCGGTGTCGTCGCAGGCGGTGAGGGCCAGCGAGAGCGCGGCGGCGGCCGCGGCGGCGAGGACGGTGGTGCGGTTGGCGGACGTACGCATGGATATTCCCCCGGGGAATGGTGGGACGACGGTGTGCCGGCGGTGGCCGTAACGCCGTGAGCTGCTGACATCTCCGAGTCTGGGCCCCGCCGCTGACGTTCCGCTGGTGTCCCGCTGACGTCCTGCTGACGCTGCGCCGGACGGCGCCGCTCGGGGGTGGCTCTTCGCGGCTTTCACACCCGTCGCGCTCTTCACCCGGCTCAGGCCCTCCGCCGCCGGACCGCCCCGCTCAGCTCGTGTCGGTGAGCCTGCGCAGGGCCAGCTCGTGCCGGATCCGGTGGTCCGCCCGCGCCGAGACCCGCAGCAGGACCTCCAGGGCGCGCACCGCGCCCTCGTCGTATCCGGCGCGTTCCGCTTCCTCGGCCGCCCGGTCCAGCAGCAGGATGCCCCCGTCCTCCTCGCCGAGCGCCAGCCGGGCCTCGCCGGCGACGGCGAGCAGCAGGGAGCGGCGGGCCGCCTCCTGCTGTTCCGGCCCCAGTTCCAGTGCCGCACGTGCGGTCGCCAGGGCGGCGGCGGGACGGCCGGCCACGAGCTGCAACCGGGCCAGATGCTGCAGCGCGAGCGTCTCCGTGTGCCGGTCGCCCTCCTCCCGGGCCAGCGCGACGGCCCGCTCGCAGCCCTCCAGGGCCGTCCCGGCCTCGCCCCGGACCGCTTGGACGACCGCCAGGTTGATCAGCGCCGTCGCCTCGCCCAGCCGGTCACCGGCCTGCCGCGCGAGACCCGGCGAGCGCTCCAGGAGGACGGCCGCCTCGGCGGTCCTGCCCTCCTCCGCCAGGACCCAGCCCAGCAGGCTGAGCACGCGCGACTCGGCGTACGGGTCCCGCTGCGCCCGCGCGGAGTCCAGGGCCAGCTCCAGCAGCGGGGACCAGCTGTCCCGTACCCGCCACACCACCTGCGGCCACTGGAGCAGGATGATCCGCCAGGCCCGGTCGTGCAGACCGGCCTCCCTCGCCGCGACGGCGGCCCGTGCCAGGTCGTCCCGTTCGGCGGCCAGCCAGCGCATCGCCGCGGCACGGTCGGCGAAGTCCCGAACGGCGGCGGGTCGGTGATAGTCCTCCGGCAGGACGAAGCAGGGCTCGCCGCCGGGCTCCGCGGCGTCGGAGGCGGCGAGGGCCGTGGCGATGCAGTGGTCGAGTACGCCGATCAGGGCCTCGGCCCCGGCCGCCGGGTCGAGCTCCCGGGCGTACAGACGCACCAGGTCGTGCAGCACCCAGTGCTCCGGCGAGGTCTCGGTCACGAGGTGGGCGGAGCCGAGCCGTTCCAGGGCGGCCGACGCGGCGGTGGGGCCGGTACCGGCGAGCGCCGCGCAGGTGTACGGGTCGAAGTGGCCGCCGGGGTGGTGGCCGAGGCGGGTCAGCAAGTGCACTGCGTCCGGGGGAAGTTGTTGCACGGTCAGCCGGAGAGCGGCCGAGACGCCGATGTCGTCCACGTCGAGGCGGGCCAGCCGGCCGCGTTCGTCGGCCAGTTCCTCGGCCATTCCGGCGAGGGTCCGCTGCGGCCGGCCGGCGAGCCGGGCGGCCGTGACCCGCAGGGCGAGTGGAAGGCCACCGCAGAGTTCGGCCAGGCGGCGGGCGGCCACGGGTTCGGCGCGGACTCTCCGCTCGCCGAGGACGCCGGCGAGCAGGGCCGTGCCGTCCTGGGGTTCGAGGATGTCGAGCGGGACGGGCCGGGCCGCGTCCGAGGCGATGAGACCCTCCAGCCGGTGGCGGCTGGTGACGACCGTGACGCTGCCGGTGCCGCCGGGGAGCAGGGCGCGGACGGTCGCGGAATCGCGGGCGTTGTCGAGGATCACCAGCAGCCGGCGCCGCTCGGTCAGGGAGCGGAAGAGCGCGGCCGCCGCGCTGACGGACTCCGGAACGCGACGGGGTGCCACGCCGAGGGCGAGCAGGAACTCGCGGAGCACGTCGACCGGTGCGGGCTCGCCCGTCTCGCTGAACCCGCGCAGATCGGCGAAGAGCCGTCCGTCCGGGAACGCGGCGGGGTTGTGGTGCGCCCACTGGACGGCCAGCGAGGTCTTGCCCACTCCCGCGGGGCCGGTGACCAGGCACACCGGTGCCTCGCCCGCGGCGGCCCGGGTGAGCGCGGCCAGTTCGGCGGCGCGCCCGTGGAAGCCGCGGGGCGCGCGGGGCAGCAGATCGGCGGGGTGCGGGCCCGTGGACTGCGGGCCGATGGGGTGCGGGCCGGTGGGAGGGTGCGGGGCGGCGCGCTGCGGTCCGGGCGCGGGGGCCGGAGGCGGTCCCGGGAGCGTTCCGCCCGCCGTCCCGCCGGTCCCCGGGGGTACCGGGCCGCCCGGTGCCGTACCGGTGGCACCGGCCGGCTCCGCCGCCTCGTGGCGTTCCGGGAGCGCGGGGGGCCCGGGATCGCCGCGCAGGATCAGCGCGTACGCGTCGGCCAGTTCGCGTCCCGGGTCGATGCCCAGCTCGTCGGCGAGCAGCCGCCTCGTGCGGTGGAACCAGTCCAGGGCCTCGGACTGGCGCCCCGCCCGGTACAGCGCCAGGACCAGGGCCGCGGACAAGGACTCCCGCAAGGGTTGCGCCGCGGCTTCGGTCCGCAGGACGGCGGCGGCCCGGTGGTGCTCGCCGAGGTGCCCGTGGGCACGGGCGAGTTCTTCCACCGTGGCCAGCCGCGATTCCTCCAGCGTGTGCGCCGCGGCCTGCAGCGGAGGACCGGCGAGCGCCCCGGTGAGGGCGGGGCCCTGCCACAGTGCGAGAGCGTCCTTGAGCATGAGGACGGAGTCGGCGGTGCTGCGCTGCTGCCGCGCCAGCATCAGGAGCTCCTCGAACCGCTGGGAGTCCAGCAGGGTTTCGGAAGCGCGCAGGACGTAGGCGTCGCCGAGGGTGAGCAGCTCCACGCCGTACGCCGAAGCCTCCGCGTCCACCAGCAGGGCGCGGAGGCGTGAGACGTGTCCCTGGATGACGCTGCGGGCCCGCGGCGGGGGTATGTCGTCCCACAGGGATTCCGTCAGCCGGGCGACGGAGACGGGTGTGTTGACGGAGAGCAGCAGGGCGGCGAGCAGGCTGCGCCGTTTCGCGGGGCCGAGCGGCAGCGGTCCTCGGTGGGTTTCGACGGAGACCGTGCCGAGCAGCCGGAACTCCACGAGCGGCTTCCTTCCGGGCGGAACGCACCCGGGGCTGGGGCCCGGACCGGAAGCCAGGATATCGGGGCCCCCGCCGGGCCGGCCTGCGGCCGTGTCACGTACGTCGCGCTCGGGCTGTCCCGTACGTGACACGCGCGGTCCGGCGCATCAGCCCGGGGGCCCGGCCGCCGCGTGTGCGCGGAGCGCCGGACCCCTCAGGTCACTGGTAGCGGCGCTCGTCCTCCGAGACGACCGTGGTGGTGGGCGGCACGATCATGCGGCGGCGCCGCGCGATGCTCATGTAGGCGAAGACCCCGACGAGGCCGACGAGCATCATGATCCAGCCGACCAGGTCGACGTTGACCGTGTCGATCTGCCAGTCGGTGGCGAACGCCAGTACCGCCCCGGCACCGATCAGGAGAATGCATCCTCCGAGTCCCATGATTCCCGCCTCCTCGACGACCCGGTGACTCCGGGCCGGTGTACGGATCGCGTACCCGGCCCGGCGTCAACCATGTCCGTGGAGACGGCCGGTGACCCGGTGTCAGCCCGCCAGGAACTCGGTCAGGGCGTTGGCCAGCAGGAACGGGTCGTCGGCGCCGCAGAGTTCGCGGGCGCTGTGCATCGAGAGGATCGCGACACCGATGTCGACGGTCTGGATACCGTGCCGGGCGGCGGTGATCGGGCCGATCGTGGTGCCGCACGACACCGAGTTGTTGGAGACGAACGTCTGCATCGGTACGCCCGCCCGCTCGCACGCGCCGGCGAACAGCGCGCGGCCGTTGCCGTCGGTCGCGTACCGCATGTTGACGTTGACCTTCAGGATCGGACCGCCGTTGACGACCGGGTGGTGCGTCGGGTCGTGGCGCTCCGCATAGTTGGGGTGGATCGCGTGGCCGGTGTCGGAGGAGACGCAGACGGTTCCGGCGAAGGCGCGGGCGCGGTCCTCGAAGCTGCCGCCCCGGGCGTACACGGAGCGCTCCATGACGGTGCCGAGCAGCGGGCCGTCGGCGCCGGTGTCGGACTGGGAGCCGTTCTCCTCGTGGTCGAAGGCGGCGAGCACCGGGATGTACGGGAGCTCGGTGCCCTCGGAGGCGTGGCGCCGGGCGACGGCGGCCAAGGCCGCGGCGCCGGCATGCACCGAGATCAGGTTGTCCATCCGGGGGCCGGCCACGAGCTCCTCGTCGCGGCCCAGGTAGGAGGGCTTCTCGACGGCGTGCGCCATCAGGTCCCAGCCGGTCACGTCCTCCGGGTCGACGCCCGCCTCCTCGGCGACGAACCGGATGAGGTCGCCCTCCTCCACCTTGCCCAGGCCCCAGATCGGCTGCATGTGCTTCTGGCGGTCGAGCTTGAGGCCGTCGTTGGCCGAGCGGTCGAGGTGGACGGCGAGCTGCGGGACGCGCAGCAGCGGGCGGTCGACCGAGGCCAGCACGTCGGTGCCGTCGCGCAGCGAGAGCCGGCCCGCGATGCCGAGGTCCCGGTCGAGCCAGGTGTTGAGCAGGGTCCCGCCGTAGATCTCCACGGCGACCTGGCGCCAGCCGTGCGCTCCGGTGTCGGGCAGCGGCTTGACCCGCAGGTTGGGCGAGTCGGTGTGGGCGCCGACGATACGGAACGGGGTGTGGGCGGACGCGCCCTCGGGGACGTACCAGGCGATGATGGCGCCGCCGCGCAGGACGTACTTCCCGCCGCTCGTCGCGTCCCAGGCCGCAGTCTCCTCGACCTGGCGGAACCCTGCCTTCTCCAGACGGGCGGCGGTGTTGGCCACGGCGTGGTAGGGCGACGGGCTCGCGGAGAGGAAGGACATCAGGTCATCGGTGTGGGACCTGTCGAAAGCGTGGGAGGAACTCATGTTCTTCACTGTAACGAGGCGTGTTGTGAACCATTTACGACCGGGTGGCGGGGCATGTGGCGCGGACATGGCGACGGCCCGCCCCCCGGTATGCGCCGTGGTGGGGGCGGGCCGTCGTCCGTGACGGAGTGCGAAAGACCTAGAACGCGGCCTCGTCCAGCTCCATCAGCGAGTTGTCGACGGACTCGGCGAGCGCGCGCTCCGTCGAGACGCCGGGCAGGACGTTGGCGGCGAAGAACTTCGCGGCCGCGATCTTGCCCTGGTAGAAGGCGACGTCCTTGGCGGAGGCGGTCGGCAGCTTCTCCGCGGCGACGGCGGCGCCCTTGAGGAGGAGGTAGCCGACGACGACGTCACCGGAGGAGAGCAGCAGGCGGGTGGTGTTGAGGCCCACCTTGTAGATGCTCTTCACGTCCTCGCCGGTCGCGGTGAGGTCGGTGATCATCGTGCCGACGATCGCCTCCAGGTCCACGGCGGCCTTGGCGAGGGAGTCCAGCGCCGGGGCGAGCTCCTCGTTGCCCTGGGCGCCGGCGAGGAACTTCTTGATCTCCTCGGAGAGCGTGTTGAGCGAGGCGCCCTGGTCACGGACGATCTTCCGGAAGAAGAAGTCCTGGCCCTGGATGGCCGTGGTGCCCTCGTACAGGGTGTCGATCTTGGCGTCGCGGATGTACTGCTCGATCGGGTACTCCTGGAGGTACCCGGAGCCGCCGAAGGTCTGGAGCGACTGCGCCAGCTGCTCGTAGGAGCGCTCGGAGCCGTACCCCTTCACGATCGGCAGCAGCAGGTCGTTGAGGCCGTGCAGCGCCTTGGCGTCCTCGCCCGCGGCCTCCTTGACCTGGATCGCGTCCTGGACGGAGGCGGTGTAGAGCACGAGGGAGCGCATGCCCTCGGCGTACGCCTTCTGCGTCATGAGGGAGCGGCGCACGTCGGGGTGGTGCGTGATGGTGACCTTGGGGGCGGTCTTGTCCATGAACTGCGACAGGTCCGAGCCCTGGACGCGCTCCTTGGCGTACTCCAGCGCGTTGAGGTAGCCGGTGGAGAGGGTGGCGATGGCCTTCGTGCCGACCATCATCCGGGCGAACTCGATGATCATGAACATCTGGCGGATGCCGTCGTGCTTGTCGCCGATCAGCCATCCCTTGGCGGGGTGCTGGTCGCCGAAGGTCATCTCGCAGGTGTTGGAGGCCTTGAGGCCCATCTTGTGCTCGACGTTCGTGGCGTAGACGCCGTTGCGCTCGCCCAGCTCGCCGGTCTCCCAGTCGAAGTGGTACTTCGGGACGAGGAAGAGCGACAGGCCCTTGGTGCCCGGTCCGGCGCCCTCGGGGCGCGCCAGCACGTAGTGGAGGATGTTCTCCGACATGTCGTGCTCACCGGACGTGATGAAGCGCTTCACGCCCTCGATGTGCCAGGAGCCGTCCTCCTGCCGCACGGCCTTGGTGCGCCCGGCGCCGACGTCCGAACCGGCGTCCGGCTCGGTCAGCACCATCGTCGAGCCCCACTGCTTCTCGACGGCGATCTCGGCGACCTTCTTCTGCGCGTCGTTGCCCTCGGCGAAGAGGATGCCGGCGAACGCGGGGCCCGAGGAGTACATCCAGACGGCCGGGTTCGCGCCGAGCAGCAGCTCCGCGTAGGCCCAGATCAGGGAGCGCGGGGAGGTGGTGCCGCCGATCTCCTCCGGGAGGCCGAGGCGCCAGTACTCGGAGTCCATGAACGCCTGGTACGACCGCTTGAAGGTCTCCGGGACCGGGGCGGTGCTGGTCGCGGGGTCGAAGACCGGCGGGTTGCGGTCGGCGTCGGTGTAGGAGTCGGCGAGCTCGTTCTCCGCGAGGCGGGTGACCTCGTCGAGGATGCTCTTCGCGGTCTCGACGTCCATCTCCGCGAACGGGCCGGTGCCGTACAGCTTGTCGCGCCCGAGCACCTCGAAGAGGTTGAACTCGATGTCGCGGAGATTCGACTTGTAGTGCCCCATGGGAAGGCTCCGTAATCAATAGCAGTGACGCGCAGCGCCCCGGGGAGTGATGCGGTCGGGCGACGGGCTGTGCGGAAGGCCGGCCGGCTGCATGACGCGTATCAGTCGACCTCTCCGATGATGCTACCCGCGAGTAATAAGGCGCAACCCCTGGAGCCGGAGATGTGTCCGATTACTCTTTGGGGCATGTACGGCTACGACCAGAACCCGGGTGCACAGCAGCAGATGGGTCAGATGGGGCAGATGGGCGGCGGCTACGCCGAGCAGCCGCTGTACCCCGAGCCTTCGCCGCCCTCCCTGGCGGACGCGGTACGGGCCTTCACCACCGGCACCCTCGCGGCTGAGGACTTCCAGCAGATCTTCGCGACCTCGAAGGTCTACTGCCCGCGCGGCGACGGCCCGGGCTTCCTCGCGCTGCACAACACCCAGCAGCCGGTGATCCCGATGTTCACCACGCTCAAGGAGCTGCGGCGGTACGCGGGCAAGGAGTCGAAGTACTTCGTGATCACCGGCGCCGAGGTGATCGACCTGCTCCCGACCGGGTACGGCTTCGTCCTGGACATGGAGGGCGACCACCGGATGGTCTTCGACGCGAAGGCTGTCGAGCAGATGGTCGATTTCGCGATGCGCCGCATGTACGGCTGACGCCGCCCCCCTCAGGCCCGCCCGGGGCCCGCACCCGTCGTGGTGCGGGCCTTTTCGGTGCGTACGCCGCTTCCACCCCTCCGGTGACCCCTCGCGCCGCGCCGGGAATGAATGACGCCTTGCAAGATGTTCACCGTTCAACTAAATTGGAAGCAGATCCCGCCCGGAGGTGGCTCCCATGCCCGCAGTGACCGTAGAAAACCCGCTGACCCTGCCCAAGGTGGCCGCCTCGGGCGACGCCGTCGCCCGTCCCGTCCTCGCGGTCACCACCGCGCCGACGGGCTTCGAGGGCGAGGGATTCCCGGTGCGCCGCGCGTTCGCCGGGATCAACTACAAGTACCTCGACCCGTTCATCATGATGGACCAGATGGGCGAGGTGGAGTACGCGGCCGGCGAGCCCAAGGGGACCCCCTGGCACCCGCACCGCGGCTTCGAGACGGTGACCTACCTGATCGACGGCAGCTTCATCCACCAGGACTCCAACGGTGGCGGCGGCACCATCGAGAACGGTGACACCCAGTGGATGACGGCGGGCTCCGGCCTGCTGCACATCGAGGCCCCGCCGGAGTCGCTGGTCATGTCCGGCGGCCTCTTCCACGGCCTCCAGCTCTGGGTGAACCTGCCCAAGAGCCACAAGATGATGGACCCCCGCTACCAGGACATCCGCGGCGGCCAGGTCCAGCTCCTCGCCTCCCCGGACGGCGGCGCGCTGCTCCGCGTCATCGCCGGTGAGCTCGACGGCCACGAGGGTCCCGGCATCACCCACACCCCGATCACGATGATCCACGCGACCGTCCGGCCGGGCGCCGAGGTGACCCTGCCGTGGCGCGAGGACTTCAACGGCCTCGCCTACGTCCTCGCCGGCCGCGGCACCGCGGGCGCCGAGCGCCGCCCCGTCCACATGGGGCAGACCGCCGTCTTCGGCGCCGGGTCCTCGCTGACCGTCCGCGCGGACGAGCAGCAGGACGGGCACACCCCCGACCTGGAGGTCGTGCTCCTCGGTGGACGCCCGATCCGCGAGCCGATGGCGCACTACGGGCCGTTCGTGATGAACAGCCAGGCCGAACTGAAGAAGGCCTTCGAGGACTTCCAGGCCGGCCGCCTCGGCACCGTCCCGGCGGTCCACGGCATGTGATCCCTCCGGGGTGCGGGTGACGGTCCGTCACCCGCACGCCCCACGGGGCGGGACACCGTGTCCGCCCCGTGGTCGGGTGGGGGAGTGCCGAACCAGAAGCCCCTCCTGCCCGACGCCGCACGGCGGACGGCCGCCTGGTGCGGCGTCCTGCTCCTCGTCGCCGCCGTCGCGGCGGTCCTCGTCTGGCTGTCCGTCTACCTCAAGACCGCCGTCACCCCCGTGCTCCTCGCGCTGCTCGGTACGGCGCTGCTCGGCCCGGTCCACCGCTGGCTGACCGCCCACCACGTGCAGCGCTCCCTCTCCGCCGGACTGACCTGCGCCGCACTGGTCGCGGTCGTCGGCGGCGCCGGGTACATCGTCGTGACCGCGCTCATCGACACCGGCGGCCAGATCGTGGACTCGCTCAAGGACGCCGGACAGTGGGTGATCGACCACTTCGACCTGGCCGGCCAGGCGTCCGTGGACAACCTCGCGGGCAACGCCAAGAACCTCGTCGAGAAGTTCGGCGCCACCGCGGCCGGCGGTGTCATCACCGGGCTGAGCCTGATCGGCACGCTGATCGCGACCGCCGTCCTCGCCCTGCTGCTCACCTTCTTCTTCCTGCGCGACTCCGACCGGGCCGTACGGCTCGCCCACTCCCTCGCCCCGCACGGCTCCGGCGACCTGGTCGAAGCGATGGGGCGCCGGGCCTTCGAGGCGGTCGAGGGGTTCATGCGCGGCACCACCTTCATCGCGCTGATCGACGCGATCTGCATCACCGTCGGCCTGCTGATCCTGCGGGTTCCCGGCGCGGTGGGGCTCGGCGCGCTGGTCTTCGTCGGCGCCTACATCCCGTACCTGGGTGCCTTCCTCTCCGGTGCCGTCGCCGTCCTGGTCGCCCTCGCCGACCGCGGGTTCGTCATCGCGCTCTGGGCGCTCGGTGTGGTCCTCGCCGTCCAGGTGCTGGAGGGCCACGTGCTCCAGCCGATGATCCAGAGCCGCACCGTGCGACTGCATCCGGCCGTCATCCTGATCGTCCTGACCGCCGGAGCGAGCGTCGCCGGAATCCTCGGCATGCTGCTCGCCGTCCCGCTCTGTGCGGCCGCCTTCGGGGTGGTCGAGGAGCTGCGGCTGAGGAACACCGGCCCCCCGGCACCGCCTCCGGCGGGCGACGACCCGGCCTGAAACCGCAGGTGAACGCCGAAGCCCGCCGGAGTGCCCGGCGGGCCGCCGGGGTGCGGCGGGCCGGAGCACGTACGATCTCCGCGCGCGGTCCACGGCGGACCGCGGGGAGGGGAACTCGTCCGTGGCGGTTACGGATCTCATCGACCTGGCCGGCCCCTGGGGCCGCGTCCTCAGCGGGACGCCGCTGAACCACGAGAAGCACACCCGGGCGCCGCAGGCGATCGCCGTCGACCCGGTGACGCACGACCTCTTCGTCGTGCAGATCCGCGACGCGCTGGAGTACGGCAACCTCTGCGTCTACCGCATGGACCGCGCCACCGGGCAGGCCCTCGACCACATGCACCTCAACGGCTTCGGCCACGGCTACCAGATCGGTGCGCAGCACATCGGCGGCACGACGTATCTGTGGACCGAATGCGGGCCGCTGTACGAGCAGTTCGGTACCCGGATCGCCCGGTTCCCGTACCTCCCGGGGCAGACGGTCACGATGACCTCGTCCGTGCTGTCGGAGCCGTTCAGCCCGCTGCCGGACGCCAAGTTCTGCGCGCCCAACGTCGATCCGGTGTTCCAGCGCCTCACGGTCCGTTATCTGACCGCGCAGGGCTACCTGTTCACCCAGTACCCGATCGACCCGTCGACCGGTGACGTCGTGTGGACCCCCCTGCGCACGGTGGCGCACCCCTCGGCCGCGCAGGTACCGCGCCTGGCCGACACCTTCCAGGGCTTCGCCTCGCTCGGCGACCACCTCTACCTGTACACCGGCAACCCGGACGTGGACGACACCCACATCACCGCCCTCTCCTGGACGGACGGCTCCGTCATCGCCGGGCCCCGGCTCATGACCGCCGTGCCGGGGCTGGAGCGCCGGGAGCCCGAGGGCCTCGCCATCGAGCTGGTCGGCGCGGAGGCGCGGCTGCTCTTCGGGTTCAGCGGGAGCGACACCACTCCGCGTGAGGCCACCGTCTGCTTCCTCTCCACGGACGCGCCCGTGCAGGGGGTGAAGGTGCTGGCCGACTGGACCGCGCTGGCCCCCGCCGCCGGGATCACCGCGCAGACCGGGGTCCGGGCCCCGCGCGGGCGCCTGGTGGACATCGCCGGGACCACCTTCCTCCAGCTGCGCGGGGTCTTCGAGGGGACCCTCGCGAAGGACACCCGGGTCGCCACGCTCCCGCCGACGCTGACGCCCAGCCGCACCCTCCGGGCGGAGGTCTCCCGCAACAACCGGGGCGGACGCTGCGTCTGCCGGCTGGAGATCTCACCCGGGGGCGCGGTCACGGTGTACGGGCCGACCTCGGACAACACCGTCACCTGGATCGATCTGGACGCCTTCTCGGTGGCCTGGCGCTGACGCACGCCCCCTGCACGACACAGTCTCTTCCGACTCTTCCCGTCTCCCACGCACCCCGAGGACCAGTCATGCGAGTCACGCCGCAGAGAACCCCCAGCCGTCGCGCCCTGCTGACCGCGGCCGTCACCGTCCCGGCGGCGGCGGTCGGTGCCCCGCTGCTCGCCGCCCCCGCCGCCGCTGCCACCACCGGGGGTATCGAGGTCGTCCACGACTGGACGGCGCTCGTCCTGGCGTCCGGCGTCACCGCCGCCGCCGACGCCCCGGCCGCCCGCGTGATCAGGATCGCCGGTACCGGCTTCCTCCAGCTGCGCGGAGGCGTCGACTGCGCCTTCACCGGGGATGCCGCGCTGGGCACGATCCCGGCCTCGCTGGCGGTGCCCAAGACCACCCGGGGGGTCTGCCCGCGGAACAACAAGGCCGGTGTCAACGCCTGCCGGGTGGAGATCAGCACGGCGGGCCACGTCACCGTGTTCGGCGGCAATGCCGCCAACAGCATCACCTGGGTCGCCCTGGACAGCTTCTCGGCCGTGCTGTTCTGAGGTCCGTCCCTTTCCGGCGCGGGCGGTCGGGTCCGGTCGGGTCCGGTCGGGTCCGGTCGGGTCCGGTCGGGTCCGGCCGGGTCCGGTCGGGTCCGGCCGGGTCCGGTCGGTCCCGGCGGTCAGATCTGCTCGAACGGGATCGGCGGTCCGGTGAACTCCTGGGGCTCGGCCGACTCGTACAGCTCGAACCAGATCGACTTGCCCTCGCCGCGCGGATCGACCCCCCAGGTGTCGGCCAGCATCTCCATCAGGACCAGTCCGCGGCCGCTGGACGCCATCTCGCCGGGGCGCCGCTTGTGCGGGAGCTCGTCGCTGTTGTCCGCGACCTCGACCCGCAGCCGCCGCTCGCCTCGCTGGCCTGTCACCTCCGCCACCATCAGCGCGTCGCCGTCCGTGTGGACCAGCACGTTGGTGGCCATCTCGGAGAGCATGAGCACGGCCGAGTCGACCTGTTCCGCGTCCGCCCAGTCGTGCAGCAGCTCGCGGAGCAGCTGCCGGGCGACGGAGATCCGTTCCGGTTCGGCCTGGGCGATGGCGACGGCGGCCCGGCGCGGCGGGGCCTTCGCCAGGGTGGCGGGGGTGTCGCGGCGGAGCAGGACCAGCGCGATGTCGTCCTCGTGCCGCTCCGCGAGGGGGCCCGTCGTGTAGTGCGAGGTGGGCCCGTGAACCGCTTCCACGAGGGCCTCGGCGAGGTTCTCCGGATCGGCTCCGGGCGTCTCCAGGACCGGCCGCAACCGGACCCAGCCGGTCATGAGGTCGTGTCCGCCGGTCTCGATGAGCCCGTCGGTGCAGAGCATGATCGTCTCGCCGGGCTCCAGCACCACCTGGGTCGTCGGGTAGTCGGCGTCGGTCTCGATCCCCAGAGGCATCCCGCCCGCCGTCTGCCGGATGACGGCCGTGCCGTCGACGCTGATCACCACGGGGTCGGGGTGGCCGGCGCGGGCGATGTCCAGGGAGCCGTCGGCCGGGTCCACCTCGGCGTAGAGGCAGGTCGCGAAGCGGGGGGCGCTGGATTCGTCGTCGTCGCCCTCGTGTTCGTACCCCTCCGTCAGCCCGGCCAGGAAGCGGGAGGCGCGGGCGAGCACCGCGTCCGGGCGGTGCCCCTCGGAGGCGTACGCGCGCAGGGCGATGCGGAGCTGGCCCATCAGACCGGCCGCGCGCACGTCGTGACCCTGGACGTCGCCGATGACGAGCGCGACCCGGCCGTTGGGCAGCGGGATCATGTCGTACCAGTCGCCGCCGACCTGGAGGCCGCCGCCGGTGGGGATGTAGCGGGCCGCCACGGTGATGCCCGGGGGGCTCTTGCCCAGGGAGGGCATCATCGCCCGCTGGAGCCCCAGCGAGAGCTCCCGCTCGGTCTCGGCGGCCCCGGCGCGCGCGAGGGCCTGGGCGAGCATCCTGGCCACCGTGGTGAGCACCGCCCGCTCGTCGGGGGAGAACCCCACCGGATTGCGGAATCCCGCCATCCAGGCGCCCATGGTGCGGCCGGAGACGATCAGCGGAAGGAACGCCCAGGAGGTGCGGCCGAACGTGCGGGCGAGCGGCCAGAACATCGGGAAACGGCGGGCGTACTCGTCGGGGGTCGGCAGATAGATCGCCCGGCCGGTACGGGCGACCTCGGCGGCCGGGTAGTCGGTCTGGAGCGGCATGTCGGCGAAGGGCTCCTCGTCGCGGATGTCGTGCCCGTGGTGTCCGACCAGGGTCAGCCGGTCGCCCTCGACGCCGAAGACCGCGAGCCCGTCCGGCGAGAAGCCGGGCATCGAGAGCGACCCGGCTACCCGGAGTACCTCCTCCGTGGACCGGGCCTCGGCCAGCGCCCTCCCCGCGTCCAGCAGGAACGCCTCGCGGGAGCGCCGCCAGTCGCCGGTGACGGGGGTCTGCACGGCGGTGCCGGGGATGGGCTCCGCGACCTCCTGGAGGGTGCCCAGGAGCACGACCTGCTCGACGGTCTTGCCCTCGGGCACGTGGGGCCTGGACCGGGTCCGTACGGTACGGACGACCGTGCCGTGCTCGTCGACGATCCGGAGCCGGGACTCCGCGAGGGTGTCCTCGGCGACCGCGAGGGCGACCACCGAGCGGACCTCGTTCCAGTCGGCCGGGTGGTAGCAGGCGCGTACGGCGGCCTCCCGGTACGAGCCGGGATCGGGCAGACCGAGGAGACGGGCGGCCTGCGCGTCGATCACGACCGTCCCGTCCGCGGTGTCCCAGCGCCAGAGCCCCGTTTCGATGGCCGCCAGGATGTCCTCGGTACGCATTGCCCCACTTTAGGAAGATGCGTTCCCGGGACGCCACCGGCGACCCGGGCCGGAGGGGCGCGGCGGGGGCGGTCCGGCCGGGTGTGCGGCGGCCGTCGCGAGGCCGTGCACGCACTCTGGATGATCTTGAAGTGGTTATGGCAATGAAGTGGCCCGGCTCCGGGCGGTAGCCTGGGGAGGCTCACAGACCCCAACCGCGAAGACTGGATGAACGACGATGCATCGGTACAGGTCCCACACCTGCGGCGAGCTCCGCGCCTCTGACGTCGGCACCGACGTCCGGCTGAGCGGCTGGCTGCACAATCGCCGAGACCTGGGCGGCATCCTCTTCATCGATCTCCGCGACCACTACGGCCTGGTCCAGCTCGTCGCCCGCCCCGGCACCCCGGGGAACGAGGCGCTCTCGAAGCTGACCAAGGAGACCGTCGTCCGGATCGACGGCAAGGTCTCCGCGCGCGGTACCGAGAACGTGAACCCCGAGCTCCCGACCGGCGAGATCGAGATCGAGGTCACCGAGGTCGAGGTGCTCGGCGAGGCGGCCCCGCTGCCCTTCACGATCAACACCGAGGACGGTGTGAACGAGGAGCGCCGTCTGGAGTACCGCTTCCTCGACCTGCGCCGCGAGCGCATGCACCGCAACATCATGCTGCGCTCGGCCGTGATCGCCTCCATCCGTTCGAAGATGGTGGCCCTCGGCTTCAACGAGATGGCGACCCCGATCCTCACCGCGACCTCCCCCGAGGGCGCTCGTGACTTCGTCGTGCCGTCGCGTCTCAACCCCGGCAAGTTCTACGCGCTGCCGCAGGCCCCGCAGCAGTTCAAGCAGCTGCTGATGATCTCCGGCTTCGACCGCTACTTCCAGATCGCGCCCTGCTTCCGCGACGAGGACGCCCGCGCCGACCGCTCGCCGGGCGAGTTCTACCAGCTCGACGTCGAGATGTCGTTCGTCGAGCAGGAGGACGTCTTCCAGCCGATCGAGAAGCTGATGACCGAGCTCTTCACCGAGTTCGGCAACGGCCGCGAGGTCACCTCGCCGTTCCCGCGCATCCCGTTCCGCGAGTCGATGCTGAAGTACGGCAACGACAAGCCGGACCTCCGCGCCCAGCTGGAGCTCGTCGACATCTCGGACGTCTTCGCCGACTCCGGGTTCAAGGCGTTCGCCGGCAAGCACGTCCGCGCGCTGCCCGTCCCGGACACCGCCGGCCAGTCCCGCAAGTTCTTCGACGGCCTCGGTGAGTACGCCGTCGAGCACGGCGCCAAGGGCCTCGCCTGGGTGCGCGTCGGCGAGGACGGCTCGCTGGCCGGTCCGATCGCCAAGTTCCTCACCGAGACGGACGTCAAGACGCTCACCGAGCGCCTCTCGCTCGTCCCGGGCCACGCCGTCTTCTTCGGCGCCGGCGAGTTCGACGAGGTCTCCAAGATCATGTCGGCCGTCCGCGTCGAGGCCGCCAAGCGCTCCGGCAACTTCGAGGAGGGCGTCTTCCGGTTCTGCTGGATCGTCGACTTCCCGATGTACGAGAAGGACGAGGAGACCGGCAAGATCGACTTCTCGCACAACCCCTTCTCGATGCCCCAGGGCGGCCTGGAGGACCTGGAGACGAAGGACCCGCTGGACATCCTCGCCTGGCAGTACGACATCGTCTGCAACGGCATCGAGCTCTCCTCCGGCGCGATCCGGAACCACGAGCCCGAGCTGATGCTCAAGGCCTTCGAGATCGCCGGCTACGACCGCGAGACCGTCGAGCAGGAGTTCGCGGGCATGCTCCGCGCCTTCCGCCTCGGCGCCCCGCCGCACGGTGGCATCGCCCCGGGCGTCGACCGCATCGTGATGCTCCTCGCCGACGAGCCGAACATCCGCGAGACGATCGCCTTCCCGCTCAACGGCAACGCCCAGGACCTGATGATGGGCGCCCCGACCGTGCTCGACGAGGCCCGTCTGCGCGAGCTGAACATCCAGCTCCGCAAGCCGGCCGCCGTGTCGAAGGGCGAGGCCGCCAAGGCCGAGACCGCCGCCGCGGAGAAGACCGAGAAGTAGCGGACGAGGGGCGCCTCCGGCGTCGCGCGCCCCGCCGTTCCGCATGTTTCACGTGAAACAGCCCCCGATCGACCGATCGGGGGCTGTTCTGTCGTTCCGGGGCGCTGCCTGCCCCCTGACCGGCATCCGCCGTGGTAACGGGTGGGCGGGTGTACCGCCGGATGGCCCCCGCCCGGATTCGCGAGGGCCGGGCGCGGCGAAGAGTGGCTTCTGAGAGGCAGTCAGTCAGAACCACTCAGGAGCCCGCCCCGTGTCCGTCTCCCTCCGCACTCCCGCCCGTGCCGTCCCGGGAACAGCCCCCCGCCGTCGCCCGTACCCGCTCGCCGCTCCGGTCCTCGCGCTGCTTCTGGCGCTGCTCCCGGTCCTCACCGCCTGCGGTACCCCCACCTCCTCGGGGGCCCCGCCGAAGGAGGTGGCCGCGGCCCGGTCGGACGACGAGGGCGGCCGGGGGCCCTCGGGTGTCCCCGCCGTTCCAGCCCCGCCCGCGCCGTCCCTGCCGCCACTGGAGATCCCCGGGCTGGGGCCGGAGACCCGGGCGGAGATCCCGGTCGACGCCCGGCAGGCGTTCGTCGTGACCGGCAAGGGCGCCGACTCCAACGAATCCACCGCGGTCCTCTACGTCCGGGACGCCCCGGACCGGAGCTGGACGCCCGCTTTCGAGCCCTGGGCCGCCCACAACGGCATGGAGGGGTGGACCGGCGAGCACTACACCGGGGACCTCAGGTCACCGGTCGGCGTGTTCGGTCTCACCGACGCGGGCGGCAAGCTGCCCGACCCCGGCGCCCTGCTCCCCTACGACGAGGAGGAGTACTTCGCGGTGGAGGGCGACGGGTTCTTCGGCGAGCCCCTGGAGGGCTCCTTCGACTACGTCGTGGCCATCAACTACAACCGCGTCGAGGGCGTCAGCCCGATCGACCACGAGCGCCCGCTCGGCGAGGACCGGGGCGGCGGCATCTGGATCCACGTGGACCACGGCGGGCCGACCCAGGGCTGCGTCTCTGTCTCGGAGGAGCGGATGAAGGAGCTGCTGCTCACGCTCGACCCGGCGAAGAAGCCGGTCATCGTGATGGGCGACAAGGCGTCGCTGGCCCGCTGAGGCGGTGGCCCGCCGGTTGTACGGGGCGGGTACGGAGAAGGGCGGGGCCACGGGGGCCCCGCCCTTCTCCGCTACGGATCGCGTTACGCGGCCGGCTTCTCCTCCAGGCGCGGGAAGAGCACCGCGCCCTTGGTGACCGTGGCACCGGCGGGCAGCCGGCCCCACGTGCCCGCGTCCTGGACGCGCTGGTCGGCGAGGACGCCCAGGGAGGGCTCGGCGCCGAGCGACTCCCACAGCTTCTGCGAGGTCTCCGGCATCACCGGGTTCAGCAGCACCGCGACACCGCGCAGGGCCTCGGACGCCGTGTACAGGATCGTCGCGAGACGGGCCTGGCCCTCGGGCGAGGTGTCCTTGGCGACCTTCCACGGCTCCTGCTCCGTGATGTAGCCGTTGACCTGCTTCACGAAGTCGAAGATCGCCAGGATGCCGGCCTGGAAGTCGAGCTCCTCGCCGATCTTCAGGTCCGCCGTGGCGACGGCCTTCGCCAGACCGTCCTGGACCGCCTGCTCGGCGTCACCGGCGGCGGTCGCCTCCGGCAGCGTGCCACCGAAGTACTTGCCGATCATGGCGGCCACGCGGGAGGCGAGGTTGCCGTAGTCGTTGGCGAGCTCGGAGGTGTAGCGGGCGGTGAAGTCCTCCCACGAGAAGGAGCCGTCGCTGCCGAAGGCGATGGCGCGCAGGAAGTACCAGCGGTACGCGTCCACGCCGAAGTGCGAGGTCAGGTCCTGCGGCTTGATGCCGGTCAGGTTGGACTTCGACATCTTCTCGCCGCCGACCATCAGCCAGCCGTTGGCCGCGACCTTGCCCGGCAGCGGAAGGCCCTGGGCCATCAGCATCGCGGGCCAGATCACCGCGTGGAAGCGGAGGATGTCCTTGCCGACCAGGTGGACGTTGGCGGGGAAGGTCGCGTCGAACTTCTCCTGGTTGGCGCCGTAGCCGACCGCCGTCGCGTAGTTCAGCAGGGCGTCGACCCACACGTAGATGACGTGCTTCTCGTCCCACGGCACCGGGACGCCCCAGTCGAAGGTCGAGCGGGAGATCGAGAGGTCCTGGAGGCCCTGCTTGACGAAGTTGACGACCTCGTTGCGGGCGGACTCCGGCTGGATGAAGCCGGGGTTGGCCTCGTAGAACTCCAGCAGCTTCGGGCCGTACGCGCTCAGCTTGAAGAAGTAGTTCTCCTCCTTGAGGATCTCCACCGGCTTCTTGTGGATCGGGCACAGCGGAGTGCCGTCCTCGGCCTGGATGAGGTCCCCGGGGAGCTTGTACTCCTCGCATCCCACGCAGTACGGGCCTTCGTACCCGCCCTTGTAGATCTCGTCCTTGTCGTACAGGTCCTGGACGAACTCCTGCACCCGGTCGGTGTGACGCTTCTCCGTGGTGCGGATGAAGTCGTCGTTCGCGATGTTGAGGTGCTCCCAGAGGGGCTTCCACGCCTCTTCGACGAGCTTGTCGCACCAGGCCTGCGGGGTGACGCCGTGCTGTTCGGCCGTGCGCATGATCTTCTGACCGTGCTCGTCCGTGCCGGTGAGGTACCACACCTTCTCGCCGCGCTGGCGGTGCCAGCGCGTGAGCACGTCGCCTGCGACGGTCGTGTAGGCGTGGCCCAGGTGAGGAGCGTCGTTGACGTAGTAAATGGGGGTGGAGACGTAGAACGACGTCTCTCCCTGCTTCTCGGATCCAGTGGCCGCCATGGTCAAAATCCTAACGGTCCGCGGCAGGGTCCTGGGACGCGGACGGCGGGCCCGGTGACCGGGCCCGCCGTGACGTGCGGTGGAGCGGTTCGGGCGGTTCGCCCGAGTACGCGGATCAGCCGGCCGAGCCGCCGGAGCGGGCCGTGATCCAGGAGGGGAGACCGGCGAGGATCTCCCGGTAGAACGTGGCGTCCGGGATCGCGGCGGGCGCGGGGCCCGCGTGGAAGAAGCCGGCGTGCTCGGCGTCCAGCTTCCGCAGGAAGTCGAAGCCCTTGGCGTCGTGGTCGCCGAACGCGACGAACTGGAAGTAGAGCGGCAGCCGGGCGGCCTCGGCCAGCGCCTGCTTGGCCGCGACCTTGGCGTCCGGCGGGCCGTCCGTCTGGAAGACGACCAGCGCCGGGCCGGTGGAGCCGGACTTCTCGTAGTGCGAGACGACCTCTTCGACCGCCCGGTGGTAGTGGGTCCGCCCCAGGCGCCCCAGACCGGCGTTCAGCTCGTCGATGCGGCCCTCGTGGTCTTCGAGGCCGACCGTCCCCGTGCCGTCGATGTCGGTGGAGAAGAAGACCACGTCGACCGAGGCGTTCTCGTCCAGGTGCGCGGCGAGGGCCAGCGTGCGGTCGCCCAGGTGCTGGGCGCTGCCGTCCCTGTAGAAGGGCCGCATGGAGCCCGAGCGGTCGAGCACCAGGTAGACGGAGGCCCGGAAACCGGTCAGCCCCTGCGCCTTGAGCTCGGCCTGCGCGGACTTGTACGGGGCGACCAGGCCGGGGGCGCGCGACTTCACCCGGGCGAGTGAGGTGGCGGGCTTGGCGGCGGTGGCGGGCGCGACGGCAGCGGGGGTGGGCGCCGCGGGGGCGGCCGGGACCGTCGCCTCGGGGCCTGCCGCTGCTTCGGTGGCCGTTGCTTCGGTGGCGGGCGTCTCGGGGGCCGGCTCGGGCTCGTAGTCGATGATGATCGCGTCGAGGGCCGCCTCGGTGGCCTTCGCCTTCTCGGGGGCCTCGGCAGCGTCCGCGACGGCCGCGGTCTTCCCGGCCTCGGCAGCTTCGACGGTCTCGACGGCCGCGGCCTGCGCTTCGGCGTTCTCGGCCTGTGCCGGTGCGGGCTCCGGGTCGGGGGCGGTCTCCGGCTCGGGCTCCGGGTCCATGTCGATGGTGATGGCGGCGAGGACCTCGGGCTCGATGGCCGCCGGCTCCTCGGCCTCGGCCTTCGCGGGCTCAGGGGTACCCGGGAGCTCGGGGGTCTCGGCGACCTCCGGGGTCTCGGCGACCTCCGGGGCCGCGGGCCGCTCGTCCACCTCGGCGGCCGGTGCGGCGGCCTGCTCGGGCAGGGAGACCGGTTCGGCCTCAGCGACCGGCCCGGCTTCGACGGCAGGCTCTGTCCCGACGGCAGGCTCTGCCTCGACGGCCGGTTCGGGCTTCGCCTCGGACGCGGGCTTGGGGCCCGTGTTCTGGGCGGGCACCGTCGGCTGCGGGGCGGTGGACGGCTGGTCGAAGGCGGCGGCGACCAGCGCGGCCGCGTCTCCCCGGTCCGACCGGTCCGCGCTGTCCGACCCGCCCGTACCCGCGTCCGACGAGGAGCGCGAGGCGGAGGAGAGTGGGGAGGCGGCGGGGGCGGGAACGGTCACCTTCGGCTCGGCGGCCGGGGTGCTCTCCGGGACCGCGTCCGATTCCGGCTCCGTCGACCGGGCGCGCTCACCCTGAGGAGGAACGGTGGCCGTGGTCGGCTCGTCCTGCTCCCGGCCGAACACCTTGCGCAGCAAGCTCCGAATGCCCATGGGCGAGGCCTTTCGCGTGAGTTGGGTGCGGGAAATGTCCGACCCGTGGAAAATCATCCCTGGCCAGGACGGATACGTAAGGTTAGCGGCCGGATCAGGCCGTTCGGCGGTCCGGCCCGCACGCGGGTGAACCGACGCGCAACCGTTTCCTTGTGAGAACCCAAGAGTTCGGCGGTCAGGCGTACTTCGCCGCCGGTTGACGGACCTGTTGCTCAACACCCGGACGGACGTACCCCGTCACGGTGCGCACACGATCCACTCCCGCGTCGGGGCACGGTGGTCCGTCCCGGCAGCGGTCTCCGCGCGGAGGGCTCCCCCGTTACAGTCGGACCATGGTTTCGGTTTCCGGTGAGGCTCCGCAGGCGGCAGGCAGCGTCCGGGTCGACGTGTGGATCTGGTCGGTGCGGCTGACGAAGACCCGGGCACAGGCGGCGGCCGCCTGCCGGGCGGGACACGTCAAGGTCGCGGGTGAACGCGCCAAGCCCGCCCAGTCCGTGCGGGTCGGCGACGAGGTGCGGCTGCGGCACGAGGGCCGGGACCGGATCGTCACCGTGTCGAAGATCGTGAAGAAGCGCGTCGGCGCACCGGTGGCCGTGGAGTGCTTCGTCGACAGCAGCCCGCCTCCGCCGCCGCGTGAACTGGCGCTCCAGGTGCCGGTCCGCGACCGGGGAGCCGGCCGTCCCACGAAGCGCGACCGGCGTGAGATGGAGCGGCTCCAGGGTGGCCGGGAGGGCCGGGAGCCCGGTCCCCGTTGAGTGGTGCGGAAGGGGCGCGGCTGAGCGGCGCGTGGACGCTCCGGTGCGGTGCACGTGGATACGGCGGTGCGGTGCGCGCGGATGCTCCGTTGCGTAACTGCCGCTCACGCTCCGTGTTTCACGTGAAACGCCGTCATGGCTGCGGCGAGGCGATGGCGCGGGCGGCCGCGACCTCCTGGCTGAGCGGGCCGAGGACGCTTTCCTCGATGCCGGTGAGGTCGGACCGTACCCCCACCAGGGTCTCGCTGGACCGGATCCCTGCCGCGAGCTCGCGCAACTGGCCCTCGATCATGACGGCTTCGCCGGGCTCCGGCGGGGGCGCTCCGTAATTCAGCCGTACCCGGGCGGCTGTTGCCGCATCGACGATCCGCTCGACGGCGACCACCAGTGGCCACCAGGCCGCCGCGCGGGTGCCCACGGGCGGCGGTTCGGTGAGGGCGCGCTGGAACTCGGAGCGCACCGCCGACAGGTCGCGGTAGAGCTTCCGGCGCGCGCGGACCCGCTCGGCCCGGTCGTGTTCGCTGGTCAGGTCGAAGGCGTAGGCGATGTAGTCGGCGGTGTCCTCCACGGCGTCCGCGAGCCGGTCGCCGACGCGGGTGTGCCAGCTCTCCGGCCAGAGCAGATAGCCGGCCACCAGCACGATCGCGCAGCCGAGCAGGCTGTCGAGGAAGCGCGGCTGGACCAGGTTCACGCCCTGGTGGTTGAGGAGGTCGGAGAGCAGCAGGATGGGCGGGGTGACGGCGGCGGTCTGGAACGCGTACCCCTTCGCCGTCAGCGCCGGGATCAGCGCGGCGAGGACCACCATCGCCGGGACGAACCACCAGCCGGAAGGCACCTCCGCCAGCACGGGAGCGGCGACGAGCAGCCCGGCGGTGGTGCCCACGGCCCGCAGTACCGCGCGGGAGAACACCGAGCCGTAGTCCGGCTTGAGGACGAAGGTCACGGTGAGCGCCACCCAGTACGAGCGTTCCACGGGGATCAGCGAGGTCAGTGCCTGGGCCAGCCCGATGCAGAGGGCGAGGCGCAGCCCGTAGCGCCAGGACGCCTCGGAGAGCAGTACGGACCGCAGGGCCCGCCGGACGCGGACGCGCAGGGCGGCGGGCCGGCCGAGCCGGTCGTCCACGTTGTACGGGGCGGGGTCGCCCCGGTGCACGACGGTGGCCGTGTGGCGCAGCGCGGTGTCCACGGCACGGGTGGCGGGCGAGTCGGGCGGGGGCAGGTCGGGGGTGGGGCGTCCGGTGCGGCCGCGTTCGACGTCGTCGGCGAGTGCGCGTACCGCTGCCGGGAGGGCCTCGGGCAGCCGGCGTCCCTCCCCGTGCGCGGCGGGCGCCGCCTCGACGAGCGGGATCACCACGTTGAGCTGGGAGAGCGTCTCCACCATGGCGGGGCTGCGGCCGTGGTAGCGGGCCCGGCGGGCGAGGATCAGGTCGTAGGAGGTGTTGAGGCGTTCGGTGACGTCCTGGCGGTGCAGTTCGTACGCGGGGGTCCCGGCGGCTGCGAGCAGGGCGGCGACCGCGCGGTAGGTGCGGGCGACCGCGGAGCGTTCGGGGAGCCGGCGGCGGAACGGCCACGAGAGCAGGGCGAGCGCCAGCACCACCAGCCCGCCGAACGCGAGCAGTACCGGGGCGACCCACCAGGGGTCGGGCATCGGGAGTCCCGCGCCGACCACGGAGTTGAGCAGGAGCAGCAGGCCGGAGACGGAGGCCACGGCGCCGATCGTGGACATCATTCCGGAGACCAGCGCGACGGCGGTGAGCACGCCGACGGAGGCCCAGCCGGTTCCGTACACGAGCGAGCCGAGGGTGACGCCGACGGCGCCGAAGAGCTGCGGCACGGCGATGTTGTAGATGCGCATCCGGTAGGCGTCGGCGGTGTCGCCGATGACACCGGAGAGCGCCCCCATGGAGACGAGTGCCCCGTAGGCGGGCCGGTCGACGGCGAAGCCGACGGCGAGCGGTGCGGCCATGGCGACGGAGGCGCGCAGCACGGCCGCCCAGGGGATGGGGGTGGACTGGGGGCGGAGTCCGCTCGTCAGCCAGGGCGGCGGCGTCACGCGTCGCCTTCCGGTGCCCATATCGGCCGTGGCCACGGCTCACTCTCCTCGCGGGTCTGCCGGATGCTGCCTGGGGGACAGCTTCAGCCCTGGTACCCCTCCACTTCGTCGGCCGGGCGGACCCGGGCCGACGAGGGGTCCTCGCCGTACTCGCTCAGCGCGCGGCGCTGCCTCAGCAAGTCCCAGCACTGGTCCAGTTGGACCTCCACCGTACGCAACCTGGCCTTCTCCTCGGCGGACAGGCCGAGGGCTGCGGTGGACCGGTCGCGCAGGGACCGTTCCTCGGCGACGAGTTCGTCGATGTTGGTGAGGATGTCGCTGTCGGACATGGGAGTTCCTTCCTTCGGTGCGGGCCGTGGCGGCGGGGGCGTTCGTGGCGGGCCGGGGCGCGCCGGGCGGAGTGGGCCGGAGCGGGCGGGAGCGGGCCGGCCGGTGCCGGGGCGGGGGCGGCGCGGGTCACGGGGCGTGGTGTCCGGCGGCGCCGCAGGGCCTCAGGGCGAAGACCGTCTTGCCCCGGGCGCCGCCCGCGCGGTTCTGCGCGAGCGCCTCGGGGGCCTTCTCCAGGGGCAGTTCGAGGTCGATGGGGACGACGAACGCCCCGCTGGTCACCGCCGTCGCGAGGGCGTCGAGCAGCAGTGCGGTCGGCGCGAGCCGGAAGTCGACGGGGAGCGGTCCGGTGTGCGGGGCACGGGTGCCCCCGGCGCCCCGGGTGGTGAGCGCGATGCCGCCGTCCCGGACGAGGGCGGCGTGCTCGGCGAAGGCGTCCGGGGTCTCGGAGACGAGGTCGGCGAGGGCGTCAACCCCCTGCGGGCAGAGCTCCCGCACGGCGGCGGGGAGCGCTTCCGGTCCCGCGGAGACGTCGAGGGTGCGGGAGGCCCCGAGGATCGCCATCCTGCGGCTCTCGTCGCCGCGTACGGCGGCGAGCACCCGGACGCCCCGGGCGGAGGCGAGCTGGGTGAGGTAGCTGCCGACGCCGCCCGCCGCCCCGACGATCAGCAGGGACTCGCCCTCACCGGCGCCGGTGGCGGCCAGGATCTGGCAGGCGGCGGTCGCGGCGGTCGGCAGTGCGGCGGCGACCTTGAGCGACAGGCCGGTGGGGACCGGGGCGATCGGCGAGTCCTGGTGGACCGAGACGTACTCGGCGAAGGCGCCCCCGCCGGGCAGCGGGGCGGTGACCCGGCCGAACACCGGGTCGCCCACCCGGAACCGGCTGGGGCCCCGGCCGATCATGTCCACCCGCCCGGCGAAGTCCACGCCGAGGATGTGCGGGAGGCCCCCGGGTGCCGTGCCGGCCGCCGCCGGGTCGTCGGCGCGCTGCCAGTCGTACGGGTTGAGGGCCGCGTACTCGATCCGCACCCGCACCTCGCCCGGTTCCGGACCGGGTTTGGGGAGTTCGACGAGTGCGGGCTCCCCGTGGAGCGCGGTGACGGCGATGGCTCGCATACGGCAACCTCCAGTCGCCCCAACCGTTCAGGCTCCCACTCTCGCCCGGCCCGTTCCGCCCCGCACGTCGGAGGCGGCCCGGCTCGCGCGAAGGACCGCCCCGCCCGAAGGACCGTCCCGCCCGAACGACCGTCCCGCCCGAAAACGACCGCCGCCGCGTCACCCCGGGCGGCGCGCGGTCAGCAGGTACCGGGCGACGGCTCCGGCCACCAGCAGGACGGTGCCCACCCCGAGGACCCACCAGACCGTGGTGCGCAGCGAGGCGGTTAGCGCGTCGGAGATCGCCGCCGCGCCGTCCCGGTCGCTCGTAGGCACCGCGTCCAGCACCTGCGCGCGGCCGACGGCGAGCAGCACCCGCAGCACGACGGCACCCAGGACGAGTCCGCCGCCCACGACGGCGGTGGCGAAAAGCCCGGCCCGCCGCCCGCCCCGGACCGTCGACAGCCCCACCACCAGGACGAGGAGGACCACGGTCGCCACGGCCGGCCAGACGCTGGCGTACCGCAGCCATCCGAACGTCTCGCGCACATGGTCGGCCCGGTCCCCGGAGAGGACGGTGAGTTCGGTGCGCTCGACCGGGATCTGGTCGGCGAAGGGCACCCCGCTCACCTCCAGCTCCTTCTTCACCTGCTCGATCACGGGGGCCAGGTCGATGGTCACCGACTCGCCGGAGTCCCCGTCGAGCGCGGCCGTGATCGAGGTGTGCGCGGTGCGGTTCGCCGCGTCCCACGCGGCACGGAAGGCGTCCGTCGTCGTGAAGGAGAGGACGCCCTGGTGCAGGAAGTCCCGCATCGTCTCCTGGAGCTCACCGAGGTCGATCCGCCGCATCGCCTCGTCGGTGATGAGGTCGGCGACGGTCTCGCGCACGGCGGGGTCGGAGGAGAGCGGGGAGACGGCGGCCACGTACCGGTCGGTGTCGTCGACCTCCAGGTCGACCCAGGCGGAGAGCGCGCTCAGCGGCACCAGGACGGCGAGCACGACGAGCAGCACGGCCGACAGGGGCACCGAGAGAGAGGTCCGCATCTCCTCAGGGAATCCCGGCGGCCGTGGTCGCGCCCCGAGCCGTCGTCCATTCGAGTTGCCGGGCGGCGCGGCCGGGTGTGCGCTGGAGTGAACGGGGGCGACGGAAGGAGCTCTCCACCATGGCCACACACGCAGCCATGCCCGGGTCGAGGTCCCGGGCATCGCAGGCCAGGACACCGGTCCACCGTCACACCGCGATGGTGTGGGCGGTGCCCCTGCTCCTCGGCGTCATCTACGGCTTCTACGCGGCGTTCATCCGGCGGGACGGCGGCCCCAGCACGGGCGGTCAGGTGGCACTGGGCTTCGCCGCCGGGGTGGCGTTCGCCGTGCTCTGCTACGCGCTGGCCCGGTTCGAGTACGCGATCCCGCGCGAGGCACGGGCGGCGGCCTACGGAGCGCTGACGGCGTGCGCGATCGGGTTCCTGGTGAGTCTGACCGACACCAGCGTGCTCCGCTCGACCATCCTCGGCCTGGCGGTCGGTATCCCGGTGGCGCTCGCCACGTACTACTTCTTCTACTCGCGGGAGGACTGGCCCGAGGAACGGACCACCGACCGGACCACCGGCGGGACGATCTACCGGGCGACGGACAGGACCGCCCACCGGATCACCGACCGGCCGCTGCCCGGGGGAGGTGCGGGTGGGCGCCGAACCGGCCGTCGAGACGACCGGACTGGTGAAGGCCTTCGGTGAGAACCGTGCCGTGGACGGTGTCGATCTCGTCGTCCCCACCGGAACCGTCTACGGAATCCTCGGCCCCAACGGCGCCGGGAAGACCACCGCCGTCCGGATGCTGGCGACCCTGCTGCGACCGGACGGCGGCAGCGCGCGCGTCTTCGGCCACGACGTGGTGCGGGAGGCCGACGCGGTGCGCGGCCTGGTCAGCCTCACCGGGCAGTACGCCTCGGTCGACGAGGACCTCACCGGTACGGAGAACCTGGTGCTCCTGGCCCGGCTGCTCGGCCACTCCCGGTCCGCCGCCCGCTCGCGCGCCGCGCGACTGCTCGAAGGCTTCGGGCTGGGCCCTGCCGCCGGGAAGCAGGTCAAGAACTACTCGGGCGGGATGCGGCGCCGGATCGACATCGCCGCGTCCATCCTGAACACCCCGCGCCTGCTCTTCCTCGACGAACCGACCACCGGCCTCGACCCGCGCAGCCGCAACCAGGTGTGGGACATCGTCCGGGCGGTCGTCGCCCAGGGCACTACCGTGATGCTGACGACGCAGTACCTGGACGAGGCCGACCGGCTGGCGTCCCGCATCGCGGTGATCGACCACGGCCGGGTGATCGCCGAGGGCACCAAGGGGGAGCTGAAGGCGTCGGTGGGCTCGGGGACGGTCCACCTGCGGCTGCGGGACGCCGCGCAGCGGCCGGAGGCCGAGCGGGTGCTGGTCCGCACGCTCGACGCCGTGGTGCAACCGGACCCCGACCCGTTGGCGCTGACCGCCCGGGTCGACGGCTCGGGCTCCGAGCGGGGGGCGGCCGAGCGGGCCGCGCGGGCCCTGGCGGAGCTCGCCCGGGCCGGCATCACCGTGGACAACTTCGCGCTGGGCCAGCCCAGCCTCGACGAGGTCTTCCTCGCCCTCACGGACCGGAAGGGAACGGCGGCATGACGGCCACCACGACTCCGACGACCACCGGGCCGGGCGCCGAGGCCGACGACTTCTCGCTGCCGGACGCGGAGCGCCTCGCGGCGCTGCTGGTCTCCGGCGAGCGCCCGCCCCGGCCGGGCGCGCTCTCCGTCTCCCTCACCTTCGGGTGGCGCGCGGTCCTGAAGATCAAGCACGTGCCGGAGCAGCTCTTCGACGTGACCGCGTTCCCGGTCATGCTCGTGCTGATGTACACGTACCTCTTCGGCGGGGCGCTCGCCGGGTCCACCGGGGCGTACATCCAGTTTCTGCTGCCGGGCATCCTGGTGATGAGCGTCGTGATGATCACGATGTACACCGGGGTCTCGGTCAACACCGACATCGTCAAGGGTGTCTTCGACCGGTTCCGCACCCTGCCGATCTGGCGTCCCGCGCCGATGGTCGGCTATCTGCTGGGCGATGTGCTGCGCTATCTGCTGGCCTCGGCGGTGATGCTCACGGTCGGCGTGATCATCGGCTACCGGCCCGGCGGAGGCGTGCCCGGCGTGCTGGCCGGGGTCGCGCTGGTGCTGGTCTTCGCCTTCGCCTTCTCGTGGGTGTGGACGATGTTCGGGCTGCTGCTGCGCACCGAGAAGTCGGTGATGGGCGTCAGCATGATGGTGATCTTCCCGCTGACCTTCCTCAGCAACGTGTTCGTCGATCCGAGCACGATGCCGGGCTGGCTCCAGGCCTTCGTGAACAACAACCCGGTGACCCACGTGGCGACGGCCGTACGGGAGCTGATGGCGGGCCACTGGCCGGCGGCGGCCGTTCTCTGGTCGCTGGGGTGGTCGGCGCTGCTGGTGGCGGTGTTCGGCCCGGTCACGATGCGGCTGTACAACCGGAAGTGAGGGGGCCGACCGGAAGTGGGCGGGGCCGACGCGAAGTGAGCGGGCCGACGCGAAGTGCCGACGCGAAGTGAGCGGGGCCTGAACGTGCCGACGGCGGTGAGGGCGGCCCCTGCGGGAACCGCGCTCACCGCCGTCGGGCCGGGCGTTCAGTCGCGTACGACCGTCACCGGGCAGGGGGCGTTCTGGGTGACGTGGAGGCTGACCGATCCCAGCAGGGTCGCCTTGAAGCCGCTGTACCCCCGCGCACCGACCACCAGCAGGTTCGCTCCCTCGGCGCGGTCGATGAGGTTCTGCGCCGGGTTGCCGATCACCACGATCTTGCTGATCCCCGCCGCGCGCTCCGCGCCGAGGGCCTCCTCCAGCGCCTCGGTGAGGGAGACCGTCGCCAGGGCCTGCGGGTCGAAGTCCTCCGGCATGCCCGGCATCATCGACGCCCAGCTGGTGGCGGGGTACTCCCAGCTGTTGACGGCTTCGACGGTGTCGCCGGTGAGGTCGCCCTGGCGCACCGCCCAGTGCAGTGCCTTGACCGACGACGCCGAGCCGTCCACGCCTACGACGATCCTGCCCATGTTCTGCCTCCCGCTGGGGTCCCGTTCGATCCGATGCCCGGTCCGCTGTCCGGTCCACTCCAAGTAGACCGGACATTCGGGACATCGGGGTCGGGCCGCCCCGCCGCGCGTGTCCGTACGGCGGGGCGCCGGTCAGTCGAGCCGCAGGTCGGCGAGCTGCTGGGCGAACGGCACGATCGCGTCCAGCCCGTCGTCCAGGCCCAGCGTCCGGGAGGCGCCGGAGACCGTACGCCCCAGGACCGCCGAGGCCAGCTCGCCACCGGCCCGCCGGATGCGGGACGGCAGGCCGTCGGTGTACTCGTCGCCGGACGAACCCCAGTCCTCCGACGCCGCGTACACGGACGTCGGTACGGTCACGGCCCGCAGGTACGCGAAGAGCGGGCGCATGGCGTGCTCCAGGACCAGCGAGTGCCGGGCCGAGCCACCGGTCGCGGCGATCACGACCGGCTTCCCGGTCAGCGCGGTGTTCTCGATCAGGTCGAAGAAGGACTTGAACAGACCGCTGTACGAGGCGCTGAAGACCGGGGTCACCGCGATCAGCCCGTCCGCCTCGGCCACCGCGTCGACGGCGTCCCGCAGGGCGGCCGACGGGAACCCGGTGATCAGGTTCTTCGCGATGTCGACGGCCAGGTCGCGCAGGTCGATCGCGCGGACCTCGACCCGGCGGTCCTGTCCGGTCTCCAGCTGCTCCCGGGTGGCCGACGCCAGCCGGTCGGCCAGCATCCGGGTCGAGGACGGCTGGCTCAGCCCGGCCGACACGGCGACGATCCTGAGCGGGGCGGTGGAGAAGGCGGTGGTGCCTACGGGTGCGGTCATGACGGTCAGACCTCCTTCGAGGCGTCGCGGGCGGCGGTGACGGCGGGGTGGACGGGGGCGGATTCCGGCACCCCGGCGGGACGCAGGGCGGCGAACTCCTTGCGGAGCACCGGGACGACCTCCTCGCCCAGGATGTCGAGCTGCTCCAGGACCGTCTTGAGCGGGAGCCCGGCGTGGTCCATCAGGAACAGCTGGCGCTGGTAGTCGCCGACGGCGTCACGGAACGACAGGGTGCGCTCGATGACCTCCTGCGGGGAGCCGACGGTCAGCGGCGTCTCGCGGGTGAAGTCCTCCAGCGTCGGGCCGTGGCCGTAGACCGGGGCGTTGTCGAAGTACGGGCGGAACTGCTTGACGGCGTCCTGCGAGTTCTTGGCCATGAACACCTGGCCGCCGAGTCCGACGATGGCCTGGTCGGCGGTGCCGTGGCCGTAGTGGGCGTACCGCTGGCGGTACAGCTCGACCATCTTCTTGGTGTGGGACATCGGCCAGAAGATGTTGTTGTGGAAGAAGCCGTCTCCGTAGAACGCGGCCTGCTCGGCGATCTCGGGGGAGCGGATCGATCCGTGCCAGACGAACGGCGGCACGCCGTCGAGCGGGCGCGGGGTGGCGGTGAAGGACTGCAGCGGCGTGCGGAACTTCCCCTCCCAGTCCACGACGTCCTCGCGCCACAGCTTGTGCAGCAGGGCGTAGTTCTCGATGGCGAGCGGGACGCCCTGGCGGATGTCCTTGCCGAACCACGGGTAGACCGGGCCGGTGTTGCCGCGGCCCATCATCAGGTCGACGCGGCCGTCCGCGAGGTGCTGGAGCGTGGCGTAGTCCTCGGCGATCTTCACCGGGTCGTTCGTCGTGATCAGCGTGGTGGAGGTCGAGAGGATGAGCCTCTCGGTGCGGGCGGCGATGTAGGCGAGCGTCGTGGTCGGCGACGACGGGACGAACGGCGGGTTGTGGTGCTCGCCGGTCGCGAAGACGTCCAGGCCGACCTCTTCGGCCTTCTGCGCGATGGCGAGGGTGGCCTTGATCCGCTCGTTCTCGGACGGCGTCCGGCCGGTCGTCGGGTCGGTGGTGACGTCCCCGACGGTGAAGATCCCGAACTGCATGACGTCCGCCTCCTGTGCTGTGGCCGCTTCAATATTGTTGAAGCTTGAACTAACTGGTCCCACCCTACAACGGGGACCCCCCACTGGCTATTCCGCCCGTGCACCACCCGTTGCCCCTGAGGGAACGGGGAGGTGATCGCGGGTGGTGCGGGGGGTCCGCAGGGGGTTCTGGGACCTCCGGGCGGGCGGCGGCCCGGTGCGTACTCTGGGGGAAACGCGCTGTCGCCGGGGCCGGTGGGCGGGGCGCGTCCGAGCGCGTGCGGGACGAGGGAGAGCGGCCGTGAGCGAGAGCGAGAGCTGGAAGGAGCGCGGCGTCGCGCTGCGCGTCTTCGTGTACGTCTTCGCCACCCACGCCTTCGCGGGCTTCGTCTACCTGCTGTTCTACGTGGGGGACCACGCCCACAAGTAGGACCCGGCCCGCGAGGGAGCCGCGGCCCCCCGCGTCAGCGGCGGGCGACGGCCAGGCTGACCAGGTACCGCTCCTCGACCGTCCCGTCCGGGAAGGCGGCGGACAGGTGGCCGCGCTCCTCGGCGAGGAAGGCGGCCGTCCCCTCCGCGCCGAGGACCAGGAAGTCGGAGTAGGTGGCGACGTTGGCCAGGTGTGTGCCGAGGGGAACGCGCCGGGACCAGGCGATCTGCCGGTGGACGAAGTCGAGCCCGGCAGGCAGCCCGCGGAAGCGGGCCCGGGGGTCGTGAGGGCGGTCCGCGGCACCGAAGAGCCGGCGCAGACGTGCGTCCTGGGCGGCGATCCAGGGGACTGCGGCGTCCGAGTCGTTCCACCAGAGCGCGAGGGCGCCGCCGGGGCGCAGTACGCGCAGCGCTTCCGGGACGGAGGCCCGCGGATCGGTCCAGTGCCACGACTGGGCGTAGGTGAGGAAGTCGAGGGACGCACCGGCCAGGGGCAGCCGGTCGCCGTCCCCGAGCACCAGCGGGACCCCGGCCAGCCGGCGGCGGAACTCCGAGGCCATCCCGGCGCCGGGCTCGACCGCGAGGACCCGCGCACCGCGGTCCCGCAGGAGCGCCGTCGCCAGCCCCGTACCGGCCCCGATGTCGGCGACGGCGGCGCCCTCGACCGGGCGGCCGCCGAGCTCCTCGACCGCGTCCAGCAGTTCCGGAGGGTAGGAGGGGCGGTTCGCGGCGTACGTGGCGGCGGCGAGGTCGAACGACCGGGCCTGCGAAGTCCTGTTCATACGGCCATTGTTGGAGGGGTGGGTGCGCGTGCCGCCACCGGTTTTCCGGGTGCTGCGGGCGCCGCCGATCCCGGGTGCGGGCTGAAAGGTGCGCGTTACACTCGCCCCATGACCTCCGTACCGTGCCGGAACTGGTGGCGCTCCTCCTAGGAGCGGCACCCCTTCCGCACGGAACCAGGGCCGTTCGACACGGACGGCCCTCCTCCGTTCCCGCGTACGGCGCCCGAGACGCGCGCGACGGGGAGACGGACACGGATCAGCTCCACCGGCGGGGCCGTCCTCCACGCAGCCACACCTCGCGAGGAGAGATCCCATGACCACGCCTCCCACGGCTCCGCCGACCCCGACCACCGCCCCGGACGCCGCTCCGCTCACCGCCGCGTCCCCGCTCGCCGCGTCCACCGTCGCCACCGCCCGCAGGCGCAGCGCCGAGCTGGAGCGGGAGCTCGCCGCGGAGCCGGGCCGCTTCCGGGTGATGACCGGGGACCGGCCGACCGGCCCCCTCCACCTCGGGCACTACTTCGGCACCCTCCACAACCGGGTCCGGCTCCAGGACCTGGGCGTGGAGGTCTTCGTGCTGATCCCCGACTACCAGGCGCTGACCGACCGGGACGTGGTCGACCGGCTCGCCGGGACGATGGAGGGGCTGATCCTCGACTACCTGGCCATCGGCATCGACCCCGCGCGTTCGACGATCTTCAACCACAGTGCGGTACCTGCCCTGAACCAGCTGCTGCTGCCCTTCCTCAGTCTGGTCTCGGTGGCCGAACTGGGCCGCAACCCCACCGTCAAGGACGAGATCGCCCACTCCCGCCAGGCGGCCGTCAGCGGTCTGATGTACACGTATCCGGTCCATCAGGCCGCCGACATCCTCTTCTGCAAGGGCAACCTCGTCCCGGTGGGCCAGGACCAGCTGCCGCACCTGGAGCTCACCCGGACCGTCGCCCGCCGCTTCAACGAGCGGTACGCACCGGTCTTCCCGCAGCCCGAGGCGCTGCTCTCCGCCGCCCCGCTGCTGCTCGGCACCGACGGCGGCAAGATGAGCAAGAGCCGCGGCAACGCCATCGCCCTCGGCGCGACCGCCGACGAGACCGCCCGGCTGGTCAAGGGCGCGAGGACCGACGCCGAGCGGCGCATCTCCTACGACCCCGAGAACCGGCCCGCCGTCTCCAACCTCGTGCTGCTCGCCGCGCTCTGCCAGGACCGTGACCCGTACGAGGTCGCCGAGGCGATCGGGGACGGCGGGGCGGCCGTGCTCAAGCGGACCGTGACGGAGGCCGTCAACACCCGGCTGGCGCCCGTCCGGGCCCGCCGCGCGGAGTACGCGCGGGACCTGGGGTACGTACGCTCCGTGCTGCGCGCCGGGAACGATCGCGCCGGTGCGATCGCCGAACGCACCCTGGACGAGGTCCGGGAGGCCATGGGGACGCTGCGGTAGGGGCCCCGGTCCGCCGGGGCGTGGGCCGGGCGGCGCGTGGGGGTGCGGCGCCCGGCACCGGTCGCTCCGTGGTCACTTCTTGAGGAAGTCCAGCAGGTCCTTGTTGAACTTCTCCTTGTCGCCCGGCACCAGCGCGATGCCGTGCGAGCCGCCCTCGTAGACCTTCAGCGTGGCGTCCTTCACCAGCTTCGCGGTCTTGCGGCCGGTGGCGTCGATCGGCACGACCTGGTCGTCGTCCCCGTGCACGACGAGGGTGGGGACGTCGAACTTCTTCAGGTCCTCGTGGAAGTCCGTGGAGGCGAAGGCGTCGACGCAGGCGACCCCGCCCTCGATGGTCTCGGCCATGGCCATGTACCAGAACGCGTCCTTGTTGCCCTGGGTGACCTTGTTGCCCTCGCGGTTGGCGGAGTGGAAGCCGACCGCGGTGTCCTTCCAGAACTGCGAGCGCTCCGTCAGGATGCCCTTCTTGATGCCGTCGAAGACGCTCTGCGGCACGCCCTCCGGGTTCTCCGGTCCCTGGAGCATCAGCGGGGGGATCGCGGAGAGCAGGACGGCGGACCTGATCCGCTCGGTGCCGTGCCGGCCGATGTACCGGGCCAGTTCGCCGCCTCCCATGGAGTGTGCGACCAGGGTGACGTCCCGCAGGTCGAGCTGGGTGATCAGGTCGTCGAGGTCGTCGGCGAAGGTGTCGAAGTCGTAGCCGTCCCACACCGGAGTGGACCGGCCGTGGCCCCGGCGGTCGTGCGCGATGCCCCGGTAGCCGGCGTCCGCGACGGCCTTGAGCTGGTCCTGCCAGGCGTCGCCGTTGAGCGGCCACCCGTGGATGAAGACCACGGGCCGCCCTCGGCCCCAGTCCTTGTAGAAGATCTCGACTCCGTCACGCGTGGTGCAGACGGGCATGTGCTTCTCCCTCTCTCGCGGTCCTGCCATTCGGGGGACAACACGGCCCATTACCGCATGACGGGAATTTCGACGGGGAGCGTTCTTGGGCCGAACGGGTGAGGTCGAACGGGTGAGGTCGAACGGGTGAGGTCGAACGGGTGAGGCCGAACGGTGAGGCGGAACGGGTGAGGCCGAACCGGCCGGGGAGAGGCCGGCCCCCGCGTGGAGCGCCGTCCGGTGGGGAGCGTTTCACGTGAAACGCTCCCCACCGGACCCACCGCCGCCTCAGCGCCGCCCGGAGGCCGCACGCTGCCTGCGCAGCAGCTCGGCGAGTCCGCGCCGGGTCGCGGCGATCACCACGCGGTCCTCGGCCTTGAGCACGTACCCGTCCGGCAGGTCCCAGATCAGCCCCGAGATGCGCTGCCGGCTCCCGGCGCCGTAAAGGGGTGCGGCGGAATCGGGTGCCCGGTCGTCGGGCGGGGTGGTGTCCAGGGCCAGCACCCGCCAGGCGCCGGCCCGGAACGCCTGCGCGACGGTATGACCCTCCAGTTGCGGGTGTCCCCCCACCACCAGGGCGGCGAAGAGCATCACCTTCCGCTCGACCGGGACGGCGCCGAGGATCTGCCGTCCCATCATCGCCACGGCGAAGGAGGGGGCGGCCAGATGGGTCACCGACCGGGAGCGGGTGGTGGCTCCCGGGTGGGCGGTGCGCAGGGTGCGGTAGACGACGGTCGCGAAGTCGTCGTCGTAGAGCCGGAGGGCCACCCGCAGGTCGGGCTTGATCGACCGGGCGTAGAGCGTCGCTTCGAGGTTGGTGGTGTCGATGCTGGTCAGGGCGAGCAGCGCGCGGGCCCGGCTGATCTTCGCCGCCTCCAGCACGCCTTCCTGGGTGACGTCGCCGATGACGGTCGGCACGTGCAGGGAGCGGGCCAGCGGGATGCCCCGGGCGTTCGGGTCCTCCTCGACGACGACCACGGGGATGCCGAGCTCGCGGAGGCGTACGAGGACGCGCGTACCGATCTTGCCCAGGCCGAGCAGGACCACGTGGCCGGAGAGGCCGCGCGGCGGGCGGCGGAGCGAGGAGGCGGTGCGCAGGGTGCCGAAGGCCTCCAGGACCGCCGCGATCAGCAGCGGCAGCAGCAGGAGTCCGGCCACCCCGGACAGCAGCTGGATGATCTTGCGGGCGGAGGGTGCGGTGTCCTCCGCCGGGTCCCCCATGGCGAAGAGGTCGAGCAGGGTCAGGTAGACCGAGTGCGGGGCGCTGTCGCCGGTCGTCCGGACCGAGGCCACCGCCAGGGCGACCACGGCCGCCGCGACGCCCAGGGCCGACCAGCGCAGCCGCCGCGAGAACACCTGGCTCAGCGGGGCGCCCCTGCCGCCCATCCGGGTTGCGGGCCGGTCCGGGACCGACCTGCTGACGGTCTCCAGGACGATGGTGCCGCGCCCGGTCGCCGCTGCCACGGAGCGTTCGTCGGGCAGCAGCCGCGGTCCTTCGTCGCCGCTGCTGTCGGAGCCCTCGGCGCCGGCCGGGTCGACGGTGGTGGAGGAGAGGAGCGCCAGGGTGCAGAGTCCCGGGTCGGCCCGCTCACCGGGGCCGGGCGGGGTGCGTTCGGCCGCGCGCAGCAGCAGCCCCTCCGCCTCGACGACCTTGCTGCTGCCGGTCAGCGCGGTGGCGGCCAGAGCCGGTGCCACGGTGTCGGCGTCGGAGAGGACGGTGGTGCTGGCGTCCAGCGCGGCCGGATCGAGTCCGGGCACGGCGAAGGCCGCCGCCTGGTCGAGGAGGGTCTCCAGGTGGACGCCGAGCTTGCGGTTGTAGAGGCGGATCACCAGGCGCAGACGGGGGTTGAGGCGGCGGGCGGTGAGCGCGGCCCGGATGTTGCGCTCGTCGTCCTCGTAGACGAGGGCGAGGGCGGCGGCCCGGCCGACACCGGCCTCCTCCAGGACGTCGTCGGAGGGTTCCGCCGACTCCATGATGACGACGGGATCCACCCCGGCGTTGGTGTCGCTGTCGCCGGACCCGACGCCGTCCAGGGGAGCGGTACCCGTGCCGGTGCGGCTCATCGCCGCGGACATCCGGCCGAACAGGGCGGAGGCGCGGGCCCGCTGGTTCAGCGGGAGGTCCGGCTGGGCGGCGTCCGGGCCGGGCGGGAGGATCAGGGTGACGCGTTCCCCGTAGACGTACCGCAGTTCCACGGCGAGTCGCCGGGCGAGCGCGTCGTCACCGCAGACGACCATGTGGCCGGAGACCGGCGGGCGTTGGGGGCGCTGCGGTTGCTGGGGGAGAGAGGACACGAAACCCAGCATGCCTTGCTCCTGTCGGGTCGGTACGGGACTCGGTGATCCGTGTGCCGAACTCAGGGCCGGGGCCGGGGAGGAAAGGATGCGGAGGGAGCGGGAACCCGGTACGAGCCCCGTCGCCGGGACCCGTCGCCGGGCCGTTCCCCCGATTCCCCCCGTGCTTCCCCCGCTGATCCCCCGTCAGAGCACCGTCAATGAGGTGGTCGATCCCCCGTGTGGTGCTGCACGGATCGTGCCATCCGGAGGGGACTTCGCGCACTGCCGGATTCCGGCAGTCCTGGGGCAAGGGGGTTGCCGGGCCGTGGCACGGACGGATGTGCGCTACATATACGTACGGGAACCATGGGGAGGGGAAGGGTGATGGCGGAAGCGCGCATACCCGTCGAGGTACTGGGAAACTACGTTCAGGTCCTGGAGGAAGTGGGCTCAACCGGAAGGCGGTTGACGCACAAGGAGCTGGAGGAGCGCCGTGAGCTGGGCCGGGAGGCCGCGGAGGCCGGGCTCCAGCTGCGCGGACTGATCGCCCTCCACCTCGCGCAGACCCGCGCGCACTGGCCGTGCGCGGCGGCCCGGGGCGGCGCGGGCTCGACGGACGCCGTGCTCCACGCGGTGGAGCAGGCGGTGGACGCCTTCGCGGAAGGCTTCGAGGGGGCGCAGCGGATGACGGTGCGCCGCGAGGAGGCGGCTCGCCGCGAGTTCATCGACGATCTGCTCTACGGGCGCAGCGACCTCGGCCGCCTCGCGGAGCGGTCCAGCCGGTTCGGGCTGCATCTGTCGCGGGCGCACGCGGTCGCTGTGGCCGTGGGCCCGGAGGTGTACACCGAGACGGACGCGGTGCCGCGCAGCGTGGAGGCGGCGATGCTGGCCCGGTTCGGCGGGCGGGAGATCCTGCTGACGACGAAGGACGGCCGTCTGATCTGCATCGCGCCGGGCAGCCGGCCGGACGTACTCCTCTATTTCGCCCAGCAGTCCCATGCGGCGACCGGCGGCGGACGGGCCTCCATCGGCCGTCCCCACCACGGTCCGGGCGGTGTCGTGCAGTCGTACGACGAGGCGCTCGAAGCCCATGAGCTCGCCGAGCGGCTGGCGCTCGACGAACCGGTGCTGCACGCGGCGGATCTGCTGGTCTACCCCGTGCTGACCCGGGACCGGCAGGCCATGGTGGACCTGGTGCGCAGTCGGCTGGGCCCGCTCCAGAAGGCCCGGGGCGGGGCCGAACCGCTGCTGCGGACCCTCACGGCGTACTTCGAGTCGGGGTGCGTGGCGGCGGAGACCGCCCGGCGGCTGTCGCTGAGCGTGCGGGCGCTGACGTACCGGCTGGAGCGCATCCACCAGCTGACCGGCTCCGACCTCGCCGACCCGGTGCACCGCTACACCCTGCAGACGGCGGTCATCGGTGCCCGGCTGCTGGACTGGCCCGCGAGGGAGATCTGAACCCTCGCGCCGATCCGAGCCCGCGTGCGCGGAGGCCGGGACACGACCGTGTCCCGGCCACCGCGTCCGGGAACTTCTCCATCGGCACGATCACCCCGCCGCCGACCAGCAGCAGCAGGAAGACCAGGTTCGCCGCGGCGAGGGTCGC